>CAZTBH010000022.1:0-45399 GCA_964611845.1 uncultured Neisseria sp.
TTACTTACCGATGGAGGTAAAATGCAAAAAATTAATTTCTGTCATGTAGCAAGAAGTAAAATAATGATTATTTATACAAAAATGTATAATAGTTATACAAAAATGACTATATACAAAGAATACCTGCTTTGGTACAATGCGTTACTTATTGGTAAAATGTGCGTTAAATAAGTACATAACACAATAGATAATAAGAAGTTAGAGAGGAAAACTAAATGAGAAAACAACACAAATTAAATATTCTGGCGGTATCAATTGCAGCTGGAAGCAGCCTTTTAGTAGCAGCCTGTGGTGGCGGAAGTAATAGCAGTGCTACAGGTGGCGGACAAAGCTTAACTGGTGCAGCGATTAGCGCTAAAAATGCACCAAGCTTATTTAGTAGCAATAGCTGTTTGAGCGGAAGTGTAAACTTCTCTGGAACATCAGCGTGGTATGTAAGCGGTACAGTAGATATAAAGAATACGTGTAAGGATGAACAAAGCCTTGCAGGTCAAACAATTAGTTTTACATCTCAAGATAGTAAAGGTAATGCAGTAGCTGTAGGTACCTTGAATAACTGGTGGATCAATGGTACTGATTATAAATTAGCTTTTACTGCAGGTAACGGCAATCAACAAATCGCCAATGTGGTAGCAGGAAATAGCAAGCCAATTATTACTGCGGGTCAAACGATTACTTTTCAAGGTGGAATTAATTTAACAGGTAATACTTTTGATAATGCAACGGCACAAAGCAGTTTTGCAATTAATGGAGCAAGTCCAACACCGACGCCAACACCGACGCCAACACCTACTCCTACACCGACGCCAACACCGACGCCACCGCCAGTTACAACTGGATCATTAAATATAGTGGTGGATACAAGTGCTGCAGGTTGTACGGGAACGACTACATGTAATGGCTTGAGCGTTAATGTAACTAATTCTGCTGGAACTAGTGTTGCCAACTTCACGGTACCAACAGCATCATTGGGTGGAACTTATACGCAGCCGATTACTAATTTAAATGCAGGTAGTTATACAGTTGCAGGTTCAACAATTGCAAGTACTACAGTTACCTATACACCAAATGCAACACCAAGCATAACTGCGGGTAATACTTCAAATGTAACTATCAAATATAATGCAGCAGCAGTGACTACAGGTAAAGCAACAATTAATCTAGCAAATGTAGTTCCTAACTATACTGGTAATTTACAAGTTCAGATTTTAAATACTAAAGCATCACCTCAATTAGTAAACACTTATACAGTAAAACAAGGTGGTTCATTCACAACAGAGGATTTACCAACAAGTGACAGTACTCATTCTTATGTAGTGAAAATGACTACAGGTATTGCTGATCCATTGCAAGGTTTATACTATGTAGAGAGTGGTTTACCAACGTTAACTATTAGCAAAGCACAAACTACAAGTCTGGCAATTCCGATGAAAGCTTCGACTATAGCTAAGAAAAATCTAACTGTTGCAATTAGTGGTATGTCAAGTGGAGATACAGCTGGAGTAACATTCACTGATGCGGCAAATAAATACAGTTATGTAAATTATACTGGTTTGGCGAATAGCAGCCCAGTGTATAAAATTGAAAGTGGCTTAAATCTAGGTACTTCGGTAGCGGCTAGTGGTAATAGTTATGTAACTAATCCGATTACTAATGCTGGTGTTGTTGATGCGGCTCAAACTGTTAATGCAGCTTTTGCTGCTAAACCAGTTTCTGCCAACAATTATGATTACACTGCAGGATATCAAGGTGGAGCGGGTGCGACAGTGACTATCACGCAAAACACAACAATTGTAAATCCAAAAACAGCAGTGATAACAACTAACTTTGCTCCGACAGTTGCAGGTAATTGCTTTACAAGTACTTGGGGTGGTGTTACTTCTACAACTAAAGCAGTTGGTAGCTCATATCAAACTACTGTTACAGCGAATGATAGTACTGATTGGAGTGGCAAAGTTACTCCTGGTTATCTAAATCTTGCTGTTGGTTGTGGTTTAAGTGGTGGTGCAACGGTTCTATCTGGTGTTGAATATGGAATTGTTAGCGGTGTTAGTATTGACGGTAGTACTTTAAATATTACACAGCCATGTTCTTCAACTAGCTGTAAAGATCCAGGAAATGGCAAAATTATTTCTGGTTACTATCCTGATTGGGCGCGCTATGGTAAAAAATTCCCGCTAAGCAAAGTGCCATTTGCGAATATGAACGAAGTTCTCTATGCTTTTATTGGATTTAATCCAGCAACTGGTGATGTTAAATCATTAGACGCTTGGGCTGATCAAAATGAAATGCCGACTTTGTCTAAAGCAATGTTACAGTATCCATACATGCATGCAACTCTTTCATTTGGTGGCTGGACTAATGCTGGTGCTACTACAGCTCCAATGTTTGCACAGTTGACATCTTCAGATGCTTCGATTGCGAACTTTACTAAACAGTCAGTGGCTGCAATGCGTGCTGCTGGTTATGATGGTATTGATATTGACTGGGAGTGGTGGTCTGATTATTCAGTGGCTCCTGCTGCTGCACAAATTAAACTTTATACTTCACTACGTAATGCGTTAAATACTGCAAGTCAACAAGATGGTAAAAAATATCGTTTGACTATTGCTGTAGTAGCTGGTTTGGATAAAATTCAGGCAACAGAAACAGCAGTACCTGGCGCATGGAAAACTATCGCTGGTCTAGTTGATAACATCAATGTAATGGCTTATGATATGCATGGTGCTTTTGATGCGATTAGTGATTTCCAAGCTCCTTGGGGAATGGAAACAAATAGTCCGCATGCGGCAACTAACTATGACATTCAAGATGCTATGAATGCGTATGTTGGCTACGGTGTTCCATCTAGCAAGCTTGTATTGGGAGTTCCTGCTTACGGTCGCTCGATGAAAGTTGCGAGTCTGAATAACTACGGATTATACCAAACTGTAACTGGTGTTCCTGGTGGGGACAATGATGATGCAAGCTCTGGTGCAACTGGTGTATTCTTGTATAACTGTATCATTAACTCAGCCGCTTGTAACAGTAATGGTGCAACTATCGCAGCTCTGACTTTTGTGAATCAAGGTAGTACTGCGTTTAATCAGTTAAGTTCTCAAGCTCAAGAACCATGGGCATACGGATCTACGCCACAAGGAAATATCTTTTTGACTTATGATAATGTTGCAACTGCAACTTTCAAAACTCAGAAAGTAAAAGCGAATGGTTATGGTGGAGTAATGGTTTGGGAAATTGATGGTGATGCCGTTGATAATCCAACGATGTCACTAATCAATGCGATGAAAACTGAGTTAAATAAATAACTCATACTAAGTAGTCTAAATCTAAAAATGAGCAGCTAATAGCTGCTCATTTTTTATTGTGTTTTAGTAACAAGTAATTCTATTCGCTTTATGCCTTTCTCCAGTTTTGCCAACGCTTCTATTCTCAATAATCATGATGGAATTTTTTAATTATTATGCTCTCTTGAAATAAAGTGGATTATCCCCATGTATCGGTTAAATCTCATTTATTTTATAATTAAGGTAATCTTATGAATTTAACTCCACGTGAAATAGTTGCTGAACTGGATAAACATATTATCGGTCAGAATGATGCTAAAAAAGCAGTTGCGATTGCACTACGTAATCGGATTCGCCGTCAAAAGGTTGCCGAGCCACTGAGAAGCGAAATTACACCTAAAAATATTTTAATGATTGGTCCAACCGGAGTTGGTAAGACTGAGATTGCCCGTCGCTTAGCCAAGCTTGCCAATGCTCCATTTATCAAAGTGGAAGCAACTAAATTCACTGAGGTGGGTTATGTCGGTAAAGATGTTGATTCAATTATTCGCGATTTAGTTGAAGTTGCAGTTAAGGACGCTCGCGAATATGAACGCGCTCAAAATCGTGATAAAGCCAAACTCGCCGCTGAAAATCGCATCTTGGATGTTTTGCTACCTCCCGCACGAGATACCTTTGGTGAATCAGTGAGTGAAAGTGATGCTGAAGATAAAACTAATTCAACGCGTGAGCGCTTTAGAGAAATGCTTCGTAATGGTAAACTTGACGATAAAGAAATCGAAGTTGAGGTAACTCAGCCCAAAACTCAAGCAGTCTTGATGGGACCTCCGGGGATGGAAGAGCTAACCAATCAATTACAGGGAATGTTTGATGGTGCTGGTGAGGGTAAAAAACGTAAGCGCAAGCTGAAAGTTGTTGATGCTTATAAGGTAGTTTTGGATGAAGAGGCTGGCAAACTAGTTAATGAAGATGAACTAAGGCAGAATGCATTGCAAAATGTCGAAGAAAATGGTATTGTTTTTATTGATGAAATTGATAAAGTTGCGATTAAAGGTGGACAAGGATCTGCAGAAGTCTCCCGTTCTGGGGTACAGCGTGATTTGTTGCCTTTGGTTGAGGGAACTACTGTTACTACCAAATACGGGATGGTAAAAACTGAACATATCTTGTTTGTAGCATCAGGTGCCTTTCACGTTGCTAAACCATCTGATCTACTTCCTGAGTTGCAAGGACGTTTTCCGATCCGTGTAGAGTTACAATCTCTAACCATTGATGATTTTAAACGAATTTTGACCGAAACGGATGCAAGTTTGACGCAGCAGTATCAAGCACTACTGGCAACTGAGGGTGTTAAAATTGAGTTTTCCGAAAGTGGTATCGCTAAGATGGCAGAAATTGCCTTCAATGTCAATGAAAAAACTGAAAATATTGGTGCTCGACGTTTGTATACAGTAGTCGAACGCTTGTTAGCAGAGCTCTTATTTGATCATGGTACACAAACTGATGTGATGATTGATGGTGGTTATGTGGTTGATATACTTGGTGAAACTGCGGCATCGGAAGACTTGTCACATTATGTCTTATAAAAAAATTTGCCTCTTGGGTTTGTTTGTTGTATAATACTACAAATTTAAACTTACTCTTTTTAATTTAAATGTTTTCGTTAAGGATTTCTATGAAAAACTTTTTACGTATTTTGATGGTTTCTAGTGCTTTTGTTGCGGTTGCTCAGGCTGAAACAGTATTTGTAGATGGTAAACCAGTTAGCCAAGCAGTTATTGATCAAGCGATGGCTCAATTGAAGAAAAATCCAATGGCTGCGCAACAATTAAGCAATCCTCAGTTCAAACAAGAAATGCTAAACTCTATCGGTATGCAACAAGCGATTTTGGCTGATGGTAATGCTCAAGGTTTAGATAAAAGTGCTGCTTACCAAGCTAAATTGAACGAAATCAAACCAATGATTTATGCTCAGATTATGCAAGAAAAAGCTAATGCACAACCAATTACTGACGCTCAAGTAAAAGCTAAATATGACCAAATGAAAGCTGATGCAGCTAAACAACAACAATATGATGTTTCTCATATCTTGGTTAAAGACCAAAAAACAGCTAATGATATCGAAGCTCAATTGAAAAAAGGTGCTAAATTTGCTGATTTAGCTAAAAAATACTCAATTGATCCAGGTTCAAAAACTAATGGCGGTGAATTAGGTTGGTCTGATGGTTCTAATTATGTTCCTGAATTTACAGCAGCAATTAAAACTTTGAAAAAAGGTCAGTATACTACTACTCCAGTTAAATCACAATTTGGTTACCATATTATCAAATTAAATGATGTTAAATCTGGTGGTACTGCATTCCCTGCTTACGATAAAATGAAAGATCAAATCAAACAACAAATCCAAATGGAAAGAACTAAAGCTTTCTTTGATGGTATTAAAGCTAAACATAAAGTTGAAGTTAAGTAATAACTGATATTTAGCTATGTTAAAATGGAGGTATATTGTATACCTCCATTTTTTTTATTGCTTAAACCATGAATACCAATCATTTATGCTCATCCACCACCAAGAGTAAACCTCTTGGTTATACCATCTACGAAATGGTAATCACATTGTCAATTATTGGGATTTTGGTTGCGGCGTCATTACCGATAGTTTATAGTTCTGTTCTTGTGCATAACCAAGATGCGACTGTTTTACAACTTAAAGCGTTAGTAAGATTTGCACAAGAAGAGGCCGTGCGTGGCAGTGGCAGTTCATTGATAATTTGTGCTGCTGAATATGATACTAATAACGGAACTAATTCATATTTAAATGGCTGCGCCAGTGGCAACTCATGGTCAGAAGGTATTTTGACATATATCGATTTGGATTCCAGTGGTGGATATAATAGTGGTGAACGATTAAAAGCCTTACGTTTTGATGGCGGTGCAACGGTAAGTGCTGCTACATCACCTGCTGGAACAGCGCTAAATCGATTAACGGTGTTACCTACGGGTTTACTTACGGATGCAAGTAGCAGTGAAGCTTGGACATTTACCATTAGTCAAAGTAAATTTGGTCAAACCCAAAGTGTTACTCTATTGCTAAACAACTACGGTTATTTTTGTGTCCAAAGTTATACTGGGCAGAATAATGGGAGTACCGCGTTATGCTGAAATACCGCGGGTTTTCCATACTGGAAGTAATGATAGCAGTAGCAATCATAGCAAGCCTTGGGGCAGGCATCTATCGTTTACAGCTAAGTGCATTAGCAAGCTCACAGCAAACCTTAGTTAAGCAAATGATGACACAGGCCGCCAGTAGCGTGGTAAATCAAATGATCTCTCATCTTAATTATACCGCTGCAACAGCGAGTAATAGTGTGATTGCTGGTTATGATAGCGCTTCATGTAGTGCTGCTAGCTGCTATAAAGAAGCTAATTATAATGATGATAAAACCAGCAGTGGACTCACAAATTGTCAGAGTAATGATTGTAATGATCAACAATATGCCAAGTGGGCACTTTATCAATGGAAGCAAAGCTTGGCAAACATGAATTTACCAATGAGTAATATTTATGCTATTGTTTGTGCGGATAGCGCTATGGGAGTTCCAACCACTACCTCGCCAAATTGCAGTAACGGTAGTTTGGTAGTCAAAATTGTCTGGACTGCGCATAATATGGATGCCGAGTCAGGACTAGGTAACAATAATTATGTTATGTTAAAAGTACCTCAGCGATGAAAAAAGCTCTTGGATTTAATATAGTTGAACTAATGGTGGCCATAGCAATGAGTGCTGCTTTAATTACGGTAATAATTGATTCATTTTCATCACTTAATGGTAATTTTTTGTTTAATACCAATCAGTTAGAACTTAATCAAAATCTTCGCATGAGCTTAGGTTTGATTAAACGTGATGTGCAAAATGCAGGGGTTTTTGGCAGCTTTAGTTTCCATGATCAATCAAATACCAGTGCATATGCGGAGAGCACTTCCGCAAGTAATAATTGCAGTACTGCCGAGTGGTGCAATTTTGACTTGTCAACAGTCGGAATAAGAAGTGCGTCAAACTTTGCATCTTTAGCCGCTAATATGGATTCAGGTCTTACCTTGGTTGCAGGCAGCGATGTTTTACGGCTACAGTATGGTGGCGACAAGGTGGCATACGTACCTACAGCCACAATTAAGCAAGGCTGTGTTACAGCACCTGCGAATAGTTACTTAGATGATCTCAGCTTTGTTGATCAAGGGCTTGATTTATCTGCTTCACGTTATATGTTGGCAAGTGCAAATCATGCTTATTTACTAAAGCTATCCTCGGGTTCAACCCTTTCTTCACCATTAACTTTAGGTTGTCCTGGTTCTCCTCCGACCGTAGCGGTTGAATCCGAAATTGGAAGCGTGTCATATGATCCTGATGCGTCATCTATGCAGTTAGTTAATTTTTATACCCGTTACTATTTTGTTGCAACTAAATCTGGAGTAAAGGGGCTTTATGTTAAAACCTTGCAGGCTAATGGTAGTCTTAGTACGGCTAAATTAATTTCAAATTTGGTAACTAGTATTAATTTTATGTATAAGGTTAATATGATTTCAGCGAATATTAACAATTATCCAAGTACCGCCAGTCGTTATCGCTATCTTCCTACTTCTGCAATGGCTGGTAGCGGTTTTGATTATTTTGGGCAAGTAAGTGCAGTGACTATAGGTGTTTCGGGTAGTTCAACGCAGGCTGTGGATAGTAATATGGCAAAATTGATACAAACCGAATCAGATAGTGTCGTGTGGCGATGAAAACTAATAAAAAATCTGCTGGTGGTACTGCCTTGGCGATGACGCTTTTAGCTTTGGCAATGATGGTTCTATTAGTGGCTGGGTTAAATCAGGTAGTAGTAACTCAACAAAAATCTGCGGCAAACAACGTCGATTACCTCATGGCACAAAGTTATGCACAAATGGCATTATTGGATGCTGAATTTACTGTTAGAACATTTGATTATACACACAATATGGAAAATAAAGATTTTGCAGCACGTATTTATGAGGAATCACACGTTGTCACCATAAATAATACATGCGAGAGTTCAGGATGGTGTTATAGTAGCTTGGGGCAAGCTTGGCAACCTTGGCTTAAGGTTGATACTTCTGCTAATGTTGTTGCACCGTGTAATAGTTATACAGAATCAGGAATGGTGCCAGTAATTGATGGGCGTTCAAGTATTGTAAATGCACATGTTTATACTTCGGGCGATTCTTCGCTGTGTTCTCAACCTCGTTATATTATGGAGATGCTTAATCCTAATTTTATTGGGCGTTCCAATCTTGCCGATAATATTACTGCTGGCGCGGGGCAAGAGAGAGGTAATATTACACAGAGTAATGGAGCGATATTCGTAGTATATAAAAATGGTGATTTGAATTTAGCTCACCAGCCCTCTGGAAGGCTTTATCGAATAACCGTTCGTGCATTTGGTAAAAATGGTAATACACGGGTTACATTGCAAGAGTACCTTGTAATAACTACCCGTAACGGTGCGACAATAAGTACCTCGGATATAATTCCATTATCTGTTCGTTGGTTGTATTAAATATAAGGAATTAGAAAATGAAATCCAGAAAAATAAACTATAGTCAAAAAATTGATTGTGGATTCACGCTCATTGAATTACTTATTGCGGTTGTGATTGTGGCCGTGCTTGCCACCGTTTCTATTATAAGTTATCAAAACTATATTGTGCGTGAAAATAGGCAGCTTGCCGAACATTCTTTGACTGCGGCAGCTAGTAAAATGGAGCAGTATTATGCGCAAAACGGGCGCTATACTAATGGAAGCGGTGCATGGCCTAGCTTATTCGCAGAAAGCATCAGCGGTAGTTCAGGAACTGTTTATACCTTGAGTTTAGTACCATCTACTCCCAATGCACAGAGTTATGCAATTTTGGCGACACCGCAAGGTAATATTCAGGGTAGCGATGGCAATATTTGTATTGACCGGCAAGGAAATATAACTTGGCCAGCATCAGATGCTAATTGTGGTATCACGGCAGCTGCTCCAACGCCAGCTTTAACCATGCCGCATGAGGATTGCTTTAATGTTCAGTTTTCGGCTGGGAAGTTTTCTGATGGTAATTATGGCGGTTACCCAGTTTGTGATGAAACTCATTTTCCACCTGCACAGTATCCAAATGGTTGCCCAGTTGGTGTTTATTATACCTGTTCGGCAAAATGTCAGGGATCAATTGTGCTACGCGATTGCTCTGGCCTTTGTGATGGTGCCGGTGTGACCGTGTATTGTTGGATCGGCAGGTGTTCGGGGGTTGGTGCTGCTTCTTGTACCTATATGAATTGTGGTGCTAATGATCCTAGATCGCCTGACCCTTTGCATAGCACTCCTTCACCGGATTGTTGATCAATAATGGGTATTAGAATGAGAATGTTTTATAAATCTAAGACTCAAAATGGGTTTACCATAATTGAGCTAATGATTATTGTTGCAATGATCTCAGTTTTGGCGGCTGTGGCAATTCCCAGCTATGAGAATTATATTCAAAAATCTTATGCAAAGGCAGCTGCTACTGTTCTGCAAAAAGATGCTCAGTTTATGGAAAAGTATCAAGCGATTTGCGGTAATTATGGAAAAGATACCACTAGTGTGGCAAACCCTCAGTGTGCTTCAGGTAGCGTGACTGCAAGTAATTTAGCTTGGCCAACACTTCCTTATAAAGTAGCACCAGAAACTGGTGAGTCACAATATTATATTAGCTTTAGTTCTAGCAAACCTGCGGCAGCCGAATCTGTGACTTCTTATCGGCTAAGAGCTACACCTATATGTGGTAGTGCTGCAGCACGACATAACGATTGTACTTGTGTAAATTGGAACAGTCCAACTTCCCCAACTGGTGGTAATACGCTGTGTTATATTTGTTTGGACTATGACGGAAATATTGTTTATGATACAAGTTACAGCTGCAGTAATTAGTATGTATTTCATGGTAAAATACACGATTAAAAAATTTAAAATTCAACGGAAAGCTCAATAATGCAAGAAAATTACGTTCATAATAATATCGAGAAAAAAGCCCAAAGCAAATGGCGCGATTCTAAAATCTTTGAAGTAAACGAATCTTCACCAAAACCTAAGATGTATTGCATGTCAATGTTACCTTATCCATCAGGTAAACTGCATATGGGACATGTGCGTAATTATACGATTACCGATGTGTTGGCGCGTTTTTATAAAATGAATGGTTATAATGTAGTGCATCCGATTGGCTGGGATGCTTTTGGTTTACCAGCAGAAAATGCTGCAATGAAATCAAAAGTTGCGCCAGCGGAGTGGACCTATCAAAATATCGCCAATATGAAAGCTCAGCTCGAAAATATGGGGTTAAGTATCGACTGGGCGCGTGAACTAGCAACTTGTAGTCCAGATTATTACCGTCATCAACAATGGTTTTTTATTCAATTATACAAAAGTGGGATTATTTACCGTAAAAATGGTACAGTAAACTGGGATCCGGTAGATCAAACGGTCTTGGCAAATGAGCAGGTGATTGATGGACGTGGCTGGCGCAGTGGTGCAACGGTTATTAAAAAAGAAATCCCAATGTATTACTTTGCGATTACCAAATATGCCGAGCAGCTGTTAGCTGATTTGGATCAGCTTGGTGGCTGGCCAGATCAGGTTAAAGTGATGCAGCGCAACTGGATTGGTAAATCACGCGGAATGGAAGTTGAGTTTGCTGGTTGTGATGGCTTTGACGGTCTAACAGTATTTACCACGCGTCCAGATACTTTGATGGGTGTTACCTATGTTGCAATCTCTGCTGAGCATCCGCTAGCTGAAGAAGCGGCTAATCATAATGCAGCCTTAGCTAAATTCATGTATGAGTGCAAGGCTGGTGGCGTGTCTGAAGCTGAATTGGCAACTGCTGAAAAAGTTGGGATGTTTAGTGGTCTTTATGTGACTAATCCTCTAAATGGTGAAAAAGTTCCAGTTTGGGTAGCTAATTATGTCTTGATGAATTATGGTACTGGTGCGGTAATGGCTGTTCCGGCACATGATGAGCGTGATTTTGAATTTGCGACAAAATATAATCTAGCAAAAAAAGTTGTAATTAAACCACAAAATGGAGATAGTAATTATGATCCTGAAGTTCGTGCTTATACCGATTATGGAGTTTTGGTAAACTCTGGCAAATTCGATGGCATGAATTTTGAGCAGGTTTTTGCTGCGATTGAAGAAGAGCTTACCAGTCGTAATATTGGGCAGGTTAAAGTAAACTACCGCTTGCGTGATTGGGGTATTTCGCGTCAACGCTACTGGGGTTGTCCAATTCCGATTATTCACTGTGAACATTGTGGTGATGTTGCTGTACCCGAAGCTGATTTACCAGTACGCTTACCAGAAGATTTAATTCCGGATGGTAGTGGTAATCCGCTGGCTAAAAACCCTGATTTTGTCAATTGTCGTTGTCCACAGTGTGGTGCTGATGCGCGCCGTGAAACTGACACGATGGATACTTTTGTTGATTCGAGTTGGTATTTCCTACGTTATACTTGTGCGGATAATCAAGAGCAAATGCTTGATGAGCGGGTGAAATATTGGGCACCAGTTGATCAATATGTCGGAGGGATTGAACATGCAATTTTACATTTATTGTATGCGCGTTTCTTCTATAAAGCATTGCGTGATTTAGGCTTGGTAAATGGTGATGAACCGTTCAAAAACCTTTTGACACAGGGTATGGTACTGGCTGAAACTTTCTATCGTCAAAATCCAAATGGTTCTAAAGATTGGTATAGCCCAATGGATATTGATGTGGTTAAAGATGCCAAGGGTAACTTACTTCGTGCAACTTACAAGGGTGATGGACGCGAAGTTGAATACGGTGGCATTGAAAAAATGTCTAAATCAAAAAATAATGGAATTGATCCTGATCCGATTATTAATCGTTTTGGTGCGGATACCGCCCGTTTGTTTATTATGTTTGCCGCTCCGCCAGAGTTAACTTTGGAATGGACAGAAAGCGGTGTCGAAGGCTCCAATCGCTTTATTCGTCGCTTGTGGCGCATGGTGTTTGAACATCAGCAATATGGAATTGTTGCGCGTTACACTTCTGGTGAATTAACTCCAGAACAGAAAAAACTACGTACCCAATTACACCAAACTATTGCTAAAGTTACCAATGATATGGGTGTTCGCAAACAATTCAATACTGCGATTGCAGCGATTATGGAATTGTTAAACTCATACTCTAAAGTTGCTTTTACTGGTGAAAATGGTCGGGCGTTAAGTCAAGAAGTTTTGGAAGCAGTCGTGATTATGCTTTCACCAATAATTCCTCATGTGTGTGATGCATTGTGGAATGAGTTGCGTCCAGAGTCTGAGCTTCTAGAACAGGCTTGGCTAGTGGTTGATGAAAGTGCACTGGATGTCGATGAAGTTGAAATGGTCATTCAGGTTAATGGTAAACTCCGCGGTAAAATCATGGTTGCTAAATCTCTAACTAAAGATGAAATTGAAGCGATGGCAAAAGAAAATGCCAATGTACAAAAATTTATTGAAGGTCAGGCAATCAAAAAAATGGTGGTAGTACCTAATAAACTGATTAATATTGTAGTTTAATCTTAATCTTGAGGCGGTAATTTTTATCGCCTTTTTTAAAGCGCGCCGTTTTTTTTGAGTAAGGCATAAAATCGTTCGGCAAGTACTTTATAGCCTTGCTGATTAAAGTGTACTTCATCGGATTTATATTCTGGTGATTTTTCGAGCTTAGCAATGCTGTTGTCATCCAGAAGTAGCTTATATTGTTTTGCTAAATCATCGTAAAATTCAGCATGAGATGAAAATAGGCTTTTACTTGGAATACCGACCAATAAGATCTGTACTTGTTGCAGTTGAGCTTGTTTTATCATATTCTCTAAATTGCGTTTTGTTTCTTGCGGGTTAATATTCCGCAAAATATCATTACCACCTTCCATTAAGATTACCAGCTGTGGATGTGTCTCCTGCAACACCCGCGCAAAGCGAGCCGCTCCTTGTTCAGTGGTTTCGCCCGAAACTCCTGCATTGATTACTTTATGTCCAGAAATTTGACTCAGCACACTTGGGTAACTATTTTCCAGACTTGTACCATTACCTGCGGTTAAGCTATCGCCAAATGCCAAGATAACACTATCACTGGATAGTTTGGTGAAATATGGCTTGCTGCAGGCTGTAATTATTGCAAATAATATAATAAATATCAGCCATTTGCTGAGATTCAGATATACGTTGCTGATGTTTTTCATTCTAATTTCTCATATTCCTCAAACACTGGTGCATTTTGCGAAAGACTCTTCGATGAATTCAACAAATGCCTGTTCCAGCTTGCTGTGAATTCCATTATTTCGAATCAAATAAAATTTACTACTACCAAATGTGTATTCTGGCAAAATTAATTGTACCTTTCCATGAGCTAGGTCGTTACTCATGAATAGATCTAGTGCTTTAACAATATAGTTATTATTATAGACCATATCAATATTAGCAAAAGCATTTGAAATACAGATGCTTGGGTTGTAGTCAATTACGCTCGTCTTATTATTGTTTATATTGGTAGCTTCAAGATGTTTATCAATAAGGTTATCTAGAGATTGTCCGATAACTAAATATTTTTCTACTGTATTAATCGATGAACCAATCAATTTATGCTGGATTAAATCTTCAGGCGTTTTTGGTTGCCCATATTTGAGAATATATTCACTGGTCGCATAAAGTCTATAGTGGTAACTATTCAGCAGTTTTATGGTATTTGTTTGTGATGCGGGCAGACTGCTACTGATAGCCAAATCAAAATTATCTTTTAAGAGATCAACGCTGCCTGCTGCGTAGGAGATAATCAGTTTTGCATCTGGATAATTTTTCTGAAAAATATGTATGTATGGAGTTAAGACTTTATTATAAAGTAATAGTGGAATGGCAATTTTGAGAGTCCCTTTAACTATGCTTTGGCGATCAATAACTTCTTTTAGAGCATTACTTAAAACTCTTTCTTGTTCGCTGAATCGAGCATATAAAATTTCGCCATCAGGAGTCATACCAAGCATTCCCCTTGAGTATCTCCTAATCAGTTGCAAATGCAACTGATTTTCAAGGTTTTGGATTCTCCGAGATATCGTTGCCTGACTGGTATTTAGAACTTTTGCCAGAGCACTAAAGCTCCCAATATTAATTAATTTGACAAATAAAAAGATATCGTCATAATTCAATTGTATTCTCCATCTCAAGAAGTTAACTTATTTTATACTTATGGCCTAATTGATGAGTATTTATTCTGTTTCACTTCTTTAATACGCAAAAAGATTGCCAAGATTATTAGTAAAATGCATAAAATCCAAATCGGTGCATTTCCAACTCTGGTAAATGGAGTTGCACCTTGATAACCTTGTACCATTCCGATTGCTGCACCAGCAGTATAAGCTTCTATGCTTGATTCAACTTGTCCATCGCGATTAATAAATGCGGTATCACCAGTGTTACCATCTTGCAGAAAATATTTTTGGTTTTCCAGTGCACGGGCTTGTGAGAATTGGAAGAAGTCATTTTTCATTGTTGTTTGACCATACCATGATAAATCAGATTGGTTTAGCATGATAGTTGCATCTTTAGCACCAAAAGCAACAAAATCATTAATAGTATTTTCGTAGCAAATATTAAACGCTATTTTTTGATCTTTAAATTGATATGGTGATTGAATAGCAATACCCGGAGTATATTGCGTTATTTGTTCAGCTGCATCACCCAATATCCAAGCTAGATGTGTCTTTTTAAGCGGATTATATTCACCAAAAGGTACTAAATTATGTTTGGTATAGACTGCTCGATTCCAATCACTGCTGACTACATCACCAGTATATTTATTCCCAAAGCTATCTTCTAGGTTTACACCAGCAATCAAAGTTGCAGATTTTGATTCGACAATTTGATTGAGTTGTTCAAGGTATCCGGGAGTTAAATAGCGATAAGTGGTACCAAACACCGCCTCAGGTAACACTAAAAGTTCAGCATCACTATTTTGTACCAATTGCTGCGATGCTTGTTCGAGGCTATCACGAGTTACAAAGGTGTAATTTTTGGTTGAGAAAATACTTGGCTGTAGAAGAGCAACTTTGATTGGTTTTCCTGTTGTGGTGGTATATTTTATTTGTGCCAGAAACAGTGATAATCCGCTGAAAATTATCAATCCACTGATTAATTGAACCAGCCCCCGTTTACTCTTTTTGCTAAATGAATATACTGCAAATCCGCTGATTGCAACGATCAGCCATGATACGCCATAAATACCAAACAAGGGGAAATAGCCACGAAACAGCAGATTGTTTACTTGCGTATAGCCTAGAGCATACCATGAACGCGGGAAGAAAGTACCACGGATCAGTTCAGTTAACACCCATAAAGAGGGGAAAAGAAATACTAGATTATAAAACCTCGAATCTACTTTTATTCGCGTATAGATGCTGCTGATAATGCCACAATATAGTGCGCCATAGAGGCATAAAATCATAGTTAGAGAATATGATAACAGATAGCCACAATCAAGCTGGAGACGAAAATAATAACTGAACCACGACCCAATAAAGGAAATCCCAGCACCAAGGTAAAAAATATAACCATAGGCAAAACTATATTTAATAAGTTTATTTTCTAAACCTGAGATGAAGATGGCTAAAATTATGAAAATTAGCCAAGAGAGTGCCATTGGCGGGAAGGTTAATCCACAGCTAAGTCCTAGTATAAATATCAGTATTGCTTTTACTTTGCTAGGTGTTTTATTTAAAAATAAGGTAAGTCTATTCATAATCACAAATCGTCATAATTTCAAAGGATAAAGTATAGCATCTGGCGTTATTTAAACATAAAATTTTTTACAGCCGCATAATGTTTAATATTTTGATTGGTTTTTATTTTAAGTGCATTATACATTGACTTAAAATGTTTTTGTTGGATTTTATCATACTGTTTTTATTGGTGGTAATTGCTTTAAATGGATAAAAATCTATTTTTTTATTCGCGATGTAAGGCTAGATGGGCAGGTATGCTAGAATAAGCTCTAGTTAATATTTATTTCATTGAGAGGTTTTAATTATGAAATCAGGTAATATTGTTTTATTATCAATTCTTAGCGCATCTTTATTATCTGCGTGTTCAAGTGGCAGTTCTTCGAATAACTCACCTACTACTCCTAGTATTCAATATTCACAGATGAATTATACCGGTAGTCTTCCAACAGGTGGTACTACTGGATTAACTGGTATTCGTCAGGTTGGCACTACAAATAATGTGTATATTACTGGAAGCTATGTTGTTAATGGTTTGAGTAATGGAACTTTATATGTTGGTGGTGTGACTGGTGGTGGTACGTACTATACGTATAATTATCCATCATCTACTGGAGCTACTACTTCAGGTACCAATGTCTATAGTGCAGATAATGGTGATAATGGTGATAATGGTAATGTACTTTTGACTGGTACTTATACCACATCAGAATCTGGCGAAAGTCATGCATTTGGTTTCTATTATAATGGTCCAGTTAGCAATACGCAGCAGGCAAATAATTGGCAAACTTTGATATTTCCTGAGTCACAAGTACCAGGTAATCTTCCCGTTGGAAATACCTACCCGCATAGCATCATGCACGGGATAATCGTGGGTAACTACCTATCGGGAACAACGGCTGGAAATGGGTTCATTTATAATATAGCGACTAACTCTTATCAGTCTGTTGAGTATCCATCTGCACGTTATACCTCTATCTATGGTGTTTGGTGGAATGGTGGCGAGAGTTATACTATCGCAGGTGGATATAGTGCTACAAATAGTAGCGGCATTGGATTGGGATTTGTAGCTGATTATAATTCACGCACTAACGCACTGAGTAACTGGACGGAATATACTCATAATAATCAACCTGCGGCAATTACTCACTTTGAGGGTATTACAACTGATGGAGCAGGTGGTTATAATTTAGCTGCAGGTAGTGAAGTTTCTGGAGTTTCTTACGCATCATTTGTTCATATTACTCGTAATTCAACCGGTGGCTTTAATACTAGCGCTACATGGACAGATGCTCGGTATCCTAACTCTACGACAACTACGGCAGATACGGTTTATCAAAATTATTTATATGGCGTTTACATGGAATCAGGTGTATCAGGGCTAAATGGTTATGCCGCTAATATTCCTGGTGGATATTTAGGAAATTAAACTGAGTGGGGGAGTAAATATTACTCCCCCACAATTTTGTCTACGGACATAGTTATATCTTAAATTCTTTGTATTTTCTACGCGATAAGTCTTGGTGGGTATAGAAGTTTCTATGCAGTGTAAAAGGAATATGGCACGGTAAATCAATTCTGGCTATTTCAGGATTAATCAATAATAAAAGACTAATCTAACGTCTGCTGTAAAAAACATTAGTTATTTTATTAGGTCTAGATTTGTCTCAATAAAGTAGTAAAACTATAGTTAGCTTGATTCATAGCAAACTCTTTTCTTTGTGTAGTAATTTTTTACACATGATATTGTGGTCTCATTTATACTATTTTCATGCCTTTAAACATGCGTATAGATATTTTAGATTAATGAAAAATTTAGCTTGTCGGTAGTGATGTAGTGTAGATATTAAAAAAAGCATAAGAGTAACATTGTTACTCTTATGCTTTTGAAAGAGAGTTAGATTTTAATTCTCTTACTATTCGTCAGTCACACAACCTAAGCTGGCAGATTGTACATTTTTGATGAATTTATACAAAGTACCACGATTTGAACGGTAAGCCGGCGCTTGCCATACGCTACGGCGACTTGCCCATTCAGCATCACTAATTTCAGCATCAATTGTATTTTTCTCAGCATCAATCACGATGATATCACCATCTTTTAGTAGGGCAATATTGCCACCAACTTGTGCTTCAGGCGTGATATGTCCGATAATGAAGCCATGCGAACCACCCGAGAAACGTCCATCGGTAATTAAAGCAACATCTTTACCCAAGCCAGCACCCATGATTGCTGAGGTTGGTTTTAGCATTTCTGGCATACCAGGACCGCCTTTAGGACCTTGGAAACGAATTACCAATACATCGCCTTTTTGAATTTGTTTTTTCTCCAAAGCGTGAATCATCTCTTCTTCAGTATCAAAGCAACGTGCTGGACCTTTGAAATAAGTTCCTTCTTTACCCGTGATTTTAGCTACTGATCCTTCAGTTGCCAAATTTCCAAATAAAATTTGGATATGCCCATCAGCTTTGATTGGTTTATCAAATGGTTGCACCAAATCTTGACCTGCTGGTAAGCTTGGTAACGTAGCCAAATTTTCAGCCAAAGTTTTACCTGTTACGGTTAAGCAGTCACCATGAATCATTCCATGTTCTAAAAGTAATTTTAACACTGCAGGCGTACCACCTAGAGCGTGTAAATCATCCATCACGTATTTACCACTTGGTTTGAAATCAGCTAACATTGGAGTCTTATCACTGATTTTTTGGATGTCTGCTAGCGTAAAGTCAACTCCAGCAGTACGCGCCATTGCGATTAGGTGTAATACCGCATTAGTTGAGCCACCCAATACTGTTACTAAAGTAAAGGCGTTTTCAAAAGATTTTTTAGTTAGGATATCGCTTGGTTTGATATCTTTTTCTAGTAGATTTTTTAGAGCAGTACCTGCATGGTAACATTCGGCTAGTTTGGCTGGATGGGTTGCTGCAATTGATGAACTATACGGTAATGACATTCCCAATGCTTCAATCGCACATGCCATTGTGTTAGCCGTATACATTCCACCACATGCTCCAGCACCTGGGCAAGCGTGACGTACAATTCCTTGACGCTCTTCTTCGCTGATTTTACCAGTTAAATATTCACCATAAGCTTGGAATGCTGACACGATATCTAAGATTTTGCCATGGTATTCACCAGCTTTGATCGTACCACCATAAATCATAATACTTGGGCGGTTAAGGCGTGACATAGCCATTACACAACCGGGCATATTTTTATCACAGCCAGGTAGGGTAATCAAGCCATCATACCATTGCGCGCCCATAATAGTTTCAATTGAATCAGCAATAACTTCACGTGATTGTAGTGAAAAGCGCATACCATTGGTACCCATTGAAATACCATCGCTTACGCCAACTGTATTAAAACGCATACCAACTAAACCAGCATCAACTACACCTTTTTTAACTTCTTCTGCCAGAGTTAATAAATGCATATTGCATGGGTTACCTTCGTACCATACGCTACCAATCCCAATTTGGGCCTTAGCCATATCGGTCTCTTTTAAGCCAGTTGCATAAAGCATAGCCTGTGATGCGCCTTGCGAAATATCTTGGGTGATTATTCCGCTGTATTTGTTTAGTTTTTGTGTCATAGTGTGTTCCTATAAAAAATTAATAATGTTAGTTTTGATTATCCCCAAAGTTCTATACTCAGTCCGATTCATCATCCTAGGTCGTTGATTCATTCCTCACCTACTACGCGTAGGCTTCGTCATAAATCGCCTACTAGTATTTCCACACGCGTGTGTTCGAATCAGTTTGAGTATATTTCCTAGCTTTTCGATTATTCAGTTTTTAAATCTTCCAATTCTTTTTTAAGTTCTTTCAGTAATTGGCTTTCAGAGGGTGAATATAGTTTATACTGGCGCTTCAGCTCGCGCGCTGTTCAAGCATTTTTTTATTGCTTCGAGTTCATAATATTCACGTTTTCAGCTGCCATCTATCTGTAATAACGTGCGATATTGTGTCCAGTTCAATTGTGAACGTAGTGAGTTCATAATTGTATTTACTCACGGAGAAAGCCATATTCATAAACTAAAGGACGTAATTTATCAGTGAGTTTAGCATAAGCTAACTCAAATGCTGTAAAATCAGTAGGGATAGAATCACTATTTTTATTCCGCGCTTGTAATGCTTTACGGATTTGATACCAGCCTACATCAGCACGATTTAGTTTTAGTTCATCACGTACACTACGTTCATCGGTTTGTGTAAAATAAGCACGCCATAATTCACGCCCAGTATCAAGTACTGCAACTGCTTCGAGTGATAATTGCTTATCAGCTAAATATTGCACCATAAAATCAGATTCAAAACGCTCAGGTGCACCAACTTCATTTTCGGTATAAGGAATGAAATGATTAACAATTGACCACTTGCGATTATTCCATTCTAAATCATTAGCACTAGCGGTTAAATTACTACCATTAAACAGCATCCAAATCAAACAATCACTTTTGAACTCGTCGGATAACTCGCTGGATGGTTGTAAAAACTGATCACGA
This sequence comes from uncultured Neisseria sp., assembly GCA_964611845.1. Classification (GTDB taxonomy): domain Bacteria; phylum Pseudomonadota; class Gammaproteobacteria; order Burkholderiales; family UBA11063; genus Aquella. The sequence continues at coordinate 20,604 of CAZTBH010000022.1, forward strand.
TCGTTAATCCATGTTGGTTTGATTAGGCGACGAACTGAGAATACGATGGATGCTTGCCATAGATTATCAGGAGTTATGAAATATCCTCCAGCATGTCCAATTGAATGAACTGAAGAAAATATAGCTGTCATTGTGCCTGCATTTTGGAGGTCATTTCCATTGCAGAACAGATGTGCTATTGCATTTAGAGACCATCTAGTATTTCTAACATGTTCGGTTTTTGTTGTTGGTGTAACGGCATTGATTAATGGAATAACATCAATATCATTCTTTTTAAGGCGTGGAACCCATTCACTTAAAAAATCTTTAGTTGGTAAAGAATAAAAATTCTTCTCGCCAATAGGGTCTGCTTTTTTATCTAGGATTTCACAACTTATTCCTGTAATCGGCGTTTTAGTTATAGAGTTATTATTTGTACTCCAAATTAAAAATCCAATCGGGAAATTACCTTTTAAGCCATCAAATACTTTACTATGGACAATAAAGCCACTTAAATATTTGGCACTCCAATTTTCTCTAAATTTCTCAAAATTTGGAGCATTAACATATTTCAATGTGCTAAACATTGCCAATGTTGCATTTGGAATTTCTTGAGCAATCCGAGCGACAAACTGTACAAATAATTCACGAGCAGCGTAACCATAATCATTGTTATTCATCAATAAGCCAATTTTAGTTTTTGCTACGTTGGTTTTACCTTCATTTCCTAGTGAGTTAGCTGCTTCAGCATACGGAGGATTAATTAAAACCAATATCTTTTTGCCTTCAGCAATAGCTTTACGTAAACCCTCTGGCACTTTATTGGTAAGGCTGTAATCAATTTTACCATCATCAGTAATGTCATCATTGAGATAGTCATATTGAAATCGAGTTGCGGCAACGCAGGTTTTAGTAGCTTTCATTACATCTATATCAGCCCCATCGAGAGTTGACATATAAATATTACGTGGGTTACTATGTTTTACCTCAAGATTACCGACTCCGCAGCACATATCCCAGACGACATAGTCTTTTTGCCAATTTTTACCCAACGTTTCAGCTAATTTGTCATAGGCTTTATCAACTACGGCTAGTGGAGTGTAATATGCGCCTTTAAAACTGCGTTCATCCAATGGAATTAAGCTATCGCGGCGTTCCAGTAAGTAATCACGATATTCTGCCTTAGGTGGTTTGTGGTAAATTGCCCAAAAGCGACGGTAACCTTCTTTATTACCTAGCTCAAAATTTTTGCCAGCTAGGCTAAAAACTGGAGCACCGTTTTTGTGTAATAATTCTGCAGGTAAATTGGCATGAGTAGAAACTGTGCCATCGTGCATGATATCGGCAAAAAAGAGCAGGTCATAGTCTTCTTCTCTTACACCAACTATTTCGCGCCCAATCATAACTACCCATTTATCAAAAACTTGTTTCAGATTATCAGGGGTAATTTGAGTACGGATAATATCACCAGATTTAATCGCATTTTTTACAGTGCTGATAAATTCTTCGGCATGAGTTTCAATCTTAAATGATACAAAATGAGTACCGATATAAGCAGAAATTTCAGCAAGTGCCTCGGGAGTATATTGGCTGGCAGATTTACCCCACTTTATAGTTTTTTTCTTAAGAAAAGGCAAAACATCAGCAGTTTTCATGATGGCTGCTTTTTCGGTGTCAATTACCGCTAAAAAGGGTGGCAGGTTTTCACCTTGGTTGAGTGCAACTTGAACGTAATGAAGTAATTGGGTAAACATAGCATAGCTGGAATGTTTACCCGTATCTTTTGCTTCAAACCAAACTTCATCAGTGCGAATGTCTATCAATCCTTTAGTATAGGACTTAAGACCAAGCGCTTTAATGTAAATATCTTTTACATCTTCCTCACTTTTTGCCTGCTGTAAAATTTGGTATAAAGACATGTTTTAGTTAAAACCGTTATAAGCTTCGGCAAAGGCTTCAATTGATGCTTGGATTATATCGGGAGATGTTCCGCTACCAATTGAGTTATGGCTATCTTGTTGTAATTTCATTTCTACATATACGTTGGCATCAGTTCCTTGTCCACGAATCTCTACTTTATAGTCGGTAAGTTTGAACTGTAAAGTATCACGACAAGCATGAGTAAGTGCCTTAATTACAGCATCAACTGGACCTGTACCATTTGCATTGCCGACATATTCTTGCCCAGAAATACTTACTCGAACATTAGCATTAGCTTTTTTATCTTTGGCGGTATCGACAAAGAAATCGAGTACTGAGAAGACATCGCTGCGGGTATGTTTTGGTGACTCAAGTACGCTTTGAATACTATCTTGGAAATCCGAAATAGTGATCGTTTTACCTTTTTGAATCATTTTAGCCAATGAAATTTGAATCTTGTCTAAATAATCATCGCCATAGGTTGCTGAGAATAAATTTTGTAATTCGCGAATGATTTCGGCTTTAGTTGGTTCTTTGGTGAATAGCACATCGCTTTTTTCAACGAAAACCATGCTCTTACCCGCAAAGAAACCATTTTGATATAAGCTAAAAAACTCTTTAGTTTGTGGGTAAATAGTTGGTGGCTTAATTGCGGCTTTTAGTACAACTTGCGGATCTTTTAGACCGTCTCCAGTTAGAATACACATTACTTTTTTGTGTGCGTCAATTTTACCTTGATCAATTAATTTTTGTAAACCAGCGATAGTAGCTGCTGCAGAGCTTTCAGCGAAAATACCTTCTTCTTTAGCCATGCGATGCTGTGCTGCCAAAATCTCATTGTCGGTAACCGCTACTGCATAACCGTTGGTATTATTGATTGCTTCCAATGCTTTTAATCCATCAATTGGATTTGCCACTGCGATTGCTGAGGCAAGGGTGTTAATGCTTGGTAAAATTTCAATAACATCGCTTTTTGCTTCAAAGCTATTAACTACGGCTTGTGCACCAGTTGCTTGCACTCCAATAATACGCGGTAAACGATCAATTAGACCAAGGCGGTAGTAGTCCATAAAGCCTTTATAGTATCCACCAATGTTAGTTCCGCAACCAATTGGTACAACTAAATAATCTGGCACTTGAAATAACATTTGATCAATTGCTTCAAATGCAGCGGTTTTTGCACCTTCTAGACGGAACGCATAATCTCCAGCTAAATAGAAACCCATTTCAACCGCAATTTTATACGCTAAATCAGCCGCATCATTATAAGTACCTTTGACTTGAACGATATGCCCGCCAAAAGCCAGCACTTGAGATAGTTTACCAGGAGGTACACCCTCAGGAACTAGGATAAAGCAAGGTAAATCGGCCGCAGCTGCATAGCAAGCACACGAAGCTGCCATGTTTCCGGTTGAAGCTAATATAATCGCTTTAGCACCTTTTTCACGCGCAACTGATACTTCAACTGCTGTACCGCGATCTTTAAATGAACCCGTTGGATTTTTACCTTCAACTTTGAGATATAATTCAACGCCCATATTGCGCCCTAAACGACGGCTTTTAATTAATGGAGTTGCAGCTTCACGTAGGGTAATAAATTCTGCCTGTTTGGTAATTGGTAGTAAGGGGAGGTATTTTAATAAACTTGGCGGTGAAGAACGGAAATAATCCAGATTCATTTTACTTTTGATTGAATCCAGATCCATTACTACTTCCCAAGGAGTAGTTTCACCAGTAAAAACCAGATTATCAGGATTAACAATTTTTTTAGTTACAAAGTCGCGTAGGTGGTACATAGTGTTGGTATTCTCATAGATAATATACTCTTCGTCTTTGAAACTTGGACTTTGTCGGATTTCAAAAAAGACTCCTTATGTAGCTCTAACTACACCACGTCGTCTTTTTTTATCAATCCTTCGCGCCCAAGATTCAAATACTGTGAGTATAGATTTAATTAACCCATGATTATACCTTGATTTATCAGTGTTTTAGCATAAATTTGCGGGATTTTGAGATAGTTTTATTGCAAGTGCTTTCTTGACAGCTATTGATAGTTACTATCTGCTCAGGTGTAAAAATCCAGAATGCCACATAACAAGTAGCATTCCGGATAGTTAAAGTTTAATGAATTTGAGTCAACTTAACTAGGCCATAAATAACAATACTCCTGATTATTGGTTAAGTTTTGACCATTAATAACTACGTAGCCATTTGGACCACTTGAGCTTACACCGCAATTGGTATGTACCCAGTGAATACCTAGACCTCCGCTGGTATAGAGTTCTCCGCACAATTGCACTGTTTGTCCAACTTGCAAACTTTGCGCTAATGACGAGGGTACTGAACTACCATTGGTTTGATCATAGTCATTGGCAAACACGTTGTCGATTGCAACATCATATTCATTACCGCCGCTATTTACTTGAATATGTGTATGCGATAATTCAACGCCTTGTTGTGATGCTCCAGCCTTAAAATAGGGCGCAACATCAATAGTTCCTTGTAAATAATTGCCGTTACAGTCTGCAGCTCCGTCAGCAAATGCGAGTGACGAAGTTGTCGCAAGTATCATTAGGATAAGTTTCCTCATGAGTTACTCCTTTTTATTGTGGTACAGCAACAAATTTGGAATAATTATTCTTAATATACGCACCATTGCTAGTGGTATATTGATCCATAATCGGATTGGTCGCTGCGGTATAGAGTGGGTTACCCTTACTATCTTTTTGAACTACACCATTAACAACTACTGGAGTTTTATCCAAGCTTGGCAATTGCTCAATGTCAATTTGATCAAAGATCTTAAAGACATCGGCATCAGGGACGTAGAATATTCCATCTTGCATGGTATAACCATTGGTAATACTATCTGCGCCATTTGGTGTGAAGTTAGTTCCCCATGGATTACGGAGTTTAAATTTACCATTGCTATGTCCCAAAATTGCATAAGCGTGGGTACCAACTATTCCCGGCGGTAAATCAACTGCACCTTGCTCGGTTGCCCCATTAAGTTCTTTGGTATCAACTGGTGTACCTAATACCATTACTCTTCCTTGTGCTAGCAGTGGATCAATCAGACTAACCATATTTGCTGGAGTAACTTTAGCACCTAAAGTTATATTGCCAGAATCTGGGTTGTCAGCATAGGTATTAACTAGGGTATAATCAGTACTACTGGCATTGTATGAATTAGTAAACTCATAGACCTCATGTCCAGTTAAAAATTTGAATGCTGAATAATACTGCCCAATAGGTAATTGTGAAGCGGTCATCCCGTCATAGAAGGTTGCCAAGCTATAAATACTTCCCGGTGTAGCTGGCGTAGTACCAAAATAAATAAAGCTATATTCTGGGCTCATTAAGACATCACCAAAAGCTTTTTCCATATAGCTCAGCCACTGACCGCTACCAGCAGAATAAGCTCCAGTTGCGACTTCCAGATCAGTTACTGGTGTCACCGAAATTTGTTGGGCAACTGAATGTACGTCAGTATAATCAATGTTATAGCCACCGCTTGCATTAGGGTGAAATATATTCGCAACACTTTGCGCACCACGTTGATAGATCAGTCCGCTCAAAGTTGAAAGAAAATAACAATCGCCTACCGCACCCTGATGAATATTTAGTAGATTAATATCCTGTGCTGTGCCTAGCTGATTGCCTGTATTGACAATCGTTTCTAAGGTGCCGGGATTGAAGCTCCAAGTATAATCTTGTTGAGCTAAACGATAACCACCAAAAAAGCGGTGTGATACCATGGCTAGGTTATTGAGTGTATTATTCCAAGTAATTTGTCCCAGAGAACTGGTGCCGTCACTGCCGGAGCTGGAGTCCGTTACGTCGCCAATGAATAAAGCAGCAAAAAGAGCTTCATTATATTGAGCTTGAGTTGGTGTTTGGTTGATCGTTACATGTGGTACTTGTTTAGCGGCATTAATTGCTTGTTGATAGCCACTGAGGTTAAGGTTTTTTAGGGTTAGCAGGGCACTCGGGTTTTTACCAGTAATGATTGCTACCGCATCTTGCAGTGAAATGGTTGATTTAGCACTGTCAGTTGCTAATGCAGTAAAAATTGCTTTCAAATCATCAGTACTGACTTGAGGTAATACGTTATTGCTTGCTGCATTATTGCCGCCGCTGCTGTTTGTTGCTTGTTGTGTCGCACCATTATTTGCGCTACCACTATTACAAGCTGCTAGAGTAAAACTAGCGCCAGATATGATTAATACAGTTAAAAGGTTATTAAATTTTTTCATGGTTTCTATCCTATTGTTTTAAATAAAATTTAAAAATATCATTTCATGTTAATGTTGCAGAATAATAAAAGTTAATATATATCCTGCAACATTAAATTTAATTAAACTGCAAAATAAGGTCCATTACCGCCGGAAGTACTTGCGCCACTAAATGCGCTAAATACTGTCCGCCCATAGAAGAACGGTAAGCCCCAGATAAAGAAGTTCTGACCGCCAGTTGCCCCTGCATTAGGTATCACTACGCTATTTGGATTAGCAGTGATGAAGTTATCAAAATTAATAATATTAAAGTTGAAATTTACTCCAGCGCTACTATTTAGACTGGCTAATTGAGTAGTGATAGTTGTCGTGCTACTTGGGCAATAAAAACTGGTATTATCACTACAGGTAGTTAATGCTGGATTGTTACTTGGATTATCAAAGAACAGCTCAGTTGAACCAGTGTCAAAAATGGAGTCATAGCTTCCGCCATCATAGGTAGTTGTGAAGCTACCATCCTGCTCAGTACCATTGCTGGTAAAGATATTTTGTGCAGTTAACTGATTATTACTTTGCGTTCCAATTCCAAAAGTCAGGGTTCCGCTAAGTGACGTTGCACCTGTACTTGATACTTGTGGCAATGCTACGATCACACCATTGTTATCCGTACTGAATTTGTACACCGGGCTTACTACCTGTTGAGCCGTGGTAATTGAACTATTTAATGTACAACTACTACCGCTGCATGAGTAATAATTACCTTGATCATAAGGCAGCGGATTTACACCAATAATTCCATTTGCTCCACCTAAGTCATTGTAGGCACCTTCATTACTACAGTCACTTGGCACACCAGGAATAGTGCTATCATTAATGATCTGAATTGGAACGTTATTAGCTACTTCACCAGCCATTTGGACATTTGCCAGTGCAATTGAACCCCAATCATAACCGCTACCAAATAAAGTACATTCTGCTGTGGTTTGTTCATTGATTGTTTGTGGAGTAAGATTCAGACTGCTGTTTAATTTATTAGCAAAAAGCCGTAAACCCATTGACCCAGTATCCAAGATAATATGATCAATAGTTTGGCAGTTGGTCGGGCTACTGGTACTACAAACAGTTACACTAACAAAAGGTGTATTATCAGGCGATTGTCCAGTTGGGCCCGCGTCAATTACAATTGGCACAACATTGCTTGCTGCGCTAGCTTGTGAACCTGAACCTGATGCAGGTGGAGTTGCATTGCCAGTACTGTTAGCAGATGTTCCACCACTATTACATGCACTAAGCGTTACACTGGTTGCAATAATTGCGAATGAGAGATATTTTTTCATGTTATGCACCTTATTTTAAAGAGTTTATCGTTACGTTAGCTGGAGCTAGAGATGGAATTATGGCTTTTCCTTCATAATGTCCCATCCACCCACTGGTTGACGAAACAAAATCACTGGTACTTACTCTACGCATAGTTAGTGATTTATAGCTAGGTTGGCTAGTTTGATAAACTGTGAAATATTTGCCGAATAATTGGCTTTGATTGGGTACTTTAGGACCATGCCATGCAACGCCAAATACATTGCCGTTATTGCTAAACTGTTTGATGACAATACCAGTTTGCGTAACCAAAGTATTAGTTTGGTAATTAGCGCCGCTGGTAGTTGCCTGATCCAGAGATTGTTGATCCTGTGTTACAGGAGCCGAAGCTTTAAGCACGGTTGCATCATTCATGATTGATGATGTATTTTCACCTAAAGTAGCCCATGCGCTTAGCGGCGCAGAGATACTTGCGATTAATAAGATGGTTTTTAAATTATTTTTCATTTTCAATACCTTCAACAAACTAAGCCTAGTAGTTCGCTTTGCAATAGATAATGCAGCAGCTTGATTACTTTTATGGCCAAAGTAAAATTATTAATTAATTACTAAGTAACAGATTGTTATATTGGTTTAAACTAAGTGATTTTTATCCAGAGTACTTAATTTAAACTAAGTTTGAGCTTAGACAAATGGAAGGTATGAAGACTCAATTTCAGCATTAAAGTGCCGAAAATTATGAATTTTTAGGAGTCGTTGTAGTCTATAGACTAACAAGTAAAGAGGTTTACTAATTGCCGCAAGTATGTGAATCGGGTTAAAGTAATTTACTAAGCGGTTAAGATATTCATCAAGTGCAATTAATTCCGCATCATAATCATGTGAGATGATGTTAACCAGTAGCATAAATTGATAGACGATGTAAACAGCAACAAGACATAGGATAGTATAGAATTCATTGATAAGATCAAGACTGCCATCAAGCATGGCCTTGCCATCACAAAACCAGCTTGCATCGGTGAGCATATCGCTACATGCATCACTGGAAAAGAGCAGCAGCATGAGTAACTGTCCGATAATTAGTAATCGAATCAAAAGGTGTACCCACTCTGATTTATGTGGGGCGTGTTGTTGCGTAGTTAGCATTTTGTGCACCAAGCCTAATATTGATTATATATAGCCAATCTATATAAATTAATGTAATTGGATATATATAAGAATATTAGTTTAAAGATGTATATGATCTTTAAGATATTAGTTGCACAGGTAATGGCAAACAAAATGTAAGGCACCAAAGGCGCTGCAGGCTATAGGTATGCTAGTTGGGAGTGCATGTAGTGCTATAACCAAGATCCGCACATATACTGTTTTTAAGGTATATGTTCACACTGACAATCAAAGACTATCAATGAATTGAAGCTGCGTATGAGTATCTTCAATTAGTGAATTTGAGATATTATCATAATAAAATAAATTTGTGCAAATATTTTTACGCTGTTAGGTGTCTATTCCTTAATCTATAGTTAGATATATGATCATATTTGCACCTTTAAGGTAGATTAAGCTCTATTAAGATAAAATTTAACATGATTATTTTATTCTAGTCTAAATTTAATAATTCTTTGAAATACATTGTGTTTACAAGGTTTATGCGGAAACTGTAATGATAAAGATGATTAATATTAATATTTTTTTACTTTAAAGCTTGACAAATTATGGTGCAGTGCACAATAATAGCGTCCTAGAACACGGATTTGGCTAATTTTAGTTTATATCCATAAATTTTTATTCGGGAGAATACAATGAAATCAACTCAAATTACTGCGATGAACGCACAATACACTAAAATGATCGATACTTGCATGACTCTAACTAGCGCGGTTATCGAAGGTTACAAACAAGCAATGTTCGTTCAATGCGAAGCTGCTCGTACTTTCATGCAACAATCAGCAACTACTATGAAAAACTTAATGTCTGTTACTTCTGCTAAAGATGTAGCTGAACAAGTTAAAGCCTTTGCAGTTAGTTCAGTAGAATCAGGCGTGGCTAAAACTCAAGAACTTCGTGGTGTTGTTAGCAATTCACAAGCGGTATTTAATACTGCTGCATCTGAAACAATCAAAGATGCTCAAGAATCAATGGTTAAATCAGTAGATCAAATCGCTTCAGTTAGCCCAGCTTTATCTAAAGTGGCGAGTGAATCTTTACAAAACATCATTACAACTTCTAACCAAGCTGCTGATACTGTATCTAAAGTATCTGCACAAGTTGCTGAAGTTGCAAGTAAAAATTTTGAAGCTGCTACTCAAGCAACTATCAATACAGTAAAGAAAGCAACAACTGCTGCTAAATAATTTTGGCTGCAAGTTACTTGCTTTTTAAAAAAGCCGCCAGCTAGTCACTGGCGGTTTTTTCATGTCTAATCTAGATCATTTTCTTTTATTGTGGCGGATTCCAGTCGGCAAATGCACTCCACGCAGTATCGCTAATTTTAGCTGGGAAGGTCTGGTTACACTGTTTGTATAAATCAGATTCAAAATCTTGTGAATAATAATGTGCAGCACAGGCGATGTCATTGAACGCATCAATTCTCCATGCATACATAGTTGTACCTAAATAGCGTGGGTCTTTGGCTGGTGTGTTTTGGCTAATCGCATTTAACGCGTTAGTTATAAATTGTTGCATTGGTGTAGTATTTTTAAAAGCAACGCAATTTTTAGGGGCTAGGAAATCTGTTATAATTTTATTGGTTGAAGTTGCGGTACATGATTCATTATCACATAAAAAATTAGCTAAAGCAACATTATCAATTGAACCAGAATTAATTGCTGGACTCTCAGAGCAATTACCAATATCAGTGCTGGTAGTCGGATTATTAACTGTAGTTTTACTTGACTGCAAGTCATATTGCTGTACACTATCCCAAATTGTGTCAGTGGAGCTGCTTGGTGCAACAAACATCACTGGTGGACGACTTTCAATTGCAAAATAATCCTTCACTTCTTTATTGGTATCTGTCGTGTATTGATCTATACCAACTGGTCCGTAGCTACCCTCTGGAATTGATTCCTGATCATATAGCGGATCTAATTCAACTATGTTTTGCTGCGCCGGAATTGAAACATTCACTGAACCATTAATGTGAACCCCTTGGTTATAAATAGTTTGTACAGTTGTTGGTGCATCAAAGATGAATAAATGATTGCCTGCTGCATTTAGTTTCATTGCTAACTCACCGAAAAAGGCTAATTCAACGTCACTGGAAACCTGACTTAGAGCTTTTTCATTATCAATTGCGACTCCGATGGTATTATGATCTTGATTAATAATGCCTGCAATATTATCAGCAATTTGCATTACCGTGCTAATACTATTTGGAGTTAAAGCGCTATTCAAATCATCGCTATATTCAAATAGCGGCACTACGTTTAAACCTAAGCTTTTATAATAAGAAGTTGCATCATTACCATTGACACATGGACCTAATGGAGTAGTTACTCCATTATCTTTAAAGAATGATTGTTTAATCTGTGGCTGTGCCATATAGTCAATGACACTGTTAGCTGGTGAATTGCAATTGTTAGTATTATTTGATAATGGATTAACGATATTCGAATTACTTCCATCTGGTGTAATATAACCGATTGCAGGAAAAACATATTTTAATTTGGCATTAGGGTAATTTTGCATATCTATTTTTAGAGATGGTGCCTGATTTTGTGAACCATAATACACATCGGTAGCTACACTATAGTTAATTATCCCATTTCCTGGCGCTAAGGCTGCGGCAGAGGTTGCTTGAGCATTACGTGCTGCGCGTGTTGCCGAAGATGTTTGTGCTACAGATGTATTAATGCTGCTGCTGTTTGTTACTTGATTATTGGCTGATTGACTACTTCCGCTATTACAAGCAGTTAACCCTAAAGAAGCAGTTAAGAATAACGATAAATAAGCTGAGTTACGCATGGATAGGTTCCTAAAGTTTTTACAGAGCGAATTGTAAAACTTATCCAAAACTATTACTACCGCGTTTTTGCATGGGTAGCCAAAATAACGCTAAAATTATTTGTTTACCGCAAAGTAGCTTATATGAAGCTATGTATACTCAAACTAATTTATTATCCTAGGCAGTTGATTTACTCCTCACATATGAGCAGTAAGCTTCACTGTAAATCGCCCACTAGGGTAAGTATATTGTTATGTGTCGTTTTATTGTTAATGTACTGTATATTTTATTTTAACGGTGCATTCGGTAAATAAAGCTTTTTGCCAACAGGTAGATTGTTTGATTTGAGTTTATTTAATCTGCTAATCTGTTCAACACTAACCTTAGTTGTACGGGAAATTGAGTATAATGTATCGCTTGGTTGTACGATGATATAGTCGTGACCATTCGAGTCTTGTTCTATTCGTGAAACAATATTTTGTTGATTTGAGCTACGGCTGACTATTGATATAGTGCTTTCATTCGTAACTGGAATTATCAGCGGTGTTTGTGCTGTTGTTTTTGTTGGAGGCGTTTTTTCTGTGCTTAGTGATTGTGCTTCTGTTGAATTTGGAAATTGTTCAAGAAGCTGTGCTTTAAGTTCTGCTAATTTTTGACTTAATTTGGTTTTATCGCTAGGTTTTAAATTAGTTTTGCTGAGTGATTGCAGTACAGTTATCTTGAGGTATAGCTCATCTGGACGAAGTGGCGCTTGGTATAAGCTAATATAATAATTTGCAATCGGATAATTTTTTTGCGCAATATATAGATTCGTGATACCTGCATAGGCTGCATATGGTGCGCTTTCATAGGATAGGGCACTCGTATAATTGGCAATAGCATCATCTATTTGTTGGTTGGCTGCATTACAATTTGCCCAGTCGGTATAGATTTGAGCGGTAGATGTTGATTCTGCTTGATTGAGTGCCGATTGGAACGTTAGATTTGCATCATTAATTGATTTTTGTTGACATAGAAATATTGCATATTGATTAAGAATGCTGGCATCTGCTGGTGCTAGTTTAATTGCCGTTTTATAATCATCGCTTGCTGCAGTCTCTTGTTGTAAAGCACTATTAATTTTCGCTCGCGTGACAAATAAAGCTGCATTGTTAGGGTCTGATTTAAGCGCTTGATTAACTACGCTTATAGCTGATTCAGGAGTGCCATTTGCCAATGCATTATCTACTTGTGTATTCAATTGCTCATCAGTTAGTGGTGCGCTACTGAAGATTGCGCAACCATACAAACTGGCAATTATTATGGATATTATGGCTAAGCGTTGAATCATTAATTTTACCTTATGCTGTAGTGTCTAAATCCAGATTGTATCAATATTTTCGAGTAATGTTGTAAATAATTAGTTGAGTAAACTAGTGTTGTATATGCTATAATTTAGTATATTTTGTGAAGGTTAAATGATGGATGAGTTAATAAAATGGCTAATGCACAATTTAAGCGGTTCACAATCCAAGTTCTCCAAGCTGATGCAGAATTGGTTATGGGTTCTGTTGGGCTTGGTGGTTTTTATTGTTATTGTTTAATTATTGGAGCTTAATATGAGTGATTTAAATTTACAACCAGAAACTACTGAAACTCCTGCAAAGAAAAAATGCTGTGGTAAAGTTAAAAACTTCTTTACTAAAGAAGCTAAAGAAGGTCAACGTGTGTTGAACTGGAAATTTGGTGTTTTAGTTGCGGTGGTTGTGCTTGTTGTTTGGATTATCTAATTTTGCAGCAATACGCAAATTAGTATGGGGAGCTTAACATAAGCTCCTTAATTTATTTGGGGCGATAATGAAATTTCTTTTATGGTTATACTTAGCTAATATTTCTAATCGGATTCGCTGGATCGGTTCAACCGTTTTTCGGTTTGGGTTATTAAGTTTAGCAATTGAATATTTACTCCTATCACCGCATCTCCGACCTATATATTTTGATCATGTCATGCATTTTGTTCATATCACATGTATAGTGCTTATTGTGGCGTGGTTGGCAATTTTATTTCCAAGTGAACGTTTTATATTAAATATTATAACAATTGCTCGCCGGGACAGATTTTTGCGTGATAGTTTAGTCGCCAGAGTTTTACGTTTGGTGAAGTATATTATTAAGCATGATTTATTCAAGCTTAAATATACCAAAAGCTTATATCAGAGAATTGTTACGCCAAAGCGGATAAAAATACTGTGTATTGGAATGTATTTCTATGATTTATACAAAGGTTATCAGCGTGTGCTGGGTGACTTGGTATATTTGATTATTGCTTATTTTAGCTTTGTTTGTGCGTCATGGATTTATGTTTACTTAACTGGTGCACAACTATACTATTATCCTATGATTGATAGAAGTTTTGATTGGGGCTTGGCAATTGTCGGTTTCTTAATGTTTAAAATAATATTTTTACCAGATTTTGGTACAATCAAAGATGCCATAATCCGAATAGTGATTAAAGCTATATTGCATAAAACAGGTATGGTTAAACTCGGGTATAACTTAGAAGATAAGCTAAACAAATACGAGCAACGTGAAGGAGAAAAATAAATGTCTAAATTATTATGTTTCTTTTTAGTTGCAACTGGGTTTAGTTTGATTTTGCATTTTATCCTTGGTGGAGATGGCAGTCTCAGTTATCAAAATATCCAAATCAAATTTAGCCTTGTCGATGTAATAATTGCTAGTCTAATGTTGAGTAATTTGTTAATTTTGGTACTTCTTCTGCGTAAAAAAAGTTGATTGATTGGCTTAATTGGCCATTGTTTATTCACCTGTAGAATTAAGGTGTATGTCTCTAGATCGAATATACACCTTAAAACAAATGCATTCGATTACATATTAATGATCAAATACAGTGTAATCAGTTATTTCAATACAAAATCCACTCCGAAGGACATTATTTGGTACAAAGCGATAGTAGCCTAGTTCCGTAAGTTTATCATAAAGCGCTTTACGTCCAAAAACTGCAAATTTAGGTATTAATTGCGCGGTAAATATTTGGTCAATCGCGTTTTTAGATATTCTTTTGTCTTCTATCTTGGAAATTATCTCAGCAATAGTGCTGCTATCAAGGTTTAGCAGAAATAAAAATACGACTTGCTTTTCACGAGCTGTAAGTTTAATCTGGTACTCGAACTTATCAATTACTGCAACGCCTTTAGTATAATATTTGGATAGGATAAACCAGATATTAAACGTTTCCACCACTTTACTGCTACTATAAAGAGCAACAACGTTATTAGTACTTGGGTTAATAATTGGAGCATAAGATAAAATTAAAAAACTAGATTTACCGTTTTCCATTAGCCCCATTAGCAAGTATTTAACCAAGATGCGTTTTTCAATGGCTTTGGTTTGTAACGCTATAACCTCTGGTTTTTTGAGGTGTTCCATTACTTCGCTATCACTTGCGCCAATACGCTTGGAAAATTCAGATTTGTATAAAATCTTATGATCTAAACCAAGTATCCCACCCAAGAGATCTCCAGTTGACTCACTTATTAATTTGAAATAATTAACATACTGTTCAAGAAAAATTTGATCATCTTTATTTAACATCTTTGCACTCTTACTACAGCATCAACTTGCTAGTTTAACATAATATAATGCTGGCATGATTTTGTTTCTTGATTGATCTACTTTTTACGTAATATCATAACACTGTTAGATCTAAGTAAAAATGTAGTTGTGTCTCTAGTTGAATATGGCGTAAAATCGCGGTTTGGCTTATTAAATACGACAAATATATCACTTCACTATCCCATCATATATAAAGGATTGTTTTATATGAAAAAAGGTTTTTGGTTAGAACCTCGATCTATTGTTGCTATTGCTGTTTGTTTACTGGCTTTAGCAGAAATCGTTGATTTGACGATTGTAGCAGTCGCAATTCCCCACATTATGGGTGCGCTGGGGTGCAATATCCAAGAAGTTTCACTGGTAACTACGAGTTACATTGTAGCCGCGGCAGTTTTCATTATGACAACTGGATTTGTTAGCTCAAGATTGGGTGGCAAAAAAACAATTTTATTGTCTACTCTTGTTTTTGGGATATCTTCAGTGCTTTGCGGTTTTGCCGGCAGCTTGAATGAAATGGTTATTTTTCGTTTGATTCAGGGGATTGGCGGTGCATTTTTACCATCTATGGCACAAGGCTATATTGTCGGTAATTTTGATGAGGAAGAACAGCCAAAAATGATGAGCATAATGACGCTGACAGTTGTATTGGGTCCAATTATTGGTCCATTAGCTGGTGGCTATTTAGTAAATGCATATAGCTGGAGATGTATATTTTTTGTAAATGTGCCGATTTGTTTAGTCGCCTTTTTGATCGTATTCTTTTGGATGAAAGAGACAGTTACAACTAAAGTTAATTTTGATTCAATTAGTTTTGCATTTATGGCAATTGGCTTTGGTTCTCTTGAGTATTTCATCGATGAGGGAAATAATCTTAATTGGTTTAATTCGCATTTAATGGTTATTTGTCTTTGTGTTGGCTTGGTTTTTATCACATTTTTTGTTTGGCGTGGAATACTCGGGCGCTCGGTAGTTAGTTTTGAACTTTTTAAAAACTCTAACTTTGTTATATCTTGTGCCATTGTATTTCTGTTTATGGTTGCGGTTACTACTGGTATGGCATTTTATGCAACATTCTTACAACAAGGCTATAACTTTCCAGTCGATATTGCCGGATATATAACCGCACCTCGTGGTGTCTGCGCTGTTTTTGGTGGCATTTTAGGTAGTATTTTATGCAGTAAGTTTGATAAACGGATTATTCTCATTAGCGGGCTACTCTTATTTAGCGGTGGCTGTTGGATAGAAACACATTTTGGCACTAACTGGAGTCTGTCCACTCAATTGCTAACTTGTGCCGTTATCGGTCTTAGCATGTCAATGACTTTTACACCTTTGCTACAAGTGGCATTTACTGGTGTGACTGAAGCTTTGAGTAACGATGCTAGTGGCGTATTTAATTTCTTTAGAAATATTGGCAATTCAGTCGGTACTTCAATTGCTTCAACAGTTTTAAGCCGTAATGAACAAATCTCATGGAATGATTTATCGACACATATAACGCCTTTTAACAATGCGGTACAACAGATGCAAAATGGATTATTGCAAGGAATGTCTATCCAAAAACAGGTAACAATTCTGTCACAGCAAGTGCAAGCTCAAGCATTTTTGATTGCAAATATAAATCTCTTCTACTTGGGCGGTATCATGGCATTATCTCTTTGTTTGTTGCCGATGTTCTTAGCTAAGCCACCCAAAGGCATTATTAAAGTTCATGCGCATTAGTTTGCAAAAACACATAAAATCAAAAACTAGTTATAAAAAATTTAGAGGATGGATAATAAATGGATAAACAGAAAATTAGCATTATTGCTCGTGGCGCATTGTTAATCGCAGTGGTTAGTGGTGGTGTGTATTGGTATTTTGAGCATTCTGAAAAATACCCCTCTACTGATGATGGATATGTAAATGCAAACTTGGTTAATGTAGCGCCTAAAGTTAATGGCTATATCGAAGATATTCTAGTTAAGAATAATCAGTTTGTCCATAAAGGTGACGTATTATTTCGAATTGCACCAACTGACTATAGCGTACAATTAGACCAACAGCAACAGGCCTTACAGTATGCAGTTCAGCAAGCAAATAATGCTAAAGCTCAAATCAGTACGGCAGTAGCTAATGTAGCAAGCGCTAAAGTAAACTATGCCAATGCATTAGCACAAGTTGAACGTTATACTGAAATGAATAAGCAAAATGCGGCATCAACTCAAAATCTGCAAACTTATCAGACTCAATTTGCCCAAGCAAAAGCTCAATTAGTTCAAGCAGAAAACACTTTGGCGCAAGACAAAATTTTGGTTGAAGCGGCTAATGCTCAGGTAGGCCAAGCTAAAGCACAGGTAGCAAATGCTAGAAACAATGTTGGGTATACTGATGTAGTGTCTTCAGTTAATGGATTTGTCTCAAATATGTATCTAACTAAAGGGCAGTACGTAGGAGTGGGGCAGCAGGTTTTTGGCTTGGTTGATAATGATAGCTGGTGGATTGATGCCAATTTTAAAGAGACAGATCTGGAGCGCGTCAAAGACGGGCAACCAGTTGATGTTAAGTTGGATATGTATAAACATGCTCATTATAAAGGCGTTGTACAAAGCTTAAGTTATGCTAGCGGAACTACTTTTTCATTACTTCCTCCACAAAATGCTACTGGTAACTGGGTTAAAGTTACCCAACGCTTTACTATTCGGATTAAATTAGAAAATAATGCACAGTTTCCATTACGGGTTGGTGCCAGTGCTGATGTTCAAATTGATACTACCAAATAAGAAGAATAGAAACAAGGATTTATCATGAGAAAAATTTCAACAATTAGTTTAACTGCGACAGTCGCAATGCTTAGTGGCTGCGGAATATTTTCGCCGTCATACCATCAGCCAACCATTGATGCACCTACCACTACCAGAAGTGGGGTTAAGATTGAATCTGCTACCATTGAATCAAGCGCTACCAATTATAGCCAGCTACAATGGTGGAAAAAGGTTAATGATCCAGTATTAAATCAACTGATTATTTTGGCGTTGTCTAACAATGCACAAATACAAGTTGCTCAAGGCAATATTATGAAAGCACAGGCGAGTTTGAAAGCAGCGCAATATGCTTGGATTCCAACTTTGAACGGTGTTGGTGGTGGCTTTGCCGGTAATAGCTGGGCAACCAATTTAACGCCTCAAGGAGCTTTGGCAGCCAACCCAGCTGTGCAATCGGGTAATTTAGCCAACTCTAATTTTAGCGGTTTGTATGGTGGTTTTATGCCGACTTACAGTTTTAATGTTTTTGCCAATATTAATCAGACTAAATTGGCTAAAGCGACACTGGATATGCAACAAGCGATATATAATGCAACTCGTCTGACTATTATAGGCCAGGTGAGTGGAGGATATTTTACTTTATTGGCACAGAAGAAGCAATTGCTACTCCAACAGCAGATGATTGCAGATTTGAAAGAATTACGTCGTTTAGAAATGATTCAGGTACAAAATGGTGCGGCAGATTTAGGTACTATTGCAACTTATGATCAAGCAATAACAACTTATCAAGCGAAGATACCTGCGATTGAAAACTCTATTTCACAAACTGAAAATGCGTTGCGGGTATTGATCAACCAGAATCCTGGCCCGATTGTTACTAATGGATCAATTGATAAGCTAATAACGGATAACATTATTCCAGCAAATATTCCGTCGTCAGTCTTAAAAAGTCGTCCAGATATTATTCAAGCGGAAGATAGTTTGAAAATTGCTAATGCTAATGTTGGCTTAGCCAATTCACAATTTTTTCCGACGATTAGCCTAACTGGTTTTGCTGGTGGTATATCTGAAGCATTGAGCAATCTATTTAATGTCGGTACTGGCTTTTGGATGGGTAGTGCGATGGCAAGTATGCCGATCTTAGACGCTAGCACTTATGAGCGAGTAAAGGCGGAAAAAGGCGACTATTACGCTCAGTATTATAGCTATATGCAGACGGTTAAATCTGCGTTTCAAAATGTTGATAATAGTTTAACCAATAAGCAAAATATGGATAAAGTATATGCTGAAACTTATAAATCATACCAATATGCCAATGATTATTATAAAGTAAATCAGGTTCAGTTTAAAGCTGGTAATTCACCGATGAATAATGTGCTTCACGCTAAACTGAATCTCGATAATGCTGGCTTGAGTCTTTTACAAGCTAAGTCGCAGCAATTAGATGCCATAGTTGAGGTTTATCAGGCTCTGGCAGTTGGCTATGCTGCAGAGAGTGAACTAAGTAAACCTCAAAAGTTACTGGAATATTACAAGAGTTAAATTTTACATTTTTGTATAAATACAACACATATGGGGTGTGAATTTTTATACCCCAAGCGCCGATCTAAGTGGTGATTGGTTTTAGTTTGTGGCGTATACATTAAAATATTACAGTTTATTATGCAATTTATAATTTGTCATATATTTGATGCTAATAAATAATTGCCATTGCTTAGCGGTGAATAGATATTGTTTAAAGTTACTCAATGTACTAAAATGATGACTATCTCAACCTTACTAAAAAGAGTGATTATCATGAAAAAACTACTTATATTAGCAGCCTTATCTTTAACTGCTACATTTGTGCTTGCTGATGAAATCCAACCCTACGACGGTTCAGCAGCCTATATCAATCTAAACGCTGGCTGGGCAACCCAACAATTTACACCAACTGGAGGTTTTGCAGCAACACTAAACGCAGGTTATAACTTTAACCGGGCTTTTGCACTTGAAGGTGGCTATACCAATATCGCGAGTAGTGAATTCGGAGCAACTCAAACCAATAATATCTTTGATGTTGCCGCTAAGGGAACTCTAGCATTAAGCGAAGCATTTGCTTTGTATGGACGTCTAGGAGTTGGTATCAATACAATGAGCTGGGGCGGAACGTCCAATGTGGGTACACCAAGCTGGTATTGCAACAGTAACTCAGCGACTAACTTTATTGGTTTAGCTGGTCTGGGAGGCTCATTTGCACTAACGCGTCACTTTGATTTACGAGTAGAAGATACCTTGTATATTCCAATGGGCGGCGGTAATGCGACTACTGGACAAATCAATGCAGTATTAGGCGGCGTACAGTATAACTTCTAGAGTTAACTAAAAGAAAATCTTTGCATAATTATAAAATAAGTATAAATCAAGAATAATGAATAGGATTAATCATGAAACCAACAAACTATAAAAATCTAGCATTAGCTGGAATAACCGCAGCGGTATTAACCGCCTGCAGTAGCGGTGGAACCTGTGGCACTTGTGCAATACCAGTACCCGCAGGCAGCAAACTAATCTTTGTAGCGCCGAGTATTTTGCCATCATTGGCAAATACCACGGGTATTAACTATATGGGTGTTTACAATCCAACAACTACCGCCATTAGCAATATCAGCTATAGCTTGGGTCAGGCAGTAGGTACAGGAAGTAGTGTAACTCTTGATCCAGCAAGTGCGAAAGCGTGTGCGAATATAGCAGCAAAAAGCAGCTGTTTCTTAAAACTCTCAGTACCTGAGTCAACTATAGCCGGTGGAGCGGTAGTAACGGCAAGCAATAGTGATGGCACAGAAGCAGCAACGCCATTAGCGATTGGAGTACAACAAGTCCCTTACGGCGAATCAGCAAATGCTAATGGTGTAGGGTTATATTTCTATCCTAAAGCACAATACAGTGAAAGTGGAGTGCCATTTATGCTGGCAACAGCAGTAGTGCAATCCCCAAATGTGGGCAATATTAATACCATCAAGTTAGTTGATGAAAATGGTAATCTAATCACTGGACAATATGTTACCAGCGGTAATGCAGGTGCTGGAGCAGCAATCCTAACCATGGGTTCAGTAGTCCAGATAGTAGTGCCATTACCACAAGGAGTAAACCTTAGCCAAAACTATAAAGTCCGCACTTCATACCAAAGCGCACCAAGTACTTTAAGCACGATCGCTGAAAAACTAGGCTTAGCCAATAAACAAACTCAAGCTACTAGCAACCAAACAACTGGAACTCAGGTTTATACTGTAACTACCCAAGGTAATAATATCAACCTACAGTTTACTCCAAACCAAGTTTACTTAACTGGAATTAACCCAATTCAATATGGTTACCTCTACAATATCGGAGATCTAACGGCTTCACAAATCCAAGTAAGTAGTTCAAGCCCGAATGTGAGAGTCACCGCCGCAGATCAAATCCTAAATGGACAACGAGTAATCAAGGTAACCTACGAGCTAATTAATACCACTGTAGCACCAACAACTAGTACGGTGACTGTAACCGCAAATAATCCAGCTGGACAAACCCAAACAAGCACTGGTGGTACTAGTCAAAATGTAAACCCATTACCGGTACCGACACCTAGTCCAACACCAACCCCGACACCGACTCCGGGACCTCCAACTCCTAGAGTTGAATGGTCAAATAGCAGCAGTCACTATGTAGTTTTAGGTGAGTCTACTGTTGCCCTTAATAGTTACAATGTACCCTCGGCTACAAAAGTTACCTTAACTGATACTACTGGGGATTTAACCATTATGGCAAGTCCAAATGATGGCACCGATAATGTATGTGATTTTACTCAAAGTGCAGTTTGCCAAGTAACCATAAGTGGTGGAAGTAGTACCTCTTCATATACAGTAACTGGAACAGCAACGAACGGTATTACGGTACCAAGTTTAGCTGTGACTTTGTCCCCAATTAATAATTATATTGCTGATTATGGAACTTCTCCATCAGTTAATAACGGTGATGGCTATATCTGGCAGTGTCAAACAACACAGCCAGATGGTCAAATTGACGGAGCAACTTGTCAGAGTAGTCGACTAAATATTGGCATTCCATTCGCACCGATTGCATTAGCATTTAATAAAATTGGTGACACACAGTATGTTTATATAGATGACACGGGCTATTATTATGGTAGTAATAATATTTGGACTTGCACGGTGAATTCAACGACTGGAGCGATTAATTCCGATTGCGTAGCCACCAATGGGGGCGTGACATTTCAAGACCCATATAATATGAACATGTATAATGGAAAAGTTTATATTACTGATTGGGCAGATGGCGGTGCTGGGTATAATGTTTACATGTGTACCATAAATCAAAGCGGTGCTCAAGTTGGACAAATAAATTCATGCGTGATAAGTAATGGTGGTGTCACTTCTGCCAGCTGGAATCCTGATAGTATTGCCTTTTATAAAGAACGAGCATACGTAGCGGATTACTGGAGTGGTACAATCTACACCTGTAATATTGACAGTAATGGATTGTTACAATCTTGCAGCAATGCGGGAAATTCATCCTATAATAATTTATCAAACTATCCAACGGGAATTACCTTCAGTTCTAATCGTGCCTATATTGCGGACTGGTATGGATACCAATTGGCTTCATGTGATATAAATGGCTCAGGGAATCTGATAAATTGTACTGTTGATGTAGCGACAGGTTCAGGCAGACCAGAGCAAATAACTTATCAAGGAGGTATTTTATTTGCTGCTTCAGGATCTTCAGGGCTACTTGCCTGCCAGATTAACTCCTCTACAGGCGTTATAAGCAGTTGTGCTGCGACTCCTACTACCAGCGCACCTAGTTGGAATGCTGGGCAGGTTGTGTTTAACCCGTTCCAGTAATATTAATCTGTATATGAAATAGCAGTAGTGCTTGAAAGGGTTAATCTATTTTTATACAACAATAACAACTGCCCGGATTTTAACAATCCGGGTTTTTTGTGGCTCAATTTGTATTTTTAGGTATCAACTAGTCGTAAATGCTAAAATAGCGCTATGAATACTACAAAGAACCCGATTATGAAAAATTTACCAATCGGAATTTCTACCTTAGCAGAAATTCGAGACAAAGATTATGCCTTTATTGATAAAACTCAGCATCTAGCGAGGCTATTTAGTGCCGGGAAATACTATTTCCTCTCGCGCCCCCGCCGCTTTGGTAAATCGCTGTTTATTGATACCTTAAAACAAGCTTTTTCAGGGCGTAAAGATTTATTTCACGGCTTGTATCTGGAACACAACTGGGATTGGGATAAAACCTATCCTGTACTCCACTTTGATTTTGGTGCAAGTAGCGCAATTAATAGTCAGGCGGTGCTTTTAGATATTATTTGGTCAACCATGCGGGAGTTTGCCAAACAATACCAAGTTTCATTGGAGGAAGATTTAAGTTATGGAATTGCGTTTCAACAGTTAATTCGTGCGATTCATGAAAAACATCAGCAGCAGGTAGTAATATTAATTGATGAATATGATAAACCAATTTTGGATAATATAACCGATGAGCCTGCCGCAGTTGCAATGCGTGAAGGGTTAAAAAGTCTCTATTCAGTGATAAAAACTAACGATGCTCATCTAAAATTTGTTTTACTCACAGGCGTGTCTAAATTCAGTAAAGTTAGTTTGTTTAGCGGTCTAAATAATCTGCATGATATTAGTTTAACTTCACATTATGCCGACATTTGTGGTTATACCCAAAGTGAGCTTGAGCTTGAGTTTGCCGACTATCTCGAAGTTGGCAAGGTTGATAAAGTATTATTAAAGAAATGGTATAACGGTTATAATTTTGCAGGTAGCGAAGAGCAAAAAGTTTATAATCCATTTGATGCTTTACTATTTTTTAGTAATAATTATGAGTATCGCAGTTACTGGTTTGAAACTGCGACGCCTAGTTTTTTAGTGAAATTAATTCTGGCAAAGGCTTATTATTTTCCTAATCTAACTGATATAGTTGTCAGTGCCGATCTTCTGTCTAATTTTGATGTTGATAATATTCCAATAAGTACCTTACTCTTTCAAACCGGTTATTTAACCATTCAGGAAGTTATTCACGATATTGATGGTGTCTATTATCGCCTTGGCTATCCCAATTTTGAAGTCAGAACCAGCTTAAATCGTACTTTATCGCAAATTGGGGCTAGTGTTGAAGATTATAGTAATAATCGCCAATTTTTAGCCAGAGCGCTACGTAATAATGAATTAGAGCTTGTGGGGCAAAGTTTAGCTAGTCATTTTGCGAGCATTCCCCATGATTGGTATCGTAATAATAATATCGCGAATTATGAAGGGTTTTATGCTAGCGTGGTATATAGCTATCTTGCTGCGCTGGGATATGATTTAATTGCCGAAGATGTCACTAATCACGGTAAAATAGATCTAACGCTCAAAATGCCAGATAAAATAATTATTATTGAATTCAAACTTGCCAAATATGGCAGCGCAGCCGATGCTATCGCTCAAATCAAAACGCGTAATTATGCCGCAAAATACCTCAGCGAGAGCAAACCAATTTATTTGCTGGGCATCTCATTTGACGAACATATCCGCAATGTCGCTGAAGTGGTGAGTGAGAAACTCCAATCCTAAGGTTACATTTTGATCAATAAACTAATGGCAAAAGCTTCAGGGTTATCTCTGGGGCTTTTTGTTGTGTGCGCCAGACACGGCGCACATCTAGGCGGTGCGCCCTGTCGATGGGAATAACGAGCCTATGCACACCATACACTCTGGCTTGATTGCCATGACTACTCCACCCATCTATAACCGATAATTCAGTGGGTGGATTATATTTCCAAAAATCACCTAAAAAGTCATTGATAGTACCAGCTCCAGCAAATAACAAAAAATCAGCATTAAGCTTTTATTTTATTTGTAGTTTTTGCTGTTCTTGTTAATGTCACTACATTATAGACTACGACTCCCAGCAAAATCCATTTTAAAGTATATAGTTAACCTATAAATAATTGAGCTATAGATTGTTCGATCGCTAAACTTAAA
>CAZTBH010000023.1:0-38381 GCA_964611845.1 uncultured Neisseria sp.
AGAGGTTGTATAGTTTAACACATTATGCTCAAATGATTATAGGTTAACTATATCATCAAACAGGTGGCTCGGAGCTATAAGAAAGCAATAAAGAACGGCTGTACACGGTTTCTCCATTTGGACCAGCATACTCGGCACTAAACCCCAACTTTATTTGTTGATTCTGCTCTGGGTAACTATCTGTCACATCTACATTATAACTACAAGAAGCATTAATTGCTAAAGGTTCAGTGCAAGTATTAGCGCTAACATTTGCAGTAGCACTACCACTAAGAATAACGGGAGTTGGAATAACAATATTATTTAGAGTGTAGCCCCCAATATTAGTAATCGTTACCGTACTTGTACCTGTCTGGCTAACTCCAAATGATAATGGATTGTTACTTGCTGCCATTGAAGCTAACGCAAACCCACGACTATTGTACCAACTGATTAACGTATAGAGCGCATTAGTTCCATTTATGCCAGAATAGGCAACAGCTAACGTGGCATAACCGCCTGACTCCGTAACATTAAAGCTAATAGTACAAGACTCAGCTGGCGCTAATGTCATATCGCTGCAGCCAAGTAGATTGCTGA
This sequence comes from uncultured Neisseria sp., assembly GCA_964611845.1. Classification (GTDB taxonomy): domain Bacteria; phylum Pseudomonadota; class Gammaproteobacteria; order Burkholderiales; family UBA11063; genus Aquella. The sequence goes on from CAZTBH010000023.1 coordinate 580, forward strand.
CACCCGCATCAGCAGCAACAGATACTATTGTAGCATCCGCATTTCCTGAGTTAGTCACAAGAACCGAACCGCCACTTTCATATACCGTATCAATCAGAGGTATATTACTGCTAGTTAGAATCGGACCAGCAGCAACTGGTCTGCCATTCACACATCCTACAACACTCCACAGTATAATCCCGATTAAAAACCATTTAATTTCCCGAGTACTAAAACTAAAATTTTTATGCCATATCTGCACGTTATCAATCCCTTTAACTAAAACATAACACTTAGCTGATACTAATTAACGCTCGTGATTCCGTACAAACTCTCTGAAGTAATACTAAGCTGAGTCGTCCAGGTTATTGCATCGGGAGATGTTAGAATTGTTCCCTGTGTTCCAACCGCAACAAATTGACCATTACTATATGCAATACCATAGAGCGGATTCACATTATCAGTTACCTGAGTACTCCACACCACTCCATCTGGTGACGTCAAAACACCACCATCACGAGTCACCGCTACGTATTGATCATTAGCATAAATTACCGCGCCAATTTGTGTACTAATTCCACTATCTGCGACGCTCCAGTCAACACCATTTACTGAGTAAAGAATGGTTCCATTAGTACCAACTGCGATATATTTTCCACCACCATAAGTTACTGCGGTTAACTCTTCATTTGTCGGTACATTCTGCTGCTCTGTCCAATTTATGGCATTAGGAGAAGTCTGAATATATCCATTCTGACCTGTTGCAACATACAATCCATTACCATAAGCAACGCCATAAATATCACAATAATTAATCCCAGTCTGTGAACTCCAGTTTACTCCTGTTGGTGAAGTAATAATTGTTCCGTTGCAACCTACCGAGACAAAGAGACTATTACCATAAGCTACTTCAAATAGTTCCTGGACAGTTCCTGAAACTTGAGAAACCCAATTCGAAGCATTGCTCGAAGTATAAACAGCACCGCTATTCCCAACCACAACATACTTATTATCGGCAAAAGTAATTCCATTAAAATAGTCTGAACTAATAGAAGCAGATTCCCAGTTGACCCCATCTTGCGAAGATAAAATTATACCTCCTGTACCAACAGCCACAAACGTAGGTATCTTGCCTAAATCAATATTTATTCCCAATGGATTCATTGAAACAATTTGACTAAGATTATCGACGCTAAATAATGCAGTCAGTGTTAATTGATTTTTACTAAAGTAACTTTGATTAACAAGATAAGTAGCCGACATTGATAAATTGTCTTTACCCATTATACAAGTCTGCGTCATGATACCATCAGCAGAGTTATATGTACATGCTGAAGCTGTAACGCCTGGTAAGGCTATAAAATAGTCTTCCATTTTAGTAGTAACCGTAACATTAAGCGCATCATCCGCATTAGCTAACAAATGACTGACTGTCACTGACTCATTTGGCGTGCCTGCTTCATTTAGTGTAACTGAATTGGCAAGTGTTCCTTGGTTCGATTTTGCATAAATGGTATCACTTCCATTTGGTAGTGTCGGAATAGCATTAAATTGAATTCCGGGACTCTCTGCATCCTGATAAATTAATCTTGGTAGTAATAGATTTTCTGTATAAGTAGAACCAACTGCCCCGAGAGCCAAAATATTAGATTCGAGAACATTATCATAGACAATCTTGCAAGTATCATTTGGAGCTAAAGTAGTGCTTCCTGGAATACAGGTAGTGTCATTTCCACCAATTTTCCAGGCAACAACAGAATTTGCATCTTGAATACCGGTAATCTTCATTCCATCAGTACCAGTATTTTTATATGTTAATGTAATTGACTTTCCTACGATGTCTCGCCCTCTGGCAGTAAAAATATAACTAGTTTCTGCCGACTCACCATTGCCACTGGTTACGCCAAAAGCAGTCTGTTCCACCAGTGAAATACTTTGATTATAGGGTTGCACTGTCCAATTAACATTACTACTAGCACCCCCAGCATTAGCAATAGTGAATAGTGCAGTACCAGATGATTCATCACGGCTAAAAGTAGGTCCCAATTTTAAAGTTGCACTGCAAGATGCCCCGGCACTCAATGTAGCGCCACAAGTATCTGCTAATAAAATTAGATAGTCAGGGTTATTACTCAAGCCTAATGAAGTTAAATCGGCTGCTAGATTACCACTATTACTAATGGTTAAATCCTGTGTAGTCGATTCAATGGTATTACCGCTAATAGTCATAGTCAAAGTGTTTGGAGAAATGGTTAAAATTGAACCAGAACTGGTTGAATTATAGGTAATAGATAACGTCTGGTCATAGGATTTTATTCCACCAGCATAACTAGCATTAAAGCCAACATTGATCTGCCCGCCAAGCTCGACTTGGCTATCATTTACATTGACTATATATTCACATGAACTACCTATCGCTAATGAGTCGATCGTTGCACAATTATTAGTTCCAAGAGTAGCGGTAGCATTGCCCCCTACGACAATCGGTGCTGGGATACTGATATTATTAAGACTAGCTCCACCAATATTGGTAACAGTGATGGTTGTACTACCACCAACCGCTACCGAAAAAGAAAGCGGATTTACAGAACTAAACATTGAAACTAATGCTGGTTCTGCTCCATTATACCAAGTCACGTTGGCTACTACATTGCTGGCACTGCCACCAGTATAAGGAATTATAATATTGGCATTACCGCTTGATTCAGTTACATTGAAACTGATAGTACAGGTTTCACTTGGCGCTAAAGAGCTATTACTGCAACCAGATAAATTAACAATACCATTACCCGCAGTAATACTCCCCAGTGTGGCTGTTTGATTTCCTGTATTGCGAACGAACGCACTACCACTAGTTGTCGTAGCTGTATTAATTAGTGGAACTAAGCCTGTGGTTAAAATCGCGCCAGAAGTCACTGGTTCTACTGCAATACCCACACTATTATTAAACTGAGCTGTATCATTTAAAACTTTAGCAACACTTTTTGCTGAATTATTTTTGAGCTTACTTGCTATATTTGAATCAACGGTTATGGCTGCGCTCATTGAAGAACTGGCAATTGGCGAACTAATCTCAACTGCTTGAACAAAATTAGATTGAATCTGCTGCCCGCTAATATTTCCATTAACGATACTTACCGCTGGTTTGTCGATTGTTATACTCGAAACATCATAGATTTGATTCTGACCACTGCCGTATAAGTATATTGTAGCGTAACCCGTAGGATTACCATAACCTGAAATAGTGACCCCTGACTGGAATTTGGCGCCTGCAGTTGTAACATTATTTTGAGCTTGTGCATAATTGATTAACTGTGTAAAACTCTGTGGGTGATTATCAAGATTATAACTGGCCTTAATCTGAATTGTTCCTTGAGTACTAAGTCCGTCTAACATCGGCGTTACTATTGCTATCGGGCAAGCTTGATTTGCTGCAACTGTTGAACATTGACTTGCACTGATACTAACTAAATTTTGGGCGCGTTTAAATAAACTAGTTAATTTTGATGTCAAAGATGTATGAGCAATATTGGTAGTCAAGTTATAGCTAATCCCACTTATTGACTTGTTGGTATTATTGTGTACATAAACTACAGTTGAAGTTGAGCTATTGCCAAAAACAGGGATTGTACCTGCGTTATCTATCGTAATTGCAGTCGGAGTAGCCGTTGGAGATGTTCCATTGCTATTGTTAGTTGTCGAGTTGCCACAAGCCGTGATACTAGCAATAACAAGCAATCCAGAGGCAAGGCTTAACAATTTTGTTTTTAGTAATGGTGGTGAATTCTTCATTTTTTATAAGACCTAATAATAATTAATCTAAGGCAATAAGGATATATTCTTCAGTTTAGCATAGGCTTTCAGTATTATTTTATCCAAAACGGATATTTACAGTAGATTTTTAGATTGCTTGAGTGCTAATCCATTGGGTCAATCGAAATAATGAAACTTGACTGTGAACATAGTTAGAAAATAAAACCCGCTCATAAAGATGAGCGGGTTTTGCAAAATATCAGTCTAATTTAATCAACTTGTAAAATTGCCAAGAAAGCGGTTTGTGGAATCTCAATGTTCCCCACCTGTTTCATACGTTTTTTACCAGCCTTTTGTTTTTCAAGTAATTTCTTCTTCCGGCTGATATCTCCGCCATAACACTTAGCCAAGACATTTTTACGCATTGCTTTAACTGTTTCACGGGCAATGATATGCGCACCAATTGCCGCCTGAATCGCAATATCAAACATCTGCCGTGGAATTAGCTCACGCAATTTAGACACCAGCTCGCGCCCTCGATATTGTGAATTGGCACGATGCACAATTAATGATAAAGCATCAACTCGCTCACCATTTACCAGTACATCAAGTTTTACCAGATCTGAAACACGGAATTCTTTAAACTCATAATCAAAAGAGGCATAGCCTCGTGAAACTGATTTTAGTTTATCAAAGAAATCCAACACTACTTCATTAAGCGGCATTTCATAACACAACATCACCTGGCGCCCCATGTACTGCATATTCATCTGCACACCACGTTTTTGGGTACACAAAGTAATTACCGCGCCAACATGATCGTTTGGTACTAAAATATTAGCGGTAATAATTGGCTCGCGAATTTCTTGAATCCGACTTGGATCAGGTAATTTGGCAGGATTTTCTACCGTAAAGACTTCGCCTGTTTTATCCAAGACCTGATAAACCACAGTTGGTGCAGTAGTGATCAAATCCATGTCAAATTCACGCTCTAAACGCTCTTGCACAATTTCTAAATGCAATAAGCCCAAGAAACCACAGCGAAAACCAAAACCTAGAGCTTGCGAAACTTCCGGTTCATAATTAAGCGAAGCATCGTTGAGTTTAAGTTTCTCCAATGAATCACGGAGATTTTCATAATCATGTGACTCTACTGGATAAAGTCCAGCAAATACTTTAGGCTGAATCTCTTTAAACCCAGGTAATTGCTCACTTGCCGGATTAGCATCCAAAGTCACAGTATCGCCAACTTTAGCATATTGTAATTCTTTGATCCCCGCGATAATATATCCTACTTGCCCTGCTGATAATTGAGTTTTTTGAATTGCTTTAGGCGTGAAAACACCAACCTGCTCACACAGGTAAGTCGCTTTATTACTCATAAATTTGATTTTATCTTTGGGTTTTAATACCCCATCAACTACGCGTACCAGCATTACTACACCCACATAATTATCAAACCATGAGTCAATAATTAATGCTTTGAGCGGTTTGTCAACCTCCCCACGTGGCGGCGGAACTTTAGCAACAACTAATTCGAGCACATCTTGTAGTCCAATCCCATTTTTCGCAGAACAATGCACCGCGTCCATCGCTTCAAGTCCAATAATATCTTCAATCTCTTGCGCAACCCGATCAGGCTCTGCTGATGGCAAATCAATTTTGTTTAAAATAGGTAATACTTCAACGCCCAAATCAATCGCAGTATAACAATTAGCAACCGTTTGTGCTTCAACCCCTTGCGAGGCATCAACTACTAATAAAGCCCCTTCGCAAGCAGACAAAGAGCGTGACACTTCATATGAAAAATCAACGTGTCCCGGGGTATCAATCAGATTGAGATTATAAACAACTCCATCTTTTGCTTTATAATTTAGTGCTGCGGTTTGGGCTTTAATCGTGATTCCACGCTCTTTTTCGATATCCATTGAGTCAAGTACTTGCGAATCCATCTCGCGTTTGTCTAATCCACCACAAAACTCGATAAAACGATCAGCCAGCGTAGATTTGCCGTGGTCAATATGGGCAATAATTGAGAAATTTCGTATATGTTTCATGTTGTCCTAAAATCAGTATTTGTACAAAATAAAATATGTGGATTATAACACATTGTGCCGCCCAATTTATCTGAAATACAAAACCCCGGAGATATACTCCGAGGTTTTAGCTAAATTACCAATAGGAACTTAGCGAGCAGACAAACGTAGGCAATTCATAGCTGCTCTTATAATCTACCCACGGCCATTCACAGTTAGGCGTAGTTATGCTATAAGGAGCGAGCATGTTCGGTGTATATCCAGCTGGGTTAAGACTTAAATAAGTATACTGTCCTGGATAATTATATTTATTGAACGTCGTGCCATTAGTAATTGGCGTACCATTAACAAACAATAAATTACCATTCAACAAAAGCCCGCTAACATAGCTATTTTTACCAGATGGGATCGAGGTTAAAGTTACGAGTAAGAAAGCAGGCGCCCAATTATATGGCATGCTATCAGAATTGTCTGGCGAATTCCAGCGTGCACTCTCAACATTCAAACTTGTACCATTGATTTGAACGATATCAAGGTTAGGATTATAAGATATTCCTATCGTATTAGTATCATAATCATTGCTATTTTGAACTGGATTTATACCAAACGAAGCAATAAAACCATCCGGGAATGTTGTTTGTACTCCCGCGGGGACAGCAACATAATCATTTTTTTCATTAGCATTACCAAATCCGCCCACACTAATATTACTATATGAAGTACCAGGAACTAAGGTCGAACCATCATACCACGCATCACCAAAATTATTTGGGTCATATGAGTACATATAAGTTATTGGCCGAGGGTTAGAACTCTGAGGATTATTGGTAAAAAGAACCGTTGTCCACGCATTACCTGCCAAATTGGCAAAAACCAGCATATGAGCGGCAAGGTAGCCAAAACTACTATTAGAGCCAGTGTAGCTTGTCATGTTATTGTTAATGCTACCTGGAGCATCAGATTGATAATAATTAGTTTGCCAATTGCCGCACATCAAGTATGGCACGCCTTGAGTACCTAAAGAAAACGTTCCATCTGCGCCATTAGGAACATACCAATAGAGGTTATAACCAGGTACTAATCCCACCGCAGATGAATTACATGCACTAAGATTGATATTATTGGCTAAACTACCACTCACTTGTGGATATGCTTCTGGTGCAATATAATACGGCATTAATGACTGATTGGTGGTTTGATAGTTCAAGCCATTTGGATAACCAGTTGGTGTGGCTAAATAGCCAGGAATAACCGCTTGGTTAAATTGCACAAAAGAATTGTTTCCATTAACAAATAACTGTGGTGCACTTTCATAGTTAGAGGCAATAATAGATAATAATTCAGCGCTTGACTCGGTATTAGTAGCATTATAAGTCGAAACACTTTGTGCCCATGTCCGGATATCATTAAGCCCATAATATTGATAAATCATAGTTGTTGAACTTAGGTTTTGTAAAGAAGCTCCTAGCGCGGAGGTATAACCCTGAGTGCCTGAGCTTGCCGCATTTAAGTTAGCCAGCAAGAAACTCATTGGTGTTTGGACTGTGCCACTAGCAGTTTTTCCACTACTTAATAAAGCTGCATAATTTGGAGGGTTATTATCGGTAACACTCTGACCATTTACAATAAAAGTAGTCGAACCATTCGGGTAAGTTTGTGCACCCATTACCTTATCCGTAACGATGTACTCTAGAGTATTTTGAAAAGCTTGGTTAATATATGCAGCAAAAAGCAAGGTCAGTTGTTCTTGGGCGTTTACATATTGCTGTTGGATAGCTCCAACGCTCTCCCCTGTAAGTGTAAAACCATTATCAACGTAGAAAATAGTTGCCGGAACATTGCCATAAGATAGGGACTGATTTAATGTGGATGTTCCATTGATATAAGCCATTGCATTGTTATAGTTAACCTGATTGTTTAAGTACTCTAAATAATAGGCATCTTGCATGGCAAATACGCTTTGTTGATAAGCTTGCATTAAAGTATCATTATACTGATCATATAGCAAAACATAATTGTTATAATTTTGAGTCTGAATTTGACTAACTAGTGTAGTGTACAATTGTTGATACATTAACAATTGACTACTGGTAGTAATACTAGCCTGAGTTACACATTGATAAGGCTGGCTACAGGTATCACTGGTTACTGCTCCGGACAAATTAACTAAACTATTTTGATAATCTTGTTGATTCCCATCTTTAGTTACAGCAGGTAGATACGTATTGGTTAGCCACGCTGGATTTGCTGCCATATATGCAGCCAAATCAGATTCGTTCATATAATTTGCAGTGCTTGCTCCACTGCTGGTACTACTATTCCAAAACTGAATATCATACATGATATTCCCCATTAATCCAATCTCATTGGTTGATACCCCATTATTAGAAATGCCCGTAAAATAACTAACTGATTGCTGGAAAAGATACTGATCTGTAGCTTCATTTGATAGGGCGTTTAAATAATTATCCATATAAAAAGTATTATTGGATAAATTTAACGCATTGGTAATATTTTGAATTTGTGCCTCTTGAACAGCCAATTGCTGAATAATAAGATTAAATGCAGATTGAATACATGCATTACCAGCTGTGGTCCCTTCAAGGTTTAGAACACTGCTACCCGCTTTGGCTATCGCACCCAACGCAGGTCCTGCAACAGGAATAAAACTCACAAAACTGGAAGCTACAGTAAGTCCTGTTGCAGCATCATTACTTTGACCACAGTTACCCGTAGTTGAAGATTGTAATCTCCTGGTTGATGAGTTCATCATGTTTGATGTTGGACTTGGATTAAATAACGCCTGGATTGCAGGATAGGAATTAGGACCTTGCGGTGGATTGTGTGTACTAGCAGTATTGTTAGAAACAGTTCCAGCTCCGCTACAAGCAGATAAGCTTACAGCTAGCATTAAGCTAAATCCAGAGTAGATTCTTAACCAGTTTTTTATCTGCGTTTTCATAAATTAATTTCCAGCAAAATATTTTGATAATTCTAGCACAGTAAAACTCACTAAAGCGATATATAACTATGACTTTAGCCTGATAGAGATTAAAATCTCAGAACTAAACAAATATCATACTGATTTAAATTTAAATATTTAGTGTGTAGCTAACAAACACCCCATGAAAAAGCTTAAGAAGAAATTGAAAAAAGTACGCTTAAACTAAACGTACTTTTAAGAGTATCAAACTTTAAATTAATTTATGTTTTGACTGCCAACAGTAAATGGTAAAAACATGGTAATTGTCCGTTGCGAATCTGTGCGCAAGATTTTCAACACGATTGTTTGTCCATTTTTATAGCGATCAACTATTTTCACAAACTGATCCAATGACGCAACGGGAGTATTAGCCACTCCAAGGATGATATCGCCACTTGCCAACCCAGCAAATTGTGCATCACCATTCACACTTTGGATAACCAAAGCAGAATTCAGCTTCAATCCCATTTGCTGCAGTTGTTTAGCATTCAATTGAGCAACCGCAATACCCAATTTGCTAATTTGTTTGCTACCACCTTGATTTGGATTGTTTCCATTGCTTGCTGTTGTTGTTCCATTTTCATCCGCAGCCATTGTTGTAGCAGTAACGTTAATCTGCTGATTATTACGCCAGATTAGCAAACTTACAGGTTTATTCGGACCTAAATTACTAATAATTTGAGGCAGTTTAGATGTATCGCTAATTTCTTGCCCGTTAGCTTTTAATATTACGTCACCAACTTCAATTCCAGCTTTTTCAGCGGCAGAACCAGCATCAACGCCATTAACCAAAGCTCCTTTTGCAGCTTTAAGCCCAAATGAAGAGGCTAGCTCTTCGGTCACAGGTTGAATTGCAATTCCCAAGCGACCATGAACAACTTTACCAGTAGATTTTAACTGATCGGCAACACGCATTGCGTAATCGATCGGAATAGAGAATGAAATTCCCATATAACCACCGCTCTTACTGTAAATCTGTGAGTTAATTCCAACTACTTCGCCGTTGAGATTAATCAGCGGACCACCTGAGTTACCTGGGTTAATCGGTACATCGGTTTGAATATATGGTACAGCACTATCGTCAGGAAGACTCCGTGACAAAGCTGAGACGATTCCCTGAGTAATGGTATTTTCTAAGCCAAATGGTGAACCGATTGCGACTACCCAGTTACCCGCTTTGAGATTATTTGGATTACCAATTTTGACGCTCGGCAAATTTTTGGCAGGAATTTTAATGATCGCAACATCACTAGTCATATCGACACCGACTACTTTAGCTTTAAATTCTCTCTTATCACTAAGCTTTACCGTTACACTATCAGCATTATTTACTACATGTGCATTAGTCAGAATATAGCCATCACTTGACAAAATAAAGCCAGAGCCCAAGCCCCGCTGTTTGTATTTTTGTTGTTGCTGAGGTACCATCCGTTTGAAAAAATAGTCAAACATTGGATCACCCGTACCACCGAACTGACCACCTTGTGGAGTAACATTCTGCGTTACATTAATATTAACTACTGATTTACCAACATTATCATAAATAGCTGAGAAATCAGGATACGCAGAAACAACACCTGAGGCAGAAGAGTTGGGAATGGTTGCAGCAAAAGAAGGTGTGCTGACAGAAATTGCAGCCACCAAAGCCAGAATTAATTTTTTATTCATCATCGTTATCACCTTTGCGGATTAGTTAAAGATAAATAGTTCTCTTGACTAATTTAGTAACAACGGAATATTTTTTCAAGATCTAACGATTAATTTTTTTAATAAGCCGACAAAATAACCAATACATAAAATCATTGTAATACAAAAGCTTGCTGGCAAATCAAATCCATAAGAAACATACAATGCAATAATAACTGCCAAATTAGCGCTAATTACGCTGATTATAATTGTTGCCGTAACAGTCCTACCCCACTGCATCCCAATTGCACCAGGAATAATCAATAAGACAAAAACCAATAATGCCCCTACCACTTGACATGCCATTGAAACCGTAACCGCCAACACCAGAAAAAATACTACAGAAAGTAGTTTAAGCGGTACATTTTTTGAACTTGCAACCACTGGGTCAATTGACGCAAAAATCAGCGGGCGACTAATGATTAGCATAGTAAACAAAATCAGTACAGCCAGCGCACTTAGTTGAATCAATTGTACATGTGATACCGCAAAAATATTCCCAAATAGAATACTCATGACACTACCAGCATAATTATTCTGGAATAAAAACAAGAAATAAGCACCAAGCCCCAAGACAAAAGTTAGAACCACGCCAATAGCTAAATCATTTTTCTTAACTTTTTCGCCCATTAAACCCATGGCAATAGCAGCAACGGCATTTAGTAGTAATTGCCCAACTAGACCTGAAATACCCAACAAAGCAGCACCAGCAGCACCAGTTAAACTCATATGCCCTAGCGCGTGCGCGGCAAAAGCAGTCCTCCTAAGTACTACAAAAACACTGACAATACCACAAATAGTTGCAACGATTAAGCCTGATAACAAGGCATTTTGCATAAACTCATATGCCCACATAGCTATCCTCTTTGACACATTCAATTGTTTCACAAAAATGCACACCGCTACCGCTAAAGTGTATAAAGGCATCCAAATGGTTGGCAATTTCATGCATATCATGCGAAATAATAAATAAGCCCAGCTGCTGATAGCGATGAATCTGCTGCAAGGCTTCAATAAAGTGCTGTTTAGCATGCGGGTCAAGATCAGCTAAAGGTTCATCAAGCAATAACAAACGCGGCTGATTAATCAATGCTTGCGCTAGGTAAATACGCTTTTTCTGCCCACCAGAGAGGGTATTAAACGCTTGATGAGCATACGCAGTTGCGCCAACTAACTCGACTAGTTCGGCAGCACGCTGTTTTAGTTGTTTGCTGTATAAAGCTAGTCCCCAGAATTGCCCCCGATAGCTACTCAAAATTAAATTCAAACCGCTCATATTGTCACTGAGATTAATTTCACGTTCCTGTGGAATATATGAGATTAGATGATTAAGTTTACCAGCTGCATTTCCCAAAATCTGTAACTCACCCGAATTAGGTGCTAGATTCCCGAGGATGGTTTTCATAAAGGTAGATTTACCAGCACCATTTTTACCAATAATTCCAATCCATTGATTATCATCAATCGTTAGATTAAATTTGGGTGTAATTGGCTTATCATAGCCTAGAACCAAGTCTTTACAAACAATCATCTTAGTGTGACTTTGCCAATGCTGTATTAGTAGCACTAACTTCTTGATTTAACCAAGCGTTGATTGTTGTATTTGCAGGCATCGTTTCACTGACACCAACTACCGCAACACCATTTTTACGCGCCAAATCCTGCATATTTTTGGTAATTGAATCGGATACTTGATTATTATAAAAAAGTACCTTAACTTTTTTAGAGGTGATTAGGTTTTGATAATCTGCAATCATCTTAGGAGTTGGCTCGCTATCATTCATAATTTTCCACTGAAAATCCAATCCCTGCATCTTTAAACCTAGCGCATCAGCCATATAGCCAAAAACAGGTTCAGTAGCAGTAACTTGTGTGCCTGCATATTTAGCTTTGCTCGCTGCAATATTCTGTGTTACTTGCTTATGTTCCTGATTAAATTTTTGTAAATTAGCATTAGTCTGTGTTTTAGCAGCTGGTTCAAGCTGATTAATTCGCTCAGCTAATAATTTTGCTAGTTTAGGAAAGGTTTCTGGCTTATACCATAGATGCGGATTTTGTCCAGATTTTACACCTACCAGATCAGCAACATTAATCACCGTAACTTTAGATTTATCAACACCAATTAGCATTTGATTAATCCAGCTATCATAATCCGCTCCATTATAGATTATGATCTGAGCCTGTCCTAATGCTTTACTGGTTGAAGGAGAAGTTGTAAATAAGTGTGGGTCAGCATCTGGATTACTGATAATACTTTGCACACTAACCGCCGAACCACCTACTTCTTTAGCCAGTTCACCATAAAAGTTTTCAGCTGCGACAATATTTATTCCTGCAGCAAAGGAACTAACACCTAGAATTGATAGTAATGCTACTAAACCTAATTTTTTCATATTAAAGACCTTTATAAAATTATTTTCTAATAAATTGAAATATACTCGAAGTGTTTGATTCTTCGATGTGTAAAATTGATAGAGTATATTACTCATCTACAAATGCCCAACGTGGGAATGGATCTTCAAACTTCAGCCAAGCATCAATTCCTTGATCCATTTCAGAGTCATTCAGTAAACAGCTATTTAATCTTGAAATTAAATTCTCTTTATCAATTTCAATGCCAATAAAAACCATTTCCTGACGACGATCACCCCAGCGTGGATCCCAATCTTTCTGCATTTCAATTAATGCTTCTTCATCAAGCTCTTCTGCCGGACAACTTGCCCACCACATACCTACAGCCTCATGCTGTACCGCCATTCCAGCTTGGGCAATTTGCCCGACCCAATCATTACGTGAAGCCAGCCAAAAATAGCCCTTAGCCCGGATAACATTACCCCAATCACTTTCAAGAAACTCATAGAACCGCTTAGGATGAAAGGGTTTTCTTACTCAATAAACAAAGCTAGTAATCCCATAAGCCTCAGTCTCAGGAACATGTTCACCGTTTAACTCTTTAACCCATAATGGTGAACGACTGGCTTCGTCATAATCAAATAGTCCAGTATTCAAAATCTCTTTTAATTCTATCTGAGCGTAATCAGTAATACGTAATCCTGCTGTCGGATTGAGGCCTTTTATAACTGAGATAACCTGCTGTAATTCTTCGTTATCAATCAAAGATACCTTATTAACGATAATAACATTAGCAAACTCAATCTGGTCAACCAGTAAATTCACGAGACTTCGTTCATCATTTTCTCCAAGGCTTTCACCAACATCTTTGAGAAACATATCCGAGCTATAATCTTTAAGTAAAGTTTCAGCATTAACAACCGTCACCATGGTATCAAGATTGGCAACATCTGAAAGCGACTTACCATTTTCATCACGAAACGCAAAAGTTGCAGCGACTGGAAGTGGCTCTGATATACCAGTAGACTCAATTAGCAGATAATCAAATTTATTACTACTGGCTAATTTCTCAACCTCCACTAGCAAATCATCGCGCAAAGTGCAACAGATACAACCATTTGACATTTCAACCAGTTTTTCATCGGTTTTAGATAATTTAGCCTCACCTTTTTCAATGATTGCTGCATCAATGTTAACTTCTGACATATCGTTAACAATAACCGCTACTTTTAGCCCTTCACGATTATTCAAAATATTACTCAAAAGCGTAGTTTTCCCAGCTCCAAGAAATCCAGACAATACTGTTACAGGTAATTTCCCCATGATTATACACCCTTCTGTTACAAAGTAACATTATTTATCTACTATTCACTAGTAGGTTCTAACTAATATAAATAACTAACCATTAGCTGTCCCTGATAAACGCCGTTACCATCGGAATCCGCGTTGGTAACATAACCATAACCGCCAAATAATGTTAACCCTTTAACCTGTGGTATACTGTAGCTCACTTGAAGATCATATTCACTACTTGCGGGAACTAATGTTGTTGCATAATATTGATAACTAGGCGATATAACTAAATTATTATCAAGTAAACTCAAAGATGGGGCAATTTTATAAGCTTGTCCAGAGGATCTTTCAATCATCCCCTGAATCCATCCAGTTGTATACAATGGATCAGTTGCATATTGATAAGTATATGGTGAAACCAAGCCGCCAGCTTCATATCCATCTGATGGACCCCAGATATTGTTATAACCCAATTGAAGACCAAATATTGAGTAATTAAAGCCAAGTTGAGTACCAACCATGTTGCTGCTTACACTATTACCGTAACCATTGTTATTAAGAATATTCCCATCTCCATTTTGCCCTTGCATCGCCCCCTGAAAACCCAGAGTAAATCCAAGATCATCATTTACAGGAAGTTTTATAGTAGTATCCCCATATGCCATATTTGCGTAATCAGCAAATGCGTATCCCCATAGACGGAAATTCAGCATCTGCCCTGGCGTGTTCCAACTAGCACCAGCTGCTACAGTAGACGAGCTACCAGCACTTCCAATATTTCCAGTACCCGTACCATTATCAAAACTACTGTTGTACATTGTCTGTTGACTGAAACCTTGTTCGCCAAGTAACTGTGCACCATTAATTGCAAATCCGGTTAATAACCAACCACCACCCGGATTTACATTTACTATTGCTCCTTGATAGGTTACCATATTAAGTGCATTATTCTGATAATAAGTCATCCATGGACTATTGCTAATTCCGATCCACCCCGCATCTGCTTGAACAATATCCGAATACTGATACTCCGCAAATAATTCCTGTGGTGTAATCTGTTGTGCAACTGAAAGTCCTTGTGCCTGATTCTCTGGTTCAGCTGGATTCCATTGGTTACTGAAAAACGGATTGGCTATAGTCATCAAGCCCCCAAACGAGAAGCCAGCAACCTGACCCGTTTGCCCAAAGATGTTTACGGCGTAACCATAGTTATTGGCACCATTCTGATCGACATAACTGGCAGCGCCAAAAACATTCCACGTTCCATCTGTAAACCATTTCTGAGCAACATTATCACGCAAAAATTCACTTTCACTGACATTTTGGGTACCTCCACCACTTGGCATACCAACATATGGATTCTGGGTATAATTACCTCTAAAGATATAACCGTTATCTGTTGTCTCTGGTTGGCTTTCTGCTTCCTTTTCCTGAGTAACCACTTGTTCCGTTTGCTGATCATCCGCGTAAGAAACCCCACTAGCTACCATTAAAATAACAGGTAGTATTTTTTTCATTTAGTTTACCTTTATAATGTTTTGGTGTTACAGTGTAACATTATAACATAAAATTAGGAAAATATATGGGAAAATACAAGAATAAAATTAAACACTTACCTAACTGGATTTAGATTTATAATATTGTCATTAACATAATTAAGTATTTACCTTTATATGCAACCTAAATTTGAAACAATCATTGACTATTGTAAGTCAAAAAATATTCAACTAACCAATCAGCGATCACTGATTATTAAGATAATTGCAAGCACATCAGCTCAATTAACCGCGAATGAGATTTTAATCGACTTACAAAAAATAAATCCAAAAGCAAATCGTATGACAATTCATCGTGCACTTGAGTTTCTTACTGACGCAGGTTTAATACATAAGATAGCATTCAATCACACCTACAAATTATGTGCTCATCTTTATTGTAAGCATGATCACCACTGCCAGATATTGATCTGTCAAAAATGTGGCAATCAAACAGAGATACATAATCCACAGATAACAGGGGCTTTACTAGAAATAAGTAAAACACATAACTTTAAACTTGCCAATCCAGTAGAAATAACTGGTTCATGTGCAAAATGTCAAACAGAGGAAATTTTATGATACTTGTTAATACAAAATTTGATGCTGGAAGTATCGTAGTTCACGATATAAGCAATCCGCAAAATTTACGTTTTGGAATCCGTAATGATACTAATTCACATTTTGCGCAATGGTTTTATTTTCAGTTAAGCAATGTTAGAAACCAAGAGCTAAATTTAAATCTTGAGGGTCTGGATAAAACTGCCTATCCAGATGGCTGGGATGGTTATAATGTTTGTGCCAGCTACGATAATCAAAATTGGTTCCGCATTGATAGTAGCTTTGCCAATAACATACTAAGCTGGTCGCTAACCCCAGAGTGCAATAGCATTTATTTTGCCTATTTTGAACCTTACTCTTATGCTCGCCATTTGGAATTAATTGGTTTTGCCAATGAATGTGAAAATGTTCAGCACCAAGTCATCGGGCAAACAGCCGAGGGGCGTAATTTAGATTTATTAGTCATCGGTAATCCAGATGCAGAGCGAAAAGTATGGATTACAGCCCGTCAACACCCTGGCGAAAGTATGGCAGAATGGTTTATGGAAGGATTAACTTACCGCCTGTGTGATAAACAAGATGCAGTAAGCACTAGCCTACTAAAAGATCATGTGTTTTATTTAGTTCCTAATATGAATCCAGATGGCGCTTATCATGGCAATTTACGCACTAATACCACTGGAACTAATCTGAATCGCGAATGGCTAACTCCAAGTATTGATAAATCACCTGAAGTTTATCATACTCGTAATAAAATGTTAGAAACTGGAGTTGATATATTTTTTGACATCCATGGTGATGAAGCCCTTCCCTATGTCTTTACCTCGGGTTGTGAGGATAATCCTAGCTTTAGCGCTAAACAAAATGCATTACAACAACAATTTGAAGAGTTATTTCCACTGATTAATCCTGATTATCAAACTACAGTTGGTTATCCTAAAGGACACTTTAGTAGTGAATCTGCGACGGTTGGTACTAAATGGGTAGGGAATCAATTTGATTGTCTGGCTTACACTTTAGAAATGCCGTTTAAAGATAATGCAAACTTACCTAATGATTTGTATGGCTGGAATGGTGAGCGCTCTTCGCTACTAGGAGCTAGCTTATTAACTATGCTTAGTTTAATCAAACTATAAGCATTACCATTAAAAAACTGGAATTTAAATTCCAGTTTTTTATAATTTATAATCTATCGGCAGCAGTTTAGTCTAAAACTAAAATCCCTGTATACCAGCAATAGCCGCATACAAAAGCCAAGATTACAATAGTAGAACATAGTGCAATTTCAAATTTATTCTCAAACATTTTACGATTATCTTCTTTTCTAGCTTTGTAGAATAATGCAATACCGATTAAATACATCAACGTTGAAATAGCTAAATATTTTAAGCCACCAGCATAAATCATCCAAATTGCATAAGTTACGGATAACGAGCCTTTGATTAACTCATAAACATAGATTTTTTTATCAGTAATAATTAATTTAACTGAAAACATTGCGGCTAACAAATATGGTACCAAAACCAAACTGGTCGCAATCATAATCATATTGAGATAGACTGCCTGACTAAAATATGCACAAATCATCATAAATTGCAATGTCAAGCCAGCCATAATTGCAGCATTTATCGGTACACCACGACTATTAATTTTAGTCAAAAACTTAGGCATAGTACGATCTGAAGCAGATAAAAATAGGATATTTGTTGCTAACATATTCCATGCCAACAATGCCCCAACCACACAAATTAAAACCGCAAAACGAATAATATTTGCGCTAATCGGACCAATCACACTTGCCATAACTCCAGCAGTTGAAGGGGTAGACAAGGCTTGCACGCTACTCGTAGACATTATCCCAAAAGGTAATACCGATAATAAGGTGTCAATGATTAAAACAACGATTACCGCCAACATAGTCGCACGACCAACGTCTTTCATTGACTTTGCATAAATAGCATAGATACAGGCAGCCTCAATACCAAGAAAGTCCCAAACTGTTACCAGCATAGTAGCCTTTATTTGCTCAAACATACTTCCCAAGTGCAGATCTGGTGTGGACATATTTTTAGCAAAAATTTCCGTTTTGAATCCATAGATAAATACTAAAATCAGAGCAGCCAATGCCATTAATTTAACTGTTGTAATCATGATATTAACAATTGAAGCTTCTTTTACGCCACGAATGATAAGCGCCATTACAATCCAGATTAATAATGATTCACAGAGAAAAGATGGAAACGTCGCACCTGCGGTAGGTCCATGACCAAAAATAGGAAAAAAATTCCCAAGAGTAGCAAAAATATAGATAAGATAACTAGCATTACCTAAAAGAGCATTAAGATAATAGCCCCACGCCGAAGTAAAACCAACATAATCTCCAAAACCGAATTTGGCGTAACCATAAATACCACTCTTAATGTCTGGTCGTTTATTACTGATATAAACAAAAGACCAAGCCAAGGCAATCATACCTGCAGCAACGATAAACCAATGCAAAACAACCGCCACTGCACCAGAGCGATTTGCAATATTTTGTGGAATGTCAAAAACCCCACTACCCATCATAGAACCAAATGTTAGAGAAAATAGAGCAAAAAACGTTAAATCCTTAACGTTAACTCCCGAGCTTGGTGTTTTCGCAGCCATAACTTTTTCCTTAAAAAGTCTAAAGATTTTATTTTAAAATAGTTATCACTCAAGTTATATAAATTTATTATTAAAAACAAACAGCGTGATAACAACTACCCCCAATCGGCGTTTAGCCGCCCCCTAGACATTATACATTGATTCTTGCTTCAGTTTTAAAGCAATTATAGAAAAAATAACACTGAATTCAGGTATACTATATATCACATAGGCACCCCAAAAATAAAACAAATTGATTCAAACTGTTATACAGTAAAGAAAATTAAAGACATAATCTAAAACTGATATTTTATGCAACATTTTTAAAAAAAATGAAGCTATATATAGTTTTTTTATTACTCTAAACGCAAAGATAGTTTATTTAGGCAAAAAAATAGCGTCAATATAAAATTGACGCTATTTTTAAAATCAGCAGATTTAGGAAGTTTTATTAGTACATTCCACCCATACCGCCCATTCCACCCATATCTCCACCACCAGCCATAGCTGGAGCATCATCTTTAGGTAGATCAGCAATCATGCAATCTGTAGTTAACATTAAACCAGCAACGGATGCAGCATGTTGTAATGCAGCACGAGTCACTTTAGCTGGATCAAGCACACCCATTTCAATCATATCGCCAAACTCATTAGTTCCAGCGTTATAGCCAAATGCGCCCTTACCTTCCAATACACGATTAATTACAACTGATGGCTCTTCACCGCAGTTAGCAACGATTTGACGTAGAGGTGCTTCGATTGCTTTAAGTACAATTTTAACTCCAGCATCTTGGTCTGTGTTAGAAGTTTGCACCGCACTAAGTACGCTACGCGCACGTAACAATGCAACACCACCACCAGCAACAATACCTTCTTCAACCGCAGCACGAGTTGCGTGAAGCGCATCTTCCACACGGGCTTTTTTTTCTTTCATTTCAACTTCAGTTGCAGCACCAACTTTAATTACCGCCACACCGCCAGCCAATTTAGCTACACGCTCCTGAAGTTTTTCTTTATCATAATCTGAAGTAGATTCAGCAACTTGCTTACGAATTTGTTCAACACGTGCTTTAATTACATCTTCGCTACCAGCGCCATCAATAATCGTAGTATTTTCTTTACCGATTTCAACGCGTTTAGCCTGACCCAATTGAACTAATTCAGCTTTTTCTAAAGATAGGCCAACTTCTTCAGCAATCACAGTCGCACCAGTCAAAATAGCGATATCTTCAAGCATTGCTTTACGACGATCGCCAAAACCAGGAGCTTTAACCGCGACTACTTTTAAAATACCACGCATATTATTAACAACCAAAGTAGCAAGAGCTTCGCCCTCAACATCTTCAGCAATAATCAATAATGGACGACCAGCTTTAGCAACTTGCTCCAATACTGGTAATAAATCGCGGATATTAGAGATTTTTTTATCTACTAGCAGGATAAAAGGAGTATCTAACACAGCCATTTGTTTGTCAGCATTATTGATAAAATATGGAGATAAATAACCACGGTCAAACTGCATACCCTCAACGATATCTAGCTCGTTATTTAAGCCACTAGCATCTTCAACTGTGATCACGCCTTCTTTACCAACTTTATCCATTGCTGTTGCAATAATTTCACCAATTGACTCATCTGAGTTAGCTGAAATTGAACCAACTTGTGCAATTTCTTTAGTCGTTGCACATGGTTTAGAAATATTTTTAAGTTCTGCTACCAGACCTTCAACGGCTTTGTCGATACCGCGTTTTAAATCCATTGGATTCATGCCCGCAACAACGTATTTCATACCTTCTTTAACAATTGCTTGTGCCAATACAGTTGCTGTAGTAGTTCCATCACCAGCCACATCAGCAGTTTTAGACGCTACTTCCTTAACCATTTGCGCGCCCATATTTTCGAATTTATCTTTTAATTCGATTTCTTTAGCTACCGACACACCATCTTTAGTTACTAGTGGAGCACCAAATGAGCGGTCCAAAACAACATTACGCCCTTTAGGACCTAATGTTACTTTAACTGCATCTGCCAAAACATTAACACCACGCACCATTTTTTCACGAGCATCAATTCCAAATTTTACTTCTTTAGCTGCCATAATTAAACAACTCCTTAATATTTTAAAAACTTAATTAATATATTTACGACTTATTTACGCTACGATTGCCAAGATATCGTCTTCACGCATTACCAAAACTTCTTTACCGTCTAATTTCACTGCTTGACCAGAGTATTTACCAAATAAAACACGATCACCAGCTTTTACACATAAAGGATGACGCGTACCATTGTCAAGCAATTTACCCTCACCAACTGCGACTACTACACCCATATCAGGTTTTTCCGCAGCAGCACCCGGTAACACAATTCCTGAAGCTGTTTTTTCTTCAGCTTCAACACGTTCTACAACTACACGATCATGCAAAGGTTTAATTGTTGCCATGAGTTAAACTCCTTTTATCATAAAAAGTTAATTAACAAAATATATTGTTTTATTGATAAATGGGTATATAAGACGGATTAAGCATATTTCAAGAGTGGAAAGACAAAAATAATCAAATTTTTATAAATAATTCAATTATCATTTTGAGATAATTTGATAAAAACATTACAAAACTTAAATCTCAGACTCAAAAAATTTACCATACTATGTATACAATTAAGAAATTTAGTACTATATGAAAAAGATAAAACAGCGGTCATTTTTCAAATGATACCGCTGTATTTAATGTACTGCATTGATTAGCAACGCTTAAGGCTGATAAGACCATACTCCACCATAGGCGGTTCCAACCGTCGCACCACCAGCATAAATATAACCGGCACTATTCTGAAAAATTGAAACAAATGCGCTTGCTGAGGTAACATTACTACCCAGCTGCGACCAGCTGCCTCCATTCCACATCCATACAGCACCAGAACTTGTTCCAGTTGTTTGTCCTCCAGCATAAATATTCCCGCTTGAATCCTGCACAATTGAACCAAAACTAGATACAGTACTAACATTAGTACCTAGTTGTGACCAGCTAGTTCCATTCCATTCCCAGACACACCCACGTGTATTCAAAAACCCGGACGAAGTTCCCGCTGCATAAATGTTACCAGAAGCGTCTCTTATAATAGATCTAAATGTATTTACCGCGCTGATATTAGTACCTAGTTGTGACCAGCTAGTTCCATCCCACTTCCAGACACCGCCACCGCCAGTTACAGCTGATCCAGCTGCATAAATATTATTTAGATTATCTCGGATTATGGAAGTAAAAACAAGCGCTGACTCAACATTTCCTCCACCGAGCTCAGACCAGCTAGTTCCATCCCACTTCCAGACACCTGCGTTTTGTGGTCCACTTGGCGATGCTTGCGTACCAGCATATATATTTCCGGCACCATCCTGAATAATCGAGCTAAGTTGATATGCCGAAGTAATATCCCCACCAAGTTGCGACCAAGTACTCCCATTCCACTCCCATAAGCCGCCATTACTATTTGCTGTTCTTCCGCCAGCATAGATATAACCTGACTGGCTATTCCTAATAATAGAGCCAAATGATGTTGCAGAAGTAACATTTCCACCAAGTTGCGACCAAGTACTCCCATTCCACTCCCAAGCACCTCCAGTCATATTTGGGGTATAACCTCCAGCATAAATGTCACCAGCAGCACCCTGAATAATCGATGTAAAGTAACTTGATGACTGAACACTTTCGCCAACTTGTGACCATACTGGCGTAGGTGTAGGACTTGGTGCAGGACTAGGACCAGGACTTGGGGTTGGTGTAGGATTTGGCCAAGGACTATTTGAACTACTCGCACTGGTACTCGTTGTTACGTCTGTCTTACCATTATTATAACTCTGATTTATGCTAAATAATACGTTCTTTGGTGATGATGGATTCGTCAAGGAGACCGTATAGCTGCTTGTACTTCCAGTAGGTATATCTATTTTTAATCCTCCAGCATTATTTTTCCCTGCCAGCGAAGATAAGGGCAGTTCTGTCACTGTTGCTACGGCTGGATTACTGCTACTTACTGTATAAGCTGTTGCAGGCACGCTTCCTGTATTTGCCACCGCAACTGTCTGGTTAGCATTTGCAGAATTTAGACTTATTGCTGATGGATAATTATAGAGTAGCGCCTGATTACTTACTGTGCTTAAGCTGTTTAATATCGCCGATGTTGCTGTATTAGTTGTTACCCCATTTGCTGCTACTTCTGACATCTGAAGTTTGAATGATAACGTCCTATTTTCCAACGGTGCCGGAATACTGATACTAAAGCTATCCCCCTGCTTCAGATTTGTTAATCCTGCTCCAAGATTACCACTTATCACTTTCTGCAGCTCCAATGGCTGATTGTTCGCATCCAAGAATACTGCGCTATTATACGCTCCAGCATTACTCGATAATACTGTTCCTACAATTACTACCTCTACTGTATTATCACTTACTACTGGATAATAGCTTAGCTGGATTCCATTTATTCCACTTGTCGTTGTTGTTGATACCGTATTAATTCCTACTGGAGCTTTTGCATGCACCTCAGAAGTTGCTGATAAACTCTGCTTTATCCGACTTAACAATCCACCGTTATTGCTGGCTCCTAGCACAAAGCTGCCGCCAAATGCTCCTGATTCCAAATTCAGCTTTAATACACAGCTACCCAGTGATTCTATTGCGGCACATCTTTCGGCACTATTTATATCTATGCTTAATTTTGAAGCTCCGCCTATTACTGAATTAAGACTGTAGCTTATATTCTTAACATCTTTGCTTTCATCAGTATTACTGACTACTATATAACCACTGCCTGATGTATTCTGAAAGCTTGCCAGCTCATACGGTTGGGTAAATACCAATGATGTCACACTACCTGGTTGTGTTGTATTATTACTTCCACCGCTATTACTACTTCCGCTGCTACAGGCTACCAGAGCGCTACTTAATAGCAACAGGTACAAGTTATTAATATCTTTTCCTTGCATAATTTACCTCATTATTTTTCAGTTGATTTATTTTAACATGCTATGCAACCATAATTCCTATCCTTTTAGGATAATATCTTGAAATATTTAGGTTATAATTGAAGAATAATGATTTAACTAGCGTACATCAGATCAAAAAGACTGGATAATGCCTCTCCAAAAACTGTTGCCACAAGGTTTATTAGCTCAACCATAAGTTGAGATTTTCGGCAACACTTACTTAACTGAGTCAAGTTTAGTTTTAGCTGAACTTTGATGTGCCGTATCAAATTCATTTGGCACACCATATACGGAGTAATAAAGACAACAGATTGAATTATCCGACATTATTGATAATAAAAGTGATCATTCATTTATAGATTGGCTATATACTTCTCGTTTATAGACCAAGATGCTACTAATCTATCTTTAGATGCTGCAAAGACCATCTGTGAAATTAGAAATAAATCGCTCATTTTGGTTATTACCTACTTAGCTGCTTTAAGCCCAAATAAACTTGTCATAAAGATACAAATAATTATCATAAAACCTGCTAATGGTAAAGTTGAATTTACATGAAATAAACTAATTAGAGCAGAAAAAACAGCAGCCACAAAGACCTGAACCGAACTATATAGAGCTGAAGCAACTCCAACGCTTTTACCGACCGATGAAAAGGCTTGCGCACTACTGTTTGCAAATAATGCACTACTCGATAAATAAATCAATATCACTAAAATCACCAAACTCCAATAAGTTAATGGAATCAGTGTCGCGATTAATAAACAATAAATAGCGGTCACCCACATTAAAATGACACCGTTACGAATTAATTGATCCATATGAAAGCGCTGCAGTAAGCGACCATTAGTAAACGTACCAAGCATATAAACAAAAGATAAGCCAAGTGTGGTTGTACCAAATTCTGTTGGTGATATGCCAATTTTATTTTCAAATAAGAAGCTGGCAACTGCGAGATACGACATTAATACAGCATAAGTTAACGCGGAAAACATATTGTATTTAAAGAATGTTTTATCTTTTATTACATCATATGCTGAATGTAAAATCCTCCCCAGATTTAATTGCTCATTTAGCTCGGTGTTACTGTCATCTTTAAACTGGCAACTGATATAGATGGCAAACAGATTATAACAAAGCAGGATACCAAAAATAGGGCGCCAGCCAAAGTATTGCTGAAGAAATCCACCAAAAAAAGGCGATACATCTATTACCAAGACCGTAATCACCGCCAAATTGGAAGCAAATTTGGCTAATTCAACACCACTCATCCTATCACGCAAGATAGCGCGGCTCAAACTGCCAACACCACTAAAACCAAGCCCTTGAATTAGCCGACCAATAATTAAAAGATAAATATTCGGCGCTACTACGCACATCAAAGTACCGACTGAACTAATACTGGTTGAAAGAATCAGAATTTTACGCCGACCAAAATAGTCCGAGATATAGCCAAAAAATATACCAGGTACTGCCATACCAAATAAAAATACCGCGATGGATAATTGCGTAAGGCTATTGCTAATCGAAAAATCATGACTAATATACGGCAATGAAGGAATGTATATCTCTGCTGCAATCTGCCCGATAGTACTGGTTACAATAATAAATAAAAGGAATTTATACCTACTTTGATCGCTCACAACTCACTCAATTAATTAATTTTATTATTTGCGCTAAATACTTAGCATCAATTACATCAAATTGATTTAACATTTCACTGTCAACATCCAATACCGCGATGATTTCGCCAAGAGTATTTCTTACTGGTAAAACAATTTCAGATTTCGATAATGAACTGCAGGCAATATGTCCAGGATATTGTTCAACATCAGGAACTAGCTGGATTTCACCACTTTGCCATGCGCTACCACAAACCCCTTTGCCTTTATTAATCCGCGTACAAGCAATCGGACCTTGAAATGGACCTAATACCAGTTGTTCACCACGTACAATATAAAAACCGATCCACAGCCAGTTAAATGTCATTTGCAGTGCTGCAACCATATTTGCCATATTCGCAATTATGTCATCTTCACCGCTTAGTAAACC
The DNA here is from genome assembly GCA_964611845.1 of uncultured Neisseria sp. Classification (GTDB taxonomy): domain Bacteria; phylum Pseudomonadota; class Gammaproteobacteria; order Burkholderiales; family UBA11063; genus Aquella. Next base: position 26,422 of record CAZTBH010000023.1, read on the forward strand.
TTGAATTTGAGGTAACAACTCCCGATAACGTTGCTCTTTATCACCTGTTGAAATAATTAATTCTTCTGCCATAATTACACCTTATTTAGTATGTAGAATTTTTTGCGCATTGGCAAAATCACTATTGATTAAAGCCTCACTTACACTAAGCACTTTATCAATATTCCGTTCAATCTCTATTTTATCGTCAAGTGTTGGATTATTTAAAACATAGCCCGCAACTTTGCTTGCATCTCCCGGGTGTCCAATACCAATACGTAAGCGCCAATAGTTTTTGCCAATCACCCGATCAATATCCTTTAATCCATTATGACCACCATTACCACCACCTTGTTTTAGTTTGGTAATCCCTGGTTTAAAATCAAGCTCATCATGTACCACCAAAATTTCTTCAGGTTGAATCTTGTAAAAATTGGCTAAAGTATGAACTGATTTACCCGATAAATTCATATAGGTTTGTGGTTTAAGAAAGAATAAATCTTGTTGTCCAATTTTAATCTTAGCCAACTCCGCAAAATATTTGCTCTCCAAACTAAATGTTGCACCAAGTTTACGCGCCCAAGCATCAACACACCAAAATCCAGCATTATGTCTAGTATCTGCATACTCACGCCCCGGATTTCCCAAACCAACAATAAGTCTAATCATCATTTTACCTATAAAAAAAGCCCAGGTATACAACCTAGGCTCTTATTAGTCACGCAAACTGGGATTACTCAGCTGCAGAACCTTTAGCTGCTGGTACATCTGCAGGAGATACAATCTCAGCATCTGCAACTTCAGCAATACCGCCAGCGATTAATACAACAGCATCATCACCGCGTAATAATTTTTCTAATTTAACACCTGAAGGCAAAGCTAAATCAGATAAATGAACTGACTGACCAGCACTTAATTTAGCTAAATCAACCTCAATGAATTGCGGTAAATTGCTAGCTAATGCACGAATTTCAACATCTGTTGCTACGTGAGTAATGTGAGCACCCTGAGTTTTAACTGCGGGGCAAGTATCTTCGTTTAAGAAGTGTAATGGAATACTCATGTGAATTTCTTCTGTAGCAGAAACGCGTTGTAAATCCAAATGCAATACTTCAGGACGGAATGCATGGAAATGGAAATCACGTAGAACAACCTGCTCAGTTTTACCATTTAACTCTAGATCCAAAATTGACGTATGAAAAACTTCTTTTTTCAATGCGTGGAAAATTGTATTGTGATCTAATGTAACAGCAACAGCTTCGCTACCTGCTCCGTAAACAATAGCTGGTACTTTACCAGCATGACGCAGGCGGCGGCTCGCACTTCGACCTTGCTCTTTAACGTCACGAGCTTCAGCAATTAATTTAATTGACATATTATTATCCTTATATTATTTAATAAAATACTACTAGATTAAATCGCGACCAATTTAATCTAAGCGCATGATTATAGCATTAAAGTTAGATATTCGCATAAATAAAACAAGCTCAAATTATACTAACCAATAAATAAAGCCACACTTCGTGATATAAATTATGTTACAATATGCCCCTTATTTGTGCATTTGGCACATTTAGATTAATAAAATTTAATTAAACTTTAGGAGTTTATATTGATGTATGCGGTAATAAAAACTGGCGGCAAACAACATAAAGTTGTCGTTGGCGAGAAATTAAAAGTAGAACTGATCGCTGCAGAAATCGGAAGCAAAGTTACTTTGTCAGAAGTATTAATGGTTGCTAACGGTGAAGATGTAGTTATTGGAGCACCTGTCGTTGCAGGCGCAACAGTTGAAGCAACTGTAGTATCTCAAGGTCGTCATAAAAAAGTACGTATCTTCAAAATGCAACGTCGTAAACATTATCAACGTCGGATGGGTCATCGTCAGTATTATACTGAACTTCAGATCGATACAATCAATAACTAAGAGGAGCAACGAATATGGCAACGAAAAAAGCCGGTGGTAGTTCAAGAAATGGACGCGATTCAAATCCTAAAATGCTAGGTGTTAAAGCTTACGGCGGTGCATTAGTATCTGCTGGTAGCATTATCGTTCGTCAACGTGGTACTCAATTCCACGCTGGAGTGAATGTTGGTATGGGTAAAGATCATACTTTGTTTGCTAAAGAAGATGGCGTAGTTAAATTCTCCGTTGGTGGAAAATTAAACCGTCGCATCGTTAGTATCGAAGCAGCTGAGTAACAGCTTTAAAAATTACAATGATATGTATTATGCCCTGCTTAATTTAGCAGGGCTTTTTATTTATCGGTTAAAGATCCTCTAAATCAAGGCAAAGAATCATAAATTTACTGGAATTAAATATAAACTCACCAATTATTTCGCAACCAATTTTTTTCTGCGCATTTAATGACCTTGGATTTGATTCTGAAGCAAAAGAGATTCTTAATCTGGACGGGTTTTGTGTATCTTTTAGAAAATCAAATAGTGCCGAAATCAATTGCGGATAAATACCTAACCCCCGATATTCTTTAGCAATACAACTTGGACCGGCGATAAAACAGCTATATTCAGAAAGTGTCTTACCTTTGTAGATAATCTTGCCAAATTGCTGCATCATTTGCATTAACAAGGGTGAAGCTTGGTTAAACTCAGGCGTACTTGCAATATGGTAGCCACATAAATCTGCACCAGAAAAGCATGTCATAATACAAATACTATCGTTCATTGCTCTAAATTTATCTAAAGTAAACTCTCCAGACAGAAAACCATCTTTCAAATCTTCATGACTTAATGAACTTACAATATTTTTATTATGAAGCTCAAAGATTTTCTGAAAGTCTTTGTCTGTTTCAGCCCTTCTAAAGACTAGATTATTGTCGTGTAACATTCTCTTATAAACTCCTAAAACGCTATCTAGATTAAGTCACTAACATAAAGTTTAACATAACTCGTTGTAATTTCACCACCCACGTCCAGAGCAATAGTGGCTACAGAATACATTATACGCTTAATTTTGCAGCACAACACCTCTCCGCGATGCAGTTAAATAAGTAAAAATCATTGGCAATGCTATCGAAAGCGCAAGAGCTAGAGCAATAAACACCTCCAACAAATCCCCTTTTAGCATAAAAAACTGCAATAAAAAGGTTAGTATTGGGGTAAATCCCATCGCCAATGAAAATTTCTCAGAACCAAATTTCTCAATACATAACTGACCAAAATAAAGTGGTAAAACTAGCGTAATCAATCCAATCACGACACCCTTCCCTAGTATATCCAGAGTAATCAAGTTAAATTCATGTCTGTAGCTTATCAAAGCCAAGGGCATCAATAATAGCAACCAGTAACGCAAGGCAAGAATCTGGCGCGAATTTACACTTTTAAAATTAAGCTTCTTAGAAACTCTAAGATAGAAGTATAACGATAGTCCCGTCAACATCGTGATTAAAATTCCAATAATGGTCTTAGCTAAGGAATAGCCGTTAAAAGTTACAAAATAAAATAATACAAAAGTAGTCGCAATCATTAGCGCTTGAACTAAATACAAGGGGCTTTTAGTAGTCTTTGCCATAACAATTGCACCAAAGAAACTTGGCCAACCCAGATAACTAAAAACAAAAATAAATGGCGTAAACGCGATTGGAGTTATAAAACCTGCAACCCACATAAATGTTGTAGTTGCAATAACTTTTATCAGACCTAACCAGATCGAGCTATCACTTAAAACACGGCGATAAGTATTTTTATTTTGCCCTAAATTTAGTAGATGAAAGCTAATCACTGCCGTAATAGCAGAAATAAAAATTAAAATATCATGGTTAATATTTTGTCCCCAAAAATAGATTATAATAGGGGCAATTGCATTAAATGCTAAAAAAAGAATTAGATAAATCATTTACAACACCTCAAATAATTGATGCCGAGATTATATTAAAAGCAGCTTTGTTTTCATACCGTGTTTTTGCCAGGGATTAACCGAATGTTAAAGTCATTTATAGATAAAATCGTAGTATTGGCCAGTATGCTACCAACCCAGATAATTGGCGTAAAAAACCTTGAATCCCGTTATTTATATTGTTCACCAAATTTCGCAGAACTTCTGGGATCTTCTGTAGAGGATATTGTTGGTAGGCATGATATGTTTATCAATGATGCAAACAGTGCATTGCGGATTTGTGAAGATCAACAAATTATTGCAACGCGAACGGCACTGCCATTTATCCATATTGATAAAATCAAAGGCAAACTCAAACCATTAACTTTTATCAAATCACCAATTGTTGATAACAGTAGTAATCAGGTTATTGGTATTTTATGCCAAGCATTTGATTTTGCTACGCTTAATCCGGCACAACAAATTCTCAACACTTATCAAAGTTTGAACCTTGAGCCACAACAAAATCAGACGCTACCTCACTTAAGCAAACGGGAAAAACAGATAGTTTTCCTTTTTCTGGCTAATTTAAATAGTGCTGAAATGGTAGACGTCATTTATCAAATGGAAGGCAAAAAGCTCCGTAAAGGAACAATAGACTGCGTCTTTACCGATCAACTATTTCCAAAATTTCAAGTATATAATCGCCAGGCCTTATATGCAAAATTGGTACAGCTGGGTTATAATCGCCTAATCCCTAATGAAATGCTTCCCAAACAAACAATGGCTCTTGATACTCACACTATATATTAGTGAAAACATCTCCAAAAACATTTAAACTATTTTAAGTTTATTGCTCACTGCCCGCACCCATGCACACACTCAAGGAATATGCTATAATTTGTCACCATTTTATTTCAAACGAAAAGGATCAAGGTAAGTGAAAGTCGTAATTAAAGTTGGTTCACAGGCAATATTATCTCCAGAAGGCGCGGCACTTGAAGCAGTAATGACAAATATTATTGCGCAAATAATCGAATTACAACAAGCAGGACATCAGGTTATTTTGGTAAGCTCGGGCGCAGTTGCTTTAGGGCGAGGAATTTCACGAAAAATAGTCGCACGCGAATATGGCAATTCGGTTGCTGATAAACAGCTTCTGGCAAGCCTTGGGCAGCCGCAATTAATGGCAATCTATACCAAAATCTGTGAACAACAGCAATATCTAGCAGCGCAATTACTCTTAACCAAATATGATTTCCAGACTAAACGCAGCTATACCAATATATTACGTTTATTACAAAAAGCACTTTCGCAAAGTAACGTAATCACCATTATCAATGAAAATGACAGTGTTGCGGTAGAAGAATTAATGTTTACCGACAATGATGAATTATCCGGAATCATTGCAGCCCAAATCGGCGCAGATAAACTCTTGTTACTAACTAGCATTAGTGGCGTTTATGACAAAAATCCGCTTGAAGCTGATGCCAAGCTACTGGAGGAAATTCACCTTAATGATAGCTTACCCGAATTAGCTGGTAAAACTACGCTTGGGCGTGGTGGTATGAGCAGCAAATTGAATACCGCACGTAAGATGGCAAGCGTTGGTGTTATGACGCATATTGCCAATATTGCTGAGCCAAACGTAGTTACCCGCTTGGTTTTAGGCTCGGATAAAATTGGAAGTAAGGTTATTCCCGAACATAAACAAACTGCCCGTAAGAAATTTCTAGCCTTCACTCAAGGACAAGCACAGGCACAAATTACTGCCAATTGGGGATTAGTTGCGGCACTAAGTAAACATGATGCGATTAGTATTTTGCCAGTGGGAATTGAAGCATCTAACGGTAATTTTAAACGCGGAGATTTGATAGAAATTTTAAATCCGGCAGGAGATAAAATCGCGATTGGGGTTGCCCGATATAACTCCAGCAAGCTACAGGAATATCTTGGCGGAAAAAACCATCCCGAATTTATCCATTATGATTATTTACATATCGATCATGATGCAATTTTGACAGGAGCTACAAAATGAGTGCAATCACCACACGCCTGCAACAGCTAAAAGATGATTATCCAAGCTTGCTGAACCTCAGCGATAAACAGCGCAATGCATTATTACTGGATTTAGCCACACGCATTGAACAACACGCGCCAGAAATAATTGCAGCCAATGCCCTAGATTTGGCAAAAATGCCTCTTGAAGATCCAAAATATGATCGCTTAAGACTCACCACAGATCGAATTAACGCAGTTGCCGCCGACGTACGTCAGGTTGCCAATCTGGCTACTCCACTAGGTATCATTCTTGAACAACGCACTTTAGCTAACGGTTTGGATTTACAAAAAACCCGTGTTCCACTGGGAGTGGTTGCGGTAATTTACGAGGCTCGTCCAAACGTCACTATTGATGTATTTAGTTTATGCTTTAAATCAGGTAATGCAGTCGTTTTAAAAGGCGGCAGTGAAGCGATGCACTCCAATCAGATTTTAGTGGAATTAATTAAACAAAGTCTGTTGGCGCAACAGATTAACCCAGATATTGTCTATCTAATGCCACCTGAGCGTGCTGCGGTTTATGATTTGCTTAATGCTGTTGGATTGGTTGATGTATGTATCCCACGTGGTAGCCAAAATCTAATTCAATTTGTTCGTGAAAATGCCAAAATCCCAGTAATTGAAACTGGCGCAGGGATTGTCCACACTTATTTTGACCAAAGTGGCGATGTTGTCAGTGGCGCTAAAATAATTAACAATGCCAAAACTAGACGAGTTAGTGTCTGCAACGCCTTGGATACCCTAATTATTCATCGCAGTAGATTAGCTGAATTAGCTGAGTTAATTGCACCGCTGATTGAGAATAAAGTTGCTATTTATGCAGATACCGAGAGTTATCAAGTTTTAGAAGGTGCTTATCCTGCCGAACTTTTACAATCAGCAACAGCAGAGGATTTTGGACGAGAGTTTTTAGATTATAAGCTAGCAGTCAAATGCGTTGATAAATTAGAAGAAGCCATCAAGCATATTCAAGAGTATAGCTCAGGACACAGTGAAGCAATTATTAGCAACGATGCAAAAAACATTGAACAATTTATTAATCAGATTGATGCCGCTGTGGTGTATGTCAATGCTTCAACTGCATTCACCGATGGTGGGGAATTTGGCATGGGCGCTGAAATTGGCATCAGTACGCAAAAGCTTCACGCTCGCGGACCAATGGCATTGCCAGAACTAACCAGCTATAAATGGATTGTCCGTGGCAATGGTCAGATACGTTAATCATTCTCTCGAGAAAGTGCCGCAGATTCTGCTGCGGTAACACTCTTCAATGCATCCATCATCGGTGGTTCGGCAGTTTCTTTAGTAGTAAACTTAAGATAGCTTAGTGCAATGACTAGCATCACTAAACTAGCAATTGCCAATTGCTTAAAACTTATTTTATCAGTAGCAAACATAAAGACGGCAATAACCACCCCAATGCTAAATATGGTAATAACATTACCCGACCCAGGAACAAAAAAATCCATCATAGCTCCATTCATTAATATGCAGCTAAGCTAGCTGTGAAAAGAACTTTATTGTGGAGCAGGAGCGCTATTGCCCGCAGGAGGCGGAACAATATTCCCCGTTGCAGCGGGTTGCGCGGCATTACCACCATTAATTGCCTGTTGCACTAATTGCTGTTGTTGCTGAGGACTAACTTGATCAGCATTTAATTCTTCCAGCTTAACTTTAGTACCAACTTGTGGCTGATGTTGCGTAACTACTTGGACTACTGCGTTATCACTGTTTAAATAGCCAACTTGGTAACCAACCGGAACTTGTATTGGCCGGTAAGCGGTACTACATTGAGTCGTCGAACTATGATGCGCCACATAATCAGGCTGATTACTCCGCTCAATCAAGTCGCCACCAACCGCGCCAACCGCCGCACCGACACCAGCACCAACCCACGAATGTGAAACTAATCCACCAACTGCGGCACCACCGACACCACCAATAATTGCACCCTCTGTTCCACTCTTATGGTTACGAGAATAGTGTGTATTACCAACTTTCTCACAACTTTGGTAAGGCTGTTGCGCGGATAGCAACGCAGGTTGAACACTTACAATTTCAACTTTACCAGCATTACTAATGATAATACCCAAACCAATTGCGGCCAAAACGGCTGCAGCAATCGCACCACCAATAATTAATTTTTTCTTATTTGTAGCAAATCCACCACTTGGGGCATCATAGTCATCAAAAGACTCGCTACGCATTCTCTGTGGATTGCCACGCTGTGCATCATGCCCTCTTAAATTTTGATTTGATGATCTTTGAGGTACATCTGAATAGCTACTATTATAACTTTGACGATTACCTTGTTGACGACCACTTCTGGTTCTCGTTCTCATATTATCTGTCATAATTCTTACCCTTTAATATAATTTTTATTATTATCTATCTACTATTTTTTTATACTTGTTATGTTTATCCCTGTCTATCTCTGCGTCTTACTCGAGTATCTGAATAAGAACGATTAGGTTGACGTAGTTCAATTCTTTGATAATCATCTGGCTCATCCTGATAATCATTGTTACGATCATCATATCTTCTATGATTGGCAGAATAGTTATCACGGCGCTCATCAGAATAATAATCTCGGCGCTTATTGCCGCGCGTGGCATAGGCGATACCCAAACCAGCAAGCACTAGCACACCAATACCTAATAACCAATAGCCAGGATTAGATCCACCCTCTTCAACAACAGTATTATTTGTAGTGGTATTATTAATATCCTCTGGCTGTGAAGTTGGCATATCACCGGATGAAGATGAATTGCCAGAAGAGTATCCACCGCCACCACCTGAATAAACAACTGGTGTAGAATTATTGTGATTAAAAAAATAGTTAAATAAGCTAGTTGCCGCAATACCGCCAATTAACCCCTCAGCTAGACCAGCTCCCCAACCACCATTGTTATAGCCGTTGTTCCAACCGCTACCCCAGCCATTACTAAAACCAACTGGTCCTTGATTCCAACCATGGTATGGTGGGTAACCGCCATTATATCCAGCATAGCCGTTATGCCCATAGACATTCACCGTATCATTATTGTATCTATCATTTCCTAAACGATCATTATTCAAACGATTACTACCATAACTATTAAGATTTTCATGAGTAGCAGAATGATATTGTCCCTGATGGTAAGCGCCATCATGACTAACATTAACATGTGTTTCACCACCACCCTGACGATTAACCGTAATGCGCTCTTCCGCATAAACAGACAATCCAGCAAAGCTAAGTGAAACGACTAACAAAATTTTATTTATTTCAAGCATATTCTATCATTTTTAAAAGTTTAATATTAAGGCGTAGTTACCTGTGCCATCGATTGCAATTGGTTTAAAGGAAGCTTTGCTCCAACTGCCAATGGAGATTGCGTAACAATACTTGCCGTAGCATTCTCATAAAGATATTGAACCTTGTAGCCCGATTGATGCTTAACTGTCTTGTAAGCAACACCACATTTATCATAACTGCTTTTCTTAGCAACATAGTCTGGTTGATTTGAACGTTGCACTTCACGACCGACTAAAGCACCACCAAGACCACCAACAATTGCACCAACCGCAGTTCCACCGCCGCCTTGTTTGATTTGATTTCCGATCACACCGCCAGCAACTGCACCAGTTGCACCACCAATTAATGCACCATCTGTACCATCTTTTTGATTCTGTACATAAGTAGTTGTAGCAACTTTATGACAGCTATTGTATGCCTTTTTGGAAAAAACATAATTGGGACTGACCGATAAAATCTGTGCTTGAGGAACTGGTGGTGGCGTCATGAATATTTTGTATGCACCTATAGCGCCAGCAGCGATACCCAAAGTTAGAACCGCAGCAATTATAAATTTTTTGCTGCCACTTGAACGACGGTAATTTGGTTGATAATAACGATCATCATAACGATTCCGCTCAGAATAACCATCGCCTCGGTGCGGTTCATCATAATAACCCGAATCTCGTGTTCTTGATGGTGCATCGTTATTATAACGTTGCTCTCTGGCACGATATCCACTCTTCCTCTCTCTTGAATTCATAAGCTAAAATCCTAATATTTTATTATCTTGTAGGTCATAATTTTACCTCACCACACCACCCACCGCCTACAAATCGGCAATATTATGTTATATTTCAGTTAGTTACAATAACAACACAGCTTAATAAACTATATAATCTAAAATTAAATCAGTCTACTATAATATCATAGATAATTTGTGTAAGCTGTTAGTTTTTACAACAAATTAAGAATCCAAATATGTACTACTAATTTATAATTCTGCGCGCATAGGCAAGATGATTCTTATACCACCCCTTAAACTCGCGAACTTTAACGCCACTCGCGTGATCATCAATAATATGCCCAGAATCAACATAAATGACTACGTGCGAGATTCTGCTATCATCCATAGTGCGGATAAATAATAAATCACCTGACTGCAATGCCTCATCTACTGCTAACATCCTTCCTGCCGTATCTGCCTGCTTTGTTATATCACTATTGATTTTTATTCCAAGCCCATAATTGTATACCCACGAGGTAAAATTAGAACAATCTAACCCAGCACCGCTTCCATTATCAAATCCAGGTATATGATGGTGTTTGTATGGTAGACCAATGTATTTTTCGGCAACGGCGACAATTCTCTGCTGCTGCCATTTTATCGGGTCACAAGCAGAAGGAATTGTCGGAGCTGGGTAGTGTGCAGGTCTTGGTCCCCAGCTATCTCGATAGCTAGGGTCTGAATATTGTGGCAAACTATCCCGATAACTAAAGTCACTACTAACCGATTGCTGATAATTACACTCTTCCGCATTAGCATTAATACTAACAATTAGGCTGGCTAACAGAGTGGTTAGAATATTTTTATTTAATTTCATGAACTATTCCTCATTTTGTAATAAACAGTAGATTAATATTTTATCTGTTTTGCTATATTTATAAACACAACATTAGATATATTATCAGATGTAATAAAGTATCTAGCGTAAATTAATGTGACATTAACGGGCTATGATAGAATTACGCTTTAACTTCTATTGGTAATAAGTTCTATCAATTAGGAATTTATGATAAAATCGCGAAGTTAGTTATACTCAATATGTTTTATTTGCTCTGCTCAAATTAAGTAACAGTGCAAAAAATGCAGTTAAATCAGAAAGAAATTATGAAGTTTATAGATGAGGCCAGAGTTGAAATAATTGCTGGTAATGGTGGTAACGGTTGTATGTCATTCCGTCGTGAAAAATATATCGAAAATGGCGGACCAGATGGTGGTGACGGTGGTAAAGGCGGTTCGGTAATTATGATTGCTGATAATAATCTAAATACGCTGGTGGACTATCGTTTTGTTAAACGCTATGCGGCTAAAAATGGTGAGCATGGACGCGGTGCAGATTGCTACGGACACAAAGGTGAAGATATTTATTTAAAAGTTCCAGTTGGTACAACAATTATTGATGAAGATACTGGCTTAATTATGGCAGATTTGGAAACCAACGGACAAGAACTGGTAGTTGCCAAAGGTGGTAAAGGTGGACTAGGTAACATTCACTTTAAATCTTCAACCAACCGTGCCCCGCGCCAAACAACTAAAGGTGAAGCTGGTGAAAGACTGAATATTCGCCTAGAATTAAAAGTGTTGGCTGATGTTGGCTTACTTGGTTTACCTAATGCGGGCAAATCGACCTTTATTCGTGCCGTTTCATCGGCAAAACCAAAGGTAGCTGATTATCCATTTACTACTTTACACCCCAACTTGGGTGTAGTACGAGTAGACGCAGAACGCAGTTTTGTGATTGCGGATATTCCAGGACTAATTGAAGGCGCTGCGGATGGATTAGGTTTAGGACATAAATTCCTCAAGCACTTACAACGCACTAAGGTATTGCTGCACATCGTAGATATTGCACCACTGGATGAAGCGACCGACGTAGTTGCTGAAGCAGTTGCGATTGCACATGAACTAGAAAAATATGCTGATGATTTATATGCCAAACCACGCTATTTGGTTATCAATAAAATTGATTTGATTCTGGAAGAAGAACGTGAGCAAATCATCAATGATTTTATCACTCGTTTCAA
>CAZTBH010000023.1:38391-43919 GCA_964611845.1 uncultured Neisseria sp.
TAATACCAATACTGATTATACACGTATTTTTACTATCTCTGGCGCAACTGGTGAAAACTGTAAAGAATTATGCTACTATTTGATGAGTTTTATTGAAGAAAAGACCGGGCGACAACTTGCAGAACACGCGGTCTCCAGTGTTATAGGTTAAATAAACATGACAGTACAACGTGATGTAATGGAATACGATGTAGTTGTTGTTGGTGCTGGACCTGCTGGTTTGGCAAGCGCGATCCACCTCAAACAACTAGCTGAACAAAATGGTAGTGAAATTAGCGTTTGCATCTTGGATAAAGGTAGCGAAGTCGGCTCACATATTATTTCAGGCTGCGTAATGAATCCACGCGGCTTGAGTGAACTAATTCCCAATTGGCGAGAACTTGATTTTCCAGTTACTACCGAAGTTAAACATGAACGCTTGGCTTTTATGGGCGCAGAAAAAAGCTATACAATGCCAATTCCACACGATTGGCGTAATGATGGTAATTATATTATCAGCCTAAGTCAGCTGTGTCGCAAACTCGCCGAATATGCCGAATCAATCGGAGTGGAAATTTACCCAGGCTTTGCCGCTAAAGAAGCGATCATAGAAGATGGTAGCGTAAAAGGAATCATTACTGGAGATATGGGACTGGATCGTTTAGGACGACCAACTGCCAACTATCAAATGGGAATTGAAATTCGTGCTAAACAGACTATTTTAGCAGAAGGCTGCCGCGGTTCAGTTAGTAAACAGATCATTGCTAAATTTGCACTGGATAAAGAGTCACAACCACAAACCTATGGTCTGGGAATTAAAGAAATTTGGCGTATTAGCAGCAAAAAACATTCTCTAGGCAGCATATTACATACTATCGGTTACCCATTAAATAACAGCACTTACGGTGGCGGATTTGTTTATCACTTAAATAATAACCTACTGTCAATTGGTTTAGTAACTGCATTAGATTATAAAAATCCATACCTCAACCCTTACGAAGAATTTCAACGTTTCAAACAACACCCCGAAATTCGCTATTTATTAGAAGATGGCGAGCGTCTGGAATATGGTGCACGTACCGTTGTTGAAGGTGGGTTGCAAGCATTACCAGAACTAAGTTTTGCAGGTGGAATTTTGGTTGGCGACAGTGCTGGATTTCTAAATGTACCAAAAATCAAAGGGGTACATAATGCAATGAAATCTGGAATGCTTGGTGCCAAGGCTGTCATGGATGCTATTCGCCATGAAAAAACAGTTGCTAATACTTACGCCGAACTATTCAAAGCTAGTTGGCTCTACAAAGACTTAAAAGCCGTTCGCAATATTCGCCCAGCGTTTCAATATGGACGAATTATCGGATTGCTTTATACTGCATTTGAAAAGTATATTTTACGAGGTAATGCTCCGTGGACATTATCTATAAAACATGCTGACCACTTGTGCATTCAGCATAAATCCAAATTTATCCCTTTAACTTATCCGCCACATGATAATAAAGTAAGTTTTGATAAAGCATCATCAGTTCACTTGGCAAATCTAACTCACGATGATAGCCAGCCAGTACATTTGGAGCTTAAAGATCATTACCAAGCCATCAAAATTAATTTGATGGACTATGCTGCGCCAGAGACTAAATTCTGCCCTGCGGGCGTATACGAAATTGTCAAACAGCACGGTGAACCGACACTACAAATTAACTCGCAAAACTGCGTTCATTGTAAGGCTTGTGATATCAAGGATCCCGGACAAAATATCACGTGGACTGTTCCTGAAGCTGGCTCAGGTCCACAATACAGTGATATGTAGCCATCATTATTTTTGCACTAAAAACTATAAAAGGTGAAGTAACATTTGATGAATTGGCTATAAAATACAACATGTCGAAATCCTTTGTACCTTCCACTTAATTAAAACGTCTGAATTAATTTGAATATTTTAGACCTTTTATTGATGCTTGGTGGATTATTTGGATCGTAACCTTACAAATTTAACGAATCATAATAATTTTAGTTATAGCCAAACGCCTGTCAATACAGGTATTTGATGTTAAACCAAGTATCCTAGAGAGTTGTTTGAATATAACAATAAGTAGCTATCTACCAAGATATTTAACAAGTCAGCCCCACGATTAAAAGTGCTATGTTCTTTTGAAATACGTGTATGAGTATTATGTTTAAGCTTCTTTAGTTTAATTGATTTAAGTTTGTTAGCAACTTCACCGAGCTTGCAAGCATAACAATATGCGATAGCCATAAACATGAACAAGCTAATACTGCGTTCTGATTTCATGATTCTAGTTGATTCAAGATTAAATCCTTTGGTTTTGAACTTGGCAGACATTGCTTGGATAGTCCAGCGTTTGCGGTAAATATAAGCGGAGTCAGGTTGGAAGCTATTGGAAGTAATGTAAACCTTTTCACCCTGTTAATTTTCTCTGATAGTGAGTGAACACTTGCTCTAAACTAGTCATCTCAGATTGATTTGCTGGCGTTATCAGCAAATGTTCATAATAGCCATCAGTGGCATCTGTTACTATAAACTCTTATGAGTTAACTGCTGCTTCAATTAAAGTTGCATCCAGAATTACATCTTCGGTTATCTTTACTTTGAGGTTATGCTGTTCAAGCTGACGATTAATCTGCTTTAGATAACCATCCAACATACCTTGTTTAACTAACTTATTCCTGAATCTACAAATTGTAGTTTCATCTGGTACATGCATTTCTTTATCGGCTAAACCAAAACCAGTAAACCACATAAAGTCGATTCTAGTATGGAGAGCTTCTTCCACCTTAGGATCACTTAGTTGATGCCATTGCTGCAATAAAAGAACCTTGAGTAAACTCAGATAATCATAAGGTACTTGACCTTGCATTACTTCTTTACCGAGTTTTACTTTTAGATTATCAGCTATGGGTTGCCGATCAACTATAGCTTGAACTTTTAACAATAAGCTGTCTATTTATTTTTTTAAGCACTGTTCTAAAAAATTGCAGAGTAGTTGAATCTTTAAGTCATTATTCGCAGTTGGATGACGTAATAAATAATAATCTTTTTTACTTATGTGATATTCAGGTAATATATTTATTAATTCTAACTTATTGAGTTTCGTTATATTTTCAAGTTCTAAGTCACATAATAATGGACCAATTACTTTATTCGTCTGAAGCAGTTGTATATTGTGGATAGTACTATTTGTTGTTATTATCTTTGGCATAGGGATTATTATAACTTCTCCAGTCTGTGTATTAGCCAGCGGATAGTATTTATCTATAGAATAATCATCATTTATATAGCCAATTACTCGATGTAAACTTAAATCTTGTGGTTTATTAGGAACACCGTACTTATTTGCATATTTTTTTGTACAAAAAAGTTTAACCTCAGAAGAAAATATATGTTTTATGATT
Organism: uncultured Neisseria sp.; assembly: GCA_964611845.1. Classification (GTDB taxonomy): domain Bacteria; phylum Pseudomonadota; class Gammaproteobacteria; order Burkholderiales; family UBA11063; genus Aquella. The sequence continues at coordinate 41,782 of CAZTBH010000023.1, forward strand.
TGACTCTGACGTTTTGGTATATGATTCAAAATAGCTACATCAATACCATCTTTTATTAAATCTATCTCTTTGTTTTGATATAAAATGTTTAGACTTATTTGAGGGTGTTTTTCTAAGAAGTAGGGTATTTTGGGGGTAATTAGTTCCAATGCTAAAACATTTGGAAGTACTACAGTTATTGTACCTTTCGGATATAATTTAGATTTTAAAATATCATCTATAACTTCAACTAAATGCTCCATATTAACAGCTCTATTTTTAATTACAGAATAGATTTGTTTTCCAAAGTCTGTAACTTCAAAATGCTTAGTCGTCATATTAATTAACTTAACATTCAGGCTTTGTTCAAGATTTTTTATTCTACGGCCTACTGTAGTTTCATTTAGCTTTAATTTCTTAGCTGTATGCACATAGCTACCTATTTCTACTACTTGAGCAAATAAGAATAAATCATCAAATGAATACATAATTTACATTAATCCATTAATACTCTATATTCCTGCATTATAGCAGGAATATAGCTGAAGTTTTCATCATTGACAGATATATTTTATTAGCTTATAATACATAATATTTTAGATTGCATAGATTATTTTTAAGAGGATTATGGATATGAAAAATTATAATTATAGATTAAATAAGTTAACTTACTGCCTGTTATTCATTACAGTTGCGTCTACAATCACTGCATGTAATAGTGGTTCTGGAACTCAGCAAATTAATACCCCACCACATGTGACAGATAATAGCGTACTAACTGATCAAACATGTGCTAAATATGATGCAGGCTATGCCAGTGCAAAATTTAATGTACTAGGGGTTCTTGATAAACGTAAATATTCTAAAATTGAGACTTGTAGCAAATGGTACAGTCTAGCACCTTTGACGAACTCACTAAACCAATCTAAATTACAAAACTTAAATAGTTATAGTCCTTATGATTTTTCAAATAATACAGTAATCAACTGGGGACAAGCAGGAGCAAATAGTATTCTATTTATTAACGATAGCTCTTACTATCCTGGCACTAATATTCCCGATATTCAATATCCTCTAGAGTCGTATATCCAAGTCCAAAATTCAGGAACTTATGGCTCACCACAGATTATTAATACTTCTTATAATAGCAACCTACCACAAGGAAATCAACCACAAAGTTGGGGCAATTATTATGGATTTTATCCATTTTTCCCTGATAGTAAATTCCCTACAAATGCAACAAATGTTGTTAATGTGACTGCTTATAATGGTGTTATGTTTCCTCGTGTTTGTAATGATGATACTCGAGATAATTTTAGTGCCGATGTTATGCTGATTATGCCAAGTACAACAGACCTAGAAGCTAGTAATGTTGTCTATTATAATTATCCAGTATCATTTCTTAACTATTGTTCATGGCAAGGCACAACCGAGGGTAATTACGATCAATATTCTTCTGTTGTACAGATGTATGGTGGCATCACAGCAGATCAAGTTCTTTCTCAGCCAATGAGTTCTGATTGTACCTACTCAACAACAAATCCTAATACAGGAAGTAGCAAATCTTCTTTAACTTGCAATGTTAATAATTATAACTTTACAATTAGTTTACAAGAATTTTTCTCTAATCTAAGTCAATACCCGTCTTCCAACATAAATCCAGAGATTGAAGGTTCTAAGTGCTATTTATCTGGGAATAATCGTTTAAATGGATATACAAATTATTGTACTCAAAATGGTTGGGCTTTAAACGTCACCCAAAATAATTGAATTTTTAAAATTTAATTATTGACCCGAATTTTACTTGTCCATTAATCACAATAATAATTGCCGCCAAACGCCTTTTTTTAGATGTTTGGCGGTAACCACTCAGCTTATACTAAATTACTTCGTACCTTACACTTAATTAAAACGTCTGAATGTCTGCAAGTTTAACATTTGAAACCAGAAATACAAACTCATTTTTAAGGTTTAATCTGGCGGTGTAAAGCCTATTGCCAAAAGCGCGACGAATGGTTGTAGCGATATCTGCCTTGATCTGCTTACGATTTAAGTCATGATATTGTCCTAGCCCCGTATAATAGAACCACTCATAATTAGACAGTTTGATAACATTTAGTCAAATTAAGGAGTATTGCAATGACTAAACGAATTAATGA
>CAZTBH010000024.1:0-12450 GCA_964611845.1 uncultured Neisseria sp.
TACCGATGGAGGTAAAATGCAAAAAATTAATTTCTGTCATGTAGCAAGAAAAATATTACCGAATAAATTAATAAAAGAAAATTAAATGATAAAGCATAATATGATGAAGCTAGTGTTTAGCATTATATTTGCAGCAATTATCTATTTTTGATAACTTAATCTTTAAACATATAGTACAATATATTGAATTTAAGCACAAAATGACTGATTATTATAAAACTAGTTATATTTCAGGATTAATAAAAATGCAAACATCAATTGAGGAATTTTTCAAATCCAACGCCTATGCGGTAGTTGGTGCTTCAAGCAATCGTGACAAATTTGGCAATAAAGTTTTACGCTGTTATCAGCAAAATAATAAAACCGTCTATCCAGTTCATCCATTGGAAGCAATCATTGAAGGTATAAACTGCTACCAAAGTGTTAGTGAATTACCCGATGAAGTTAAGAGTATTTCAATTATCACGCCACCTAGTTTAACAGAAAAAATAGTTGACCAAGCTCACACCAAAGGCATCACAAACATCTGGATGCAACCAGGGGCGCAAAGCGAGCTTGCCATCAAAAAATGTCATGACTATGGCATTAATGTAATCGCTGATGGCAATTGTATTTTGGTGGTCTTGGGTTTCCCTGATCACTAAGATAATTTGGATATTATACTCATAGTATTTGATTCTTGACCGCGAAAGATTGATAAAAAAGACGACGCAGTGTAGACAGAACTACATAAGGAGTTTTTTTAAATCCGACAAAGTACAAGATTTAAAGACGAAGAGTATAGTCAATGATTTCATCAGCTAACTCTAGTGCGTAGCGATGCATAAAGAAATGTCCACCAGTTGGGTAACTGATTAACTTGGAGTTCTTTAACTTCGTATGCAAGTACCAACTAGCTTCAGGTTTGGTAACCATATCATTTCGCGCTGTCGTAATTAAAACTGGCAAGTCAAGCGTATCCAGTCTTTCTGCTTGTTGTAACCAATTTTTGACGGATTGATCTTGTAACTTTTGTGCGTGCTCATTATATGGATAAACATAACCCGCAATATGCAAAATTGATTTAGCTAGGTATTTACGAAACTCAATACTGGGTAACTCAGAAAAAAATAATTCGGTTAATTTCTCACGATTTTCCCGTCCAGGGTTTTCACGCAGATTACGCACCAAGGTATGTAATCCACCCATGGTGTAGCTATAATCAGGTTGGCTGACAATCAGCACCATTCCACTAATTAAGTCTGCTCGTTCATAAGCGAGTGCTTGCGCAATAATACCACCCATCGACCAGCCACATAGTAATGATTTATTTAATTCCAAAGCCTCAATAAAATCTACTACATCCTGAGCTAATCCCTCCATTGAAAGATCATTGCTTGACTCGCTTAGCCCAACCCGACGATTATCTGGCAAATAAACCGTAAATTTTTCTGCAAGGCGATAAACTAGTTCGCTATTCCAATGAAGTAAATTACCTGAGTATCCCACCAACATAATTAAAGGCTGACCACTACCGATACTAACGTACCCAGCTTGCCCGTGTTTAGTCTTAACTAATTTATATTCTAACTCTTTAGACATATTCACCTCCCCCTTATTTAGCGCCAAGTTCAGCCAAAATATATTCAATATTATTAATCTTGCTAGTTAAATTATCCGACTTCACACTCCAGATTAATTTGTTTTTACCATCGTATTTACAGGTTTTTAATTTCTGTAAAAGCAGAACTATTTGTAACGGTTCAATCGGTGGTTTATCAATAAAGACCAGATTAATCGACGCATTAGCTGCATCCAGTTTTTGAATCCCGAGTTTAGCTGCAGCGACTCGTAATTGATGCAGAGTGATGAGATTTTTGACTGGCTCAGGTGGCAAACCATAATTATCGATAATATCCTGATAAACCAATTCAATCTGCTGATTAGATTCGGCTTTTGCCAAACGTTTATAATATACCAGACGTTCATGAATGTTTTGACAATAATCAACTGGTAAAATCGCACTAACGTTAAGGTTTACTTCGCAATGTAATTCTTGCGGATTATCCGTATCAATTTTTTCACCATGCTTGAGTTTACGAATAGCTTTTTTAAGCATTTCGGAATAAAGCGATAAACCAACTTCTTTGATATTACCCGCCTGATTATCACCTAAAATCTCGCCCGCACCACGAATCTCCAAATCATGCATCGCGAGATTAAACCCTGCACCTAATTCGGTAGTCAGTAGAATTGCATCCAAACGTTTTTCGGCATCTTTAGTAATTCTTTCTGGCACCAATAAATAACAATAAGCCTGATGATGTGAGCGTCCTACCCGTCCACGCAGCTGATGCAATTGTGCTAAACCAAATTTATCCGCGCGATAAATCAGAATAGTATTGGCATTGGGAATATCAATCCCAGTTTCAATAATAGTTGAACATAATAGCAAATTATAGCGTTGGTGAATAAAATCTTTAATTGTTTGCTCGAGCTCTTGTTCTGGCATCTGTCCATGAGCAATAGCAATTCTGAGCTCAGGAATCATCTCACTCAAACGGTTATACATCTGTTCAATAGTCGCAACATCGTTATACAAGAAAAACACCTGTCCACCACGGCGAATTTCACGCAAAATCGCCTCCTGAATAATGCTATTATCATCCTGAACAATTTGCGTATTTACTGCTAATCGACGTGAAGGTGGTGTCGCAATAATCGAGAAATCACGCAAGCCATCCAATGCCATTGACAATGTCCGTGGAATTGGAGTAGCCGTCATCGTCAAAACATCAACATTACTGCGTAACTGTTTGAATTTTTCTTTTTGCTTAACCCCAAAACGATGCTCTTCATCAATAATTACCAAGCCAAGATTGGCAAATTTAACATCATCCTGAATCAAGCGATGGGTACCAACAATAATATCAACTTTACCTTCAGCAAGTAACGCCATAGTCTGGCTAATTTCTTTGCGCGAACGAAAACGCGAAACTTCAGCAATATTTAACGCAAAGCCCGCAAAACGATTAACAAAGTTTTGATAAAGCTGCTCGGTTAATAAGGTCGTGGGTGCTAAAATTGCTACCTGATAGCCATTGAGCGCCGCAATAAATGCTGCACGCATTGCCACTTCGGTTTTCCCAAAACCGACATCACCACAGACTAATCTATCCATTGGTTTTTGGTTGGCTAAATCCTTGATAATTTCATCAAAACTATTTTGTTGGTCAATGGTTGGTTCATAACCAAAACTATGCGCAAATTCATTATAATCTGCTGGAGTTGGCAAACGGTTACCCTGCTGCATTTCGCGCTTGGCATAAAGTTCGAGTAATTCGGCTGCAACATCGTTAATCTTCTGCTCAGTCTTGGTTTTAATCTTGTCCCAGCTTTTTGAGCCTAGTTTGGTTAATTCTACCGGACTGCCCTCGAGGTGAGTATAACGACTGATTAAATGCAAATTTTGGACTGGAATATAGAGCTTGGAATTATTTTGATATTCAATCTCGAGCATTTCATAGTCGGTATCGGCAATATTTTGCACCGATAATCCAACATAACGCCCAACTCCATGATTGATGTGCACTACAAAATCACCAACATTTATTTCAGCTAAATCACGAACGATTAAATCATTATCCTGCTGTAGATTACCACGTTGAGTACGGGTCTTGCGGCGAATAGCACGGCTCTTGGGATATAAATCAGCTTCATTGAGCAGAATATAATTTCCGCAGCTAAAGCCTTGGTAAAGTTCAGCCTGCAGTAAAACTATTGGCTCATTACTGATTTCATCAAAGCGCTGTGTTATCTTGCTCACTAGTTGATGGGTGGCTAAATTTTGACGTAATATTTCTAAGCGTCCGAAACTTTCGCTACAAATTACTAATTGCTTGTTTTTACTAAGCTCTTTTAAGCGAGCAAAAGGAGTGTCACTTGAAGAATTTGCAGCAAGCTCCGGTAACTCTTTAAATCCTTGGTAATAGTCACCATCAATCGCAATCTCCCAAACGGTATGCGATTTCAATCCAGCAAAAACCTTATCGGCGCTTAAAAATAGATCATTCGGTTTAAGACATGGATATTGATAACTATAATACTCATAACGCTTGGTAATTTCCTGCCAATTAAGGTTTAATTGTGCCAATAAATCTTGGGAATAAACTATCTGCCATTTATCATCGAGGTAACTAAACAAATCCGCACAAGTAGTATGAAATAGCGGCAAATAAAACTCAACTCCGGCGGGCAAAATATTATTTTTTAAGTCTTTGGCTAAGTTTGAATCTGCTTGTTTAGGAAAATACTCCGCAAACCGCGCTGCCATCTGGCGGACATTCTGAAGGTCATGAGGATACTCGCGCGAGGGTAAAATTTCCACTTCATTAACTGATTCAATAACCAATTGCGTTTTAGTCGCAAAATACTGAATACTATCAACTTCATCATCAAATAAATCAATCCGAATTGCCTGTTTTGAGCCCATTGGCAAAATATCAATAATCGATCCACGAATCGCAAATTCACCTGCTTCATAAACCTGATGCACACATTGATAACCCGAAGCTATCAGTTGACTACGCAATTGTTCACTATCAAGACGATCACCAATTTTTACCAAGAGAACGCGCTGGGCAAAATAATCTTGTGGAGGCAAAAGCATTTGCAATGTAGTTGCCTGCACCAATAAGATATCAATCTGTTTATGCTGCACTTGCCACAATGTTCTAAGACGCTCGGCAATTAGTTCATTGTATGGTGATTGACGCTCATACGGTAAAACTTCATAATCTGGAAATACCGCGAGCCTTAGCTCGGGCGCAAATAAATTTAATTCACCGACTAAGCGCTGTAACTGATAACCATCATTAACAATATACATAAATGGCTTTTGTTGTGCACGAGCTAAATTAGCAATAAACAGCGCATCACCACCGAGGGGAAATTTAGCCAGATGATTTTTTTGCGGATGAATTTTATTAGGAAGTTGAAGTTTTAGCATATGCCTTACAATACAAAATAGCTATCATGCTGGCTGCCATCCAACTGATTGGTTTTATAGTGAACTTCTAAATGGTGAGCAGTCAGCCGCATATTCAGATAAGCAATACCCGGTAAGATTACTGTGAAAATAATGAGCAGAGCTACTACCCATTCCAGCAGTTTTATACGCCGTTTACGAAGTTTATTATCAATCAGAAGTAGATTAGAGCTTTGTTGATTTAGCTGTTTAGTTAACTCGTATAATTCTAATGCTAATTGGCGGTTATAGCGATTGACTTGCGCAGGCAGCAAAAACAAATCCAGCAATACCAGTAATGCCGGAATACCACTCCAACAAAATAACAGATATAACCACCCATTTCGTTTATTGAGATAAAATTTATGTGCACCAAATATGCCGAGAAAAATCAGCCATAAGTATGCCACTAAGATGTTTTTGCGATGTTGGCGATAAAAAAAAGTAAATTGTGCACGTTCGCCATCATTCAATTGTTGTAAGACTTGTTCAAGATAATTCAGTTTTAGTTTGCTCATTTTGTTTGGTATTTATAAATAAATTAGTCCGAATTTTAACACATTATAACCACTCACTTAGATTCATGGATTCAAATAACCAGCTCATCAGTGGTAAAATACCTCTCTCAGGGAGGTAAGATTTATGGCGTGGTTCTGGTTAGCATTAGGTGCTGCAGCTTTATGGGGTTTTGGTTACACGATTAATCAAGTAACCTTAAAACATTTTAGTGCGGTTGAGTTATTATTGTTTGAATCTTTTGTAATTTTCAGTGTAGCTGCAATTTATTTTATCTGGCGAGGTGATTTTCATGTTTTTATGCATAAACTTGCCAATCCAAAACAGCTTGCTTTGATTATTCTGAGTAGCTTTGTTTATATCATTGCAAGCTTATTAATTCTAAAAAGTATTAGCGCTAGTAATGCTGCCCTTGCCGCCATAATTGAATCGTGTTACCCTATATTTACTGTTATTTTTGCATTTGTTCTTTTTGGTGAACTGCAACTAAATCTAATCTCCATGTTAGGTTACATATTAATTTTATGTGGAATTATCATCGTTAAAATTTATGGTCATTAAATATTAGCTATCATTTACATTTAATAGCTTCGCAAATTAACCCTCTTACATAGATTTATATAAATCCCTACGATAAACAATAAATTCAGATAATTCTGCCACTTTATCATAAAGCTTTCTCGCTACAAGATTATCTCCCTTGGTCTGCCAATAAACTCGCTTAGACCCAGCTGCCTTTGCGTTTTTATATACCGCCTCTATCAGTTTACGAGCGATGCCTTGTCCACGCATGTTTTCACTAACATATAAATCTTGTAAATAACAATTCGACTCTACTTGTATAGTACTACGATGAAATAAATAATGTGCTACACCCAATATCTTTCCCCTATTTTCAGCAACAACAGCATAAACAGGCTCATTAGTATCAAAAAAACGTGACCAAGTTAATTGAGTAATTTCAGATGGAAAAGAATCACGACCATAAAAAGAGTTATATTTCTTACATAATAACTGCCATTGTGAGTATTCTGTTTTTTCTACAGATCTAACAATAATTAAATCAGACATAGTTTATTTTCCTAGTAAACGTATTTAAAAATTGATATAAAATTAAGTATACTCATTACCACAATATACAGAATAGATCATTGGCGTGAATCAGAAGATTTTAGTGTGCCACTATCCAAACCAACTTGGAAGAAAGATTGCCTCTCTAATGCATCATAAAAAAGAAACATCAAAAATGCTGTTACGGTTAAATTCACGCAATGATTTCATCCGCGGTACGGTAAGCTGCAGCGACACAATCATTGATTCCAACACCAGAATACGCATTATTATTCAAATGCAGTCCATTAAACTGAGCTGCATTTTCAATAATCTGTGCTATTAGCTGAGTATGTCCCACGCGATATTGCGGAATAGCTTGCTCATGACGATAAATGCGGACTAATTCTGGCTGTGCGGTTATTTTCATAATCTTTGCTAAACTATCTTGCACTAGCTGTTGAATCTCACTATCGTTAAGCTTTAAGAGCTCAGGGCGAACCGCACCACCGAGCATCGTACGAAATAAAATTTTGCCATTTGGCGCACGTTTAGCAAAAATGCTTGAATCCCACAATGTTCCCAAAACAGGGATTTCTTCACCGCGTGCCAATAAATAACCAAAACCTTGGACATCACAATCTATTTCACGCGCATCATAGCCCAGACAAACTACCGATAACGGAGAATAATTTATCTGTTGCAATAAATTAGCTAATTTGGGTGCAAAGCTATTAACCAGATCAGCGCTGGCGTATGCTGGTGTAGACAAGATTACTTCATCAGCAAAATAAGCTTGTTCTTTGAGCAAAATTTGCCAGCCACCAACGGGTGTACGTTTAAGACTACTCACCGCACTACCACAAATTATATTTTCTGCACCGATGGCGGAGCACAGTTTATCCGTTAAAACTTGAATCCCATTGGCAAAAGAAGTTAAGACACCACCCGGTCCAGCAGGAGACGCACTAACTTTTCCAGCGGATTTTTCTACTCGGTGTTGCTTAGTTAATTTTAGCATTGCTTTGAGTAAACCACCATACTCTTGCTCAAGTTGGTAGATACGCGGAAAGCAACCCTGTAAGGACATCTGCTCTGGATCTCCCGCAAAAATCCCACCTGCCATTGGCGCAATTAACTTAGCCAATGCTTCATCGCCAAGTCGACGTCTGGCAAAATCCGCCAAGGATTCATCTTGTTTTGAATCGCGCTTAGCAACAAAGAACTCATGGGCAATGCGTAATTTGCCGCGCCACGAAATCAAGCTATTGGTTAAAAACTCAATCTGATTATGCGGTAATTTGTGCAAAACTCCATTAGCATAGACAAAGCGTTTACGGGCATTATCATTACTGGCAAGGAGTTGCTCATTTAGCCCCAAGCTTTTACATAATTCCAACGTTTGCGGCTTATTGGTTAGAAATCCATTTGGACCCCATTCACAGAGATAGCCATCTTCTTGCCGACTCCATATTTTGCCACCCAAACGATTTTCTTTTTCAAAAATCTTAACGCCAATTGCTATATTTTGGCTCTTAGCTTTTTCTTGTAGTAAATATGCAGTTGCTAATGCTGATATACCACCGCCGATTATTGCGACTTGGCGCATAAGGAAACCTCTTTATTCTTTATTTGAACTCTCTTTACCACACTCGAATAGATTGGAAATACTGGTAGGCTACACAAGTAACGAAGACTACAGTTAGTAGGTGAGAAACTTGGTAACGACCCAGTATGATGAATCTATTTGAGTATAGTATCTTCTGACTCATGAGTAGTTAACGCTGTAGAGCCTGCTTTAACTATTTTAACTGCAGCACAACCACCTTTAGCAACCGTAGCACACGCGGCGGTAGTCGCGGCAGGATGCGTGGCTGTAATATTTTCAACCCGCGACTCTATACCCGGGCGCGACCCAGAATTAGGAAGTATGTTTAAACCTAAAATTCCAAACATAAGGCAGGTTTTATTGGCTTTATTTTGCATTATTTATTTTTACTTTGGTTTTTTTATTAGTTTTACGTGCTGGTTTTACTGGTGCTTGCAATGCCAAGTCTAAAGCTTCTTCAAAACGGATTTTGATCGTCTGTGGATCTTCTAAGCTTGATTCATCAACGCTCATGTAACTCATCTCGATTATTTTTCCATCACCTTTGGCATAACTAAATGGATGGCAACCTTGAGCAGAATATTTAGCTTTCAAATCAGCGTTCGCTTTAGTAAAAAGCTCACCTTCTGCAATTAATGCCACAAAAGCCTCATGCCAGTAAATTCCGTAACCACCAAACATAGCTCGTGCACGAATATTACCCAAGTGAACTAGCACATCATTCAAAATATACTCTTTAAATCCATCACTACGACTCATTATTTGCCATTTCTATTGTGAAAAATCAGTGTCGGGTGGCTAATTTATTTAATAATTTATTTTGCCCACTGGCAGTAAAACGACTCTCATCACTCACACGAATAACATAAAACACATCGTTAAGCGCACCGATTATATCGGCTAAATCCAGTTCTTCAATCGACTCACGAATTAGCTCATCCACGTCATCTTCATCTTCTTCGCTCTCCCACATTGATTTCAAATCAATTTGCAATTCAGCAAAATCTTCGGCAACATTCGCCGAAATTTCACCTAGATCTGATTCGCGAGCAAGGCTAAAAAATGCCACGCACAAGGTAAATAGTGCCGGGAAAAACTTCTCTTCCAAGAGTTGCTCATTAGTTGCGTATTCGGTAATGTCGCCACCAATTGCCAGATAACCAGTTAAGTAGCCATAAAGCCACATCGCCAGATTACGACGTTGTTCATCTGTAAAAGTTAAAGGATCAAAAGCATTTGGGCGCGCAAAATCAATCAGTGGACGAATTAGTTTATTATTCTCAAAAATCGCATCGGCTAATTCACTATAAACCGCAACCAAACGATCAACTAAAGACGCAAATTTTTGCTCATCTTTAATCTTATTTTCATCTAATATCAAATAAGTTGGAATCAAAAGATCTTCTTCGCTATCACTTGGCGCAGAGAGGTAGGCACTGAACCAACCATGCACAAAATGTAAGTCATAGCCAGTATAAAGATATTCTTTAAGTTCTTGATTAAGCGCAGCTAAGTTTTGTGCCGGTTTTTTACTCATTATATTTCTTTCATTTAAACTATTAATATACTGTATTTTACTATAATAAACTTTAATTTCTAAATTATAGTAGTTTCTTGTTACTTAAAATTAATACTGTAATTAAACTACATGCTCCGGCAATTGTTAGCCATAGTGCTGGACTTGCCGGATTAGTAGTAAAATGAATTAAGTTCGTCGCGATAGCTGGAGTAAACCCACCATAAATTGCAGTTGCAATGCTATAGGCAAAAGAAAAACTAATCGAGCGGATATTTGCCGGTACAATTTCGGTCAATGCAACGACCATTGCACCATTATAGCCCGCGTAGAGCAAAGAAAACCATAATTCTACGACTAGCATATGATTAAACGTAGAATTATGTACTAACCAATTTAGCATCGGATACGCAGTTAGAACAAACAAACTACTAAATAGAATCAAAGGTTTCTTCCGTCCTATTTTATCTGACAAAGCACCCATTAGCGGAAGAAAAATAAAATTAGCTAAGCCAATGCACATGGTAATAAAAAACGCTTTCGCAGCAGATAAATGAATAACATCTTTGGCATAAGTTGGAGTATAGGCGGTAATCATGTAGAATGAAACGGTGGTTAGCATTACCATCGTTGAACAGCCTGCGATTAATGGGAAATTAGCCAAGGTACTTCTAATAATTTCATTAATACTCGGGTGATGCTTAGCTTGCTTAAAGCTCTCTGTTTCTTGCAAATAACTCCGCAGAAAAAACACCACGGGAATTACCAAACAACCAAAGATAAATGGAATCCGCCAGCCGAAACTTGCCATTTGTTCAATACTTAATATTTTGCTGAGTACAAAACCAAACAACGCACCGCAAACTACCGCAAGTTGTTGCGAGGCAGATTGCCAACTAACATAAAATCCTTTACGTCCAGCTGGTGCTATCTCAGATAAATAAACCGAAACTCCACCCAATTCTGCACCAGCAGAAAAGCCCTGAATTAATCGCCCGAATAAAATCAGTAGCGGCGCAGCAACTCCAATCTGTGAATAATCAGGCGTAAACGCAATTGTAAATGTTCCAAATGCCATTAACCCTAGCGTTACCAACAAACCTCGTTTACGACCATATTTATCAATAAAGCCACCTAATACCAACGCACCGATTGGACGCATTAAGAAACCAGTGCCGAACGTTACAAAGGAGAGCATAAGAGACAGATAAGGGCTTGAAGTTGGAAAAAAGCTTTTGGCTATCATATGCGCAAACATGCCAAAAACCATAAAGTCAAACATCTCGAAGAAATTACCACTCGTCACATTAAATATTTTAAACCATTGACTCTGTTTTTTCATCGGGAAACCCAATCATAAAAATTATAATTATGTGCCAGTAAACTTCGTATCTTATTTTATAAACCATTAGAGTTATTTAAATCTACCGTGAAGCTTTATCCAGACTAGCTAAAAAATCGAGACGTTCGCGAATCCGCTGTTCAAAGCCCTGCTCACCTGGTTGATAAAATGACACGGGCGACATATCATCAGGAAAATATTGCTCATTTGGAACATAACGATGTGGGAAATCATGCGCGTATTTGTATTCACGTCCATAGCCAAGTTCAGTCATGAGCTTAGTGGGCGCATTACGTAAATGAATTGGTACAGGCGCCGAACTGGCAGTTTGCATAAATTCTTTGAGCCGCCCATAAGCTAACTCCAACGCATTACTTTTATTGGTTACTGCCAAATAAACCACAGCCCCAGCCAAAGCTATTTCGCCTTCTGGAGAGCCGAGACGTTCATAGGTTTGTAAGGCATTATTTACTACCGTCACCGCATTGGTATCAGCAAAACCAATATCTTCCCATGCCATACGCAATAAACGACGCCCAAGATATAATGGTTCAGCACCGGAATTTAACATCCGCCCAAACCAATACAACGCCGCATCGGGATTAGATCCACGCACTGATTTATGTAAGGCAGATATTTGATTATAAAATTCTTCGCCACCTTTATCAAAGCGCTGAATATTTTTTGGCACAATTTGAGCAATAGTAGCTGCATCTATTTCTAATAAGTCAGTAGAAGAATTAAGAACTAACTCCAGCAGATTTAATAAGCGTCTCGCATCACCATCACTAAGATCAATTAATAATTGCCCTGCTTCAGACGTTAATTTTAACTTACCAATAGAATTGAGTGCTTTCGCTAATAGCAGCTGAAGATCAGAACTAGATAAATTTTCCAGGACATAGACCTGCATCCGTGAGAGTAAAGCATTATTAATTTCAAATGAAGGATTTTCGGTAGTCGCACCGATCAGAATAATTTTACCCTCTTCCAAATGATGTAAGAAGGCATCTTGTTGTGCTTTATTAAAGCGGTGAATTTCATCAACAAAAAGCACCGTCGGTTTATCAAACAGTCCCAAAGCATTTTGTTCGGCTTTTTCCAGTGCATCTTTAATATCTTTGACGCCGCTAAATACAGCTGAGAGCTTAATTGAGTAGCAATCAAAGCTACTCATAATAATATTAGCCAGTGTAGTTTTACCGACTCCGGGAGGACCCCAAAGTATCATTGACTGTAGTTTACCATTTTTGATGAGATTGGCAAGCGGTGCACCATTTGCAATTAAATGACGCTGTCCGATAACATCGTCTAAATTTTTAGGACGTAATAATTCGGCCAGCGGCTGCATAAGTTACTCCTGAATCAATTCTACTTTATAGCCATCAGGATCTTCGACAAAAGCAATAATT
>CAZTBH010000024.1:12460-42265 GCA_964611845.1 uncultured Neisseria sp.
ATAAAGCTGTTCCTAAAATCAATAAAACCCATAAAGCAATAATTGTTGAACCATGCTTCATTGGTCCTGGCTCGCGAACTACTTTACCACCATTAACTTTAGCAATCTCACATGCAGCATAAATATCATCGCAACCTAATGCAATATGCCCATAGGCATTACCTAAATCATAGCTTTCAGTGCCCCAGTTATGGGTTAGCTCAATCACACTTTGCGCGCTTTCGGCTCCATAACCAATAAATGCCAGCGTGAATTTACCCTCTGGATAATCATTACGGCGTAATAATTGCATTCCAAACGCTTTGGTATAAAACTGAATACTTTTATCTAAATCAACCACCCGTAACATTGTATGTAAAATTCGCATAAATAGTCTACTTTCATAAAATTAACACTACAAAATAACTATCGAAATATGAAGCAAACGTTAGGCGCAAGGCGACGGAGTGTACATGAAAAACGTACATGAGGAGCTTAGCCACGACGCTATTGCAATATAGTCCGAATAGTTACTAAAAATTATTTCTTAATTGGCGTAATGCCACAAAACAATTCTCTTCATCATTGATTAATTCACCACTTTTTACACCAACCATATCCCAAACATTTGGATCATCACAACGTAAAAACAAATTGTAGCGCAGTTCGTCTGCAAGTATCGTAGGCAATGAATTTTGCACACTAGTAAGCTTCATCACTAAATATTTGGCATAATCCTGATAATAGGCATGATTATTATCAACTGACGTAATAAACCGCAAATTATTCGCTGTGTATTCGTGCGCTGGATAACATAAGGTTGATTCTGGCAATGCTTTGATTTTACTCAATGAATCATACATCGCAACAAAATCATTGGTAAATACTCGTCCGCAACCCATGCCAAATAAGGTGTCACCGCAAAACAAATGCTTATCATCAACTAAATAACAAACATGCTCCAATGTATGCCCGGGAGTTAACAATACTTTGACTGACAAATCCAAATCTGCAAGCTTGAGTATTTGCCCATCTGCAAGCTTTTGATTAAAATTATCAATGCATTCAGGATGATATCGCTCACATAAAATTTTAACGCCACCAGTATGATCGGCATGATTATGGGTCAGCAAGATAATCTTAAGAGATAAGTTATGTTGTTGCAGATATTGTTCAACTACATGAGCTTCGGTTGGATCTACAACTATAGCGCCTTTATCATCATGAATCAACCAAACATAGTTATCTTTTAGCGCACGCAGCGCAACTATCGTGTATTTCAACTTTTCTCTTTTTCCAACTTTAATTTAGACTGTTTAAGCTCAGCTATTTCTTCACTGCTAAGTTTTGGAAAATCAATATCCAAACCATTAATAGCATCAGCAATCACGTGTGCCACAATTGCTCGTGCAATTTTCTTATCGTTAGCAGGTACAACAATCCACGGTGCATGCTCGTGTCCAGTTTCGGAAAGTAAATCTTCGTAAGCACCAGTGTAGTCACCCCAGAATTGACGCTCTTTAAGATCCGCAGGTGAAACCTTCCAGTATTTATCTTCAATCGTCAAACGTTCCAGCAGGCGGTTTTTTTGTTCATCTTTGGAGATATGCAAAAAGAATTTTAAAACCACAATTCCACTACGTGCCAAATGACGTTCAAAAGCATTAATATCTTCATAGCGTTCCTGCCAAAATTTCTTATTTTTGGCAACCGATAACTCAGCAGGCAATTGCTCCATATATTCCGGATGAACTTTAACCGCTAGGACATCTTCATAATGTGAACGATTAAATACTACCACTTCACCACGGGATGGAACTACCTTTTGATAACGCCACAAAAAATTATGTGCGTGCTCTTCGGCAGTCGGCACTTTAAATCCTTGTACACGGCATCCCTGAGGGTTAATTCCACTTAAAATATGGCGAATTGTACCATCCTTACCAGCAGTATCCATTCCTTGTAATACGATCAAAACTCCGTACTTTTTACAAGCCCATAATTTTTCATGAGCACTAATTAGTGCCTCTCGGCTTTGTTCCAAAACCTCACTAGCAAAATCATGTGCTTTTTTCTTACCAGATTTTTTAACCTCTTTTGCTTTATAATCTGCGGGATGTTTGGCTAATTTAACTTTACTCGGCTTATCTATTACAATATCAGCGAACTGTGGATTAATTTTAGGTTTAATAATCGCCATGATGAATCTCCAAGTTTAATTTATGAATTTACGATGTAATATAGGAACAACCTCGCTGATTTTATCACTCGGCACGATCATACTGATATTAATATTACTTGCGCTATACGACAGCATTTGTACACCTATATTAGATGAGTCAAAAATATCAAATAAGTCCTGCATAATTCGTGGCGTTGACATAATCTTCTCGCCAACCAATGACACTGTTCCAAAACCTTCGATATAATCAGTTTTGGCAAATTTATTTAGTTCAAGCAATGCCTCATCTAACTTGCCAATATTATCCAAAGTTACTGATACACTTACCTCTGATGCAGAGAGCATATTTACCGAAATATTTTTATGTGCTAATACCGCAAAGATTTTTTGTAAAAATCCTTTGGATAAAAACATATTTGCAGAATAAATATTAATCAATGGTGCCGATTTTTTCCAGGTTACAGATTTAACCAAGCCATCATTATTATCAGCATTATGCTCAATTAAAGTTCCGCAGTTATCAATATTAAATGTATTTAATACACGAACTGGAATACCAGATTTCACGGCCGGTTGAATTGTCCGCGGATGCAATACTTTAGCACCAAACATAGCTAACTCGGCTGCTTCTTGGTAAGATAACTGAGATATAAGCTTAGCATCGCTGATTACACGTGGGTCAGCTGAATAAACTCCATTTACATCAGTCCAAATTTGAATCTCTTCTGCATTTAACGCATAACCAATGATTGCTGCAGAATAATCAGAACCGCCACGCCCCAAAATCGTTGTCTCACCACTTTGCGTAGCACCAATGAATCCAGTAATTACTGGCACAATATTTTTTTCAACTACCGGTAAAACTGTTTTCTTACAATGTTTTTTAGTTGCTGCATCAATAAAATCAGCTCCACCAAAATGTTTAGTTGTGATAATACACTCAGTTGCACTAACTTGTTGTGCTGGCGAACCTTTGAATGATAAAAATTTACTAATCAGATGAGATGACATCATTTCTCCAAAAGAAACAATACTGTCATGCAATTGTAATTGATTAGTAAAATTATGACTGTGTAATAGATTTTTTAATTGTGCTAAATAGCCAGCAATAGCATTATGTGCCGCTAGTTGTTCGCTCTTATTAGCACTGAAGATAGTATCAATCCAAAGCGTATGCTTGGCTTTAATTTGTTCAATTAGTGAATCTTGCTCAGGAGTCAATATACTGTGACTTAATTTAACCAATAAATCGGTAATTCCACTTAGTGCGGATACTACCAAAATAGGCTTACGCTGAATTTCTCTTTGTACTAAAGTGTTGATTGCTTCTACGCTTTGTGGGTTGGTAACTGATGTACCACCAAATTTCATTACTAACATACTGTCTCTCTTACTCATTAAATTTTTGACTGAAAGCAGTATTTTACCGCAGATTACCACCTAAATTTGAGTAAAATGTTTAGTATAAACCCTAAGCGCCATAAAACCTATCAATGAGACGACCAGAATAATAAGCGATGGAGCATAATTATGAAAATTATGCGAATAGACACGGGAAAGATCTAGACATAATACTGCAAAGCTACCAAAAACCGAGTAAGCCAAAATATTCCCTAAATAACGACCAGTTAGACGATTATGGACATCAAAATCAACTACCCGATATAATACCATCGGCGTCAAGCGTACAAAGACACCATAAACAAATCCCGCAATCTCAACCCATAAAACATAATAATGATCATTCCCATCAAAGATTATCCAAAATAAACTAAAGATGGCAACCAAAATATAGAAAACCTTCATCAACTTAACAGGCGAGTATATTAACGCCAAAATTCGCGCAAAATTCGCACCTACAAACCCCATAACCGTCACGGTCAAAAGAATAACGTTAATTCTGGCATATGAAAACCCCATTGCTAGATGTAAAAAATTTGGCACCCTAAAAATGACCATAACAATTAAACAAACATGCAATGAAACAATTAATGAGCGCAGTAGAATATACCGCCAATTATGTTTTAACGTATAAAAGAAGCTTCGCCGTGAGAATTCTACGTACGCATTCATGGTACGGCGATGCTTTACTCTAAATTTTAGATTAACTAATATAAATAAGCAGCCCATAAAAAACTGTAGACGCCAGAATAAATCAAACATGTAAACGCTCATTCCATGATCGACTAGTAGCCGATTAAACAGGATACTAACTAAAGCCCCTATTTCACCTGAGAATAAAATGAAATAATACATGAAGCGTTTATTACTACGATTAAAATTCATATTAGAATAATTTATCGTAAAGCCAATCTCAAATCCAAATGCGATCCCCTGTATTAAGCGCAGCACCCAGAAGATAGCAAAAGACCACAGCCCGATTTGCGAATAATCAGGTATTAGCGCTAAGAATAGATAACAAACGCCAATTACTTGTGGTGCGCGAATTATATTACGCTGATACCTACTAATTAGGCGGTTAAATAATACAATACCAAATATTTTAGATAATTGAACCGTAAATAACACGATAGAAAAAACTAGTAGCGCCTGAAATAACTTTACAGGAGGTAAGACTATCGCACTTAGATAAATCGAATACCCTACAAATAGCGCCATATCGTACATATCAAGATATGTACTGGAAAAGATCATAAGCAGCGATCTTTTCTCAGCTTTATTTAATGGCGCAGACTTGAGCAATAAAAAATTAGTACTTAGCATAATACCCGACACTCACAGTCTTTGATTTTTAAAATCTGACAATGCCCAAGGCTCAAAAACAAAGAGTATATACAAAGTGCATTCATGTTGATTTTAAAATAAATCAAGTTGATCCGCTAACCATGCTTGCAATTCAGGTTTAAGATTCGGTGCAATTTTTGTCTTAATTTTCGTATAGTACGAATTAATTTGCATCTTGTCCTCAGAGCTTAACATCGAAATGTCGATTAGCTTCTTACAATATGGTACAAGTGTTAAATCTTCAAAAGTATAAAATGGTCCATATGGCGACTGTTTAGCCTCAGCATCATCAACTTCCGTTACTAAGCATAAATTCTCAATCCGAATTCCGTATTCACCATCAATATAAAGACCAGGCTCATTACTTACGATCATACCAGAAACCAAAGGTACAAGAGAACTAGCTTGAGAGATTTTTTGCGGACCTTCATGCACACCCAAGAAGCTACCAACCCCATGTCCAGTACCATGACGATAATTAAGATACTCATTCCACAGCGGAGCACGTGCCAGCACATCCAAATGTTCACCACATGTACCATGGCTAAACACTGCCCGTGATAATGCTAGATGCCCTTTTAAAACCAGTGTATAATGATGACGTTGTTGCGCGCTTGGCACTCCAAGATGGAATGTGCGGGTAATATCCGTAGTTCCCTCTAGATACTGCCCCCCAGAATCCAGTAGATAAAGATTATCATTACGAATAACCTTATTACTATCAGGCGTCGCACGATAATGAATAATCGCACCGTTACTGGCATAACCACTGATAGTCGAGAAACTTAGCCCATGTAAATTAGCCTGTGCATTCCTAAACTCTTCCAATTTATCTGCGGCGCTAATCTCATCAACACCGCTTTGCCAGTTCAGCTCTAACCAATAAATAAAACTGATCATTGCCACTGCATCTTTGATATGTGCAATTCGTGCACCTTCTGCTTCAATTTTATTTTTAAGTGCTTTACGATAAACAATTGGCGAACGCTGTAACAATACTTCATTGGATAAACTAATGCTTTGCAACATCCAGAAGCTAGCGCTGCGCTCGTCAAGCCAGACTTTAGCGTGCAGCTGCTGTACATAAGTGGCGAAACTCTCATAAGGTTGAATCGTTACACCCGCAGTAGCAAGCTCAGCAATCAGCTCTGCGCTTAATTTGCTGGAATCAACAAACCAGATTGCCTGATTCAAACCAATTAACGCATAACTAATCACAAATGGATTATATTCAACATCGCTACCACGAATATTGTATAACCAAGCTATCTCATCCAGTACATTAAGAGCGATATAGTCTGCGGCATTATTCTGCAATTCACCACGCAACCAAGTCAAACGTGCAGCTAGACTCTCACCTGTAGTTGCCTCATGCACGGCAAAAGCTTTAGCACAAGGTAAACGTATCTCTTCACCTAATTCTACCTTGGCATTATCCACTAAATTATCTTCCAACACCACTAATTCACCACCAACTAAAGACATTATATTCTGCAATACTTTAGCCCGACCAATCCCGACTAAACGAGGATCAATTCCAAGGCGCTTGCCACGCGCATTTTCTTGAATCCATTGCTCAGTCTCTGGCGCAAATCCACTTTGTTTCATCATCGTGTAATACTTTGAATCTAGCTGTTGTTCAGCCTGTAAAAAATAACGTCCATCAGTCCATAAATAAGCGTGGTCTAATGTCACAATTACTTCACCCGCAGAACCATCAAAATTACTAATCCATGGGCGACGTTGCCAACACTCAGGAACGTATTCGCTATTATGTGCATCAATTGATGGCACAAGGTAAATATCAATTTTATGCCGTTGCATTTCATTGCGTAGTGCTGATAAACGCTTTTGAATAGTCATAAATTTAGCCTTATTAAAGTGGTAAATATTAATTTATCCGATTTTACCATAACTACGCAAAGGTTAGCTTAAACATAGCGTCAGTAATTTATAGAAAGCTCTATTCCACCTAAGAATAATCTCAAAAATCAATACTAAGCGGATAATTTAAGAATTAAACCAACTTTATATTGTATCCGCTATGTGCATATATCATTGCCCCACCAAACTTGAAATCAGAACATTTTATGAGATATTTTAAAAAACCAATAATTTCCTCTTACTACTTTATGGTAAAATTTGCCTAACTTAGTTAATCTACTTGGTTAAATAACAACTAATTTTACGTTTTCGTAGAAGGAATGTACACATGAAAATCGAAGAAATTCAGAAAAATGCATTTGGAATGCCTTTTTGTTCTCCCAGTGCATCCAAAATCGAGTATAAAATGACTAATCGTGAGTATTTCATTATTTCGTACGAAACTGATTATGATGCGCTACAGGCAGTCGTACCAGAACCGCTGAAAGTGGTTAGTAACGTAGTTAAAATGGAGTTTATGAAAATGCCAGATGCCAATGGATTTGGTAGTTTTCAGGAAGCCGGACAGCAAATTGAAATTGAGTTTGAAGGTAAAAAAGGTGCTTATGCACATGCAATGTATGTAAATGATGTAGCATCAATTTCTGCTGGACGTGAAATCTGGGGTTATCCTAAAAAATATGCAAGCCCAGAATTAAAAGTTGATGTTGATACGCTCTTGGGAACGCTCAAATATAACAGTACTATTGTTGCAGCAGGTTCAATGGGCTATAAATATCAAACGTTGGATAGTGAAGCGATTAGAAAAAACTTAGAAGAAACTCCGATTTTTATGCTTAAAATCATACCGCATGTCAATCTTAAAGAAGCTGCCATCTGTCAACTAACCAAATGTTTTATTGCAGATGTCAAAGTTCACGGTGCGTGGAGCGGTCCTTGTGATCTTCAGCTATTTAATCACGCTCTAGCAACACTAAATCAGCTACCAGTACGTAAAATTATCGGCGCATCTTATTTCATTGCAGATGTTAACCTGATTGGTGGAGAAGTTGCATTTGATTATTTAAAAAAGTAAGGTATAATAAATAAGGTTAAATTCACTTCAGAGGATTTTGTAGATAGTGTTTCCATTTATCTCAATAATCACCAATTATAACACTTTTACGGCGCAAGATTACGGGCGAAAATAATCTTCGCCCTCGCCTCAAATAAAGGCATTAAAATCATCAGACCCATAAATTCATGAGTAACTTAAATCAGAGTAAATGCTACGATCTTGACATTAATTGGACGATCAACCCGACAAAGATTTTCCACCCTGAACTACTATTATTCTAAATGGTTGACTGTGTTGATTTTTTGTTGCGCTAACAAAACTTCAGTTTCAATTGCAATCTGCGTAAAGTGGATTCGCTCCAGTGTAGTAGCCAGGCTAGATGCAAAATTTGCCAAAAGATCTTGTTGCTCTGGTAAGAAAAAATTAAAGATACCATCTGGTATAAAAGCCATAACACCACGGGTTCTAATTTGCGAATTAATCGGAATATAGTAAATTGGGCTAGCTGCAAATGTATTGGTATTAAGCCCGGCATTTTGCCCACGATCAAAAACCCAATGCGCAATACTCATATCAACGCTTTGCTCCAAAGTACTCTCCTGAATATGCAGTTCCTCATCAGAGTTGGGTATCAGTAGAGCATACTTCGCAGCAAACAGCTTTGGCAGGAACTCTTTAACCACCCCAAACACTTGATCTTCAATCATAGCCTCTGCAAGTCTTTTGCTTGACTCATAGAGTAGCTTGGATTTATTCTGTGCTTTGCGCAATGCACTAACTTGAAAGCGTAAATTACCAGTTACTACGCTAAATGAGCTTCCTACTACAGCCATTACAATAAAAGTAATGATATACTGTAAGTCACCAATCGCAAAGGAAAAACGCGGTGGAATAAAGAAAAAATCAAAAGAGACCGTAGCAATTAGTGCAGCGATAATAGCAGAAAACTTTCCACGTCCATGATTGACAATAATAATTACTAACAAGTACAACATAATAATATTTTCATTGGCAAGCCAACCACTCACAGGCAGCAAGAGTAAACCCAATAAACTAAAGACCAGAATATTGCGAATAATCTTGCCAGCAATGGTTCGGTAATTTAATTTTTGTTGCGGCTCTTGTTTCACCAGTAGAGTACTTTTATTTTGTACAAACTCATCACCAACCAAATGCAAATTAATTTCAGGTGCTAACTCAGTTATCTTATCGACCCACGAGGCACCAAATAAGCGGTAATATAGATTTAAGCGATACTGAGATAGAATCATCGTATTTATATTATGCTCTCGCGCAAAATTAACTACCATCTCAGTCGGATTTGTTCCTGTAAGTGGCTTAGTTTCAGCGCCAAGCTGCCTGGCTAGCTCTAAAAGCTCCAATAACTTTTCTCTATCGCGTAACGGGCGCTTAAGTAGCCCATCATTATCGATATAGACTACAAACCACTTACTGAAACCTTTATCAAACATAGTTTTACCACTGCGAATTATCTTCTCACTCGAATAACCAGGTTCAATAACTACCAGCAAATTTTCATGGCTCGCCCAAACATTATCAATAGCATTATCCGTACGGTATTCTTGAACCTGCTGCTCAACTTTCTGCGCTGTTTTAAGTAAAGACATCTCCCGTAAAGCAGTTAAATTACCTTTACGAAAAAAATTCTCCAATGCTTTAGCCGCTCGATCTGCAGAATAAACTTTGCCATCACGCAAACGTTCAATTAATTCATCCGGCGTTATGTCAATAAGTTTTATTTCATTAGCATTTTCAATTATTGAGTCTGGAACAGTTTCATTAACTTTAACCCCAGTAATTTGACTAACAATATCATTTAGCGATTCGATATGTTGAATATTTAAGGCGGTATAAACATCAATACCTGCAGCTAATAACTCTAAGACATCCTGGTAACGCTTTAGATTACGCGAACCAACCACATTACTATGGGCTAATTCATCTAAAATGACTAACTGCGGATTACGATTTAAGATTGCATCAATATCTACTTCATAGAGTTTATGGTTGTGGTGTGTAAACTCCTTAAGTGGAACATGTTCGACATTATCAGGTAATAAGGCTTCGGTTTCTGCACGTTTATGAGTCTCGACATAGCCAATAACTACATCTATACCATCATTGATTAACTCAGGAAGAGTCTTGAGCATGGCATAAGTTTTACCTACCCCAGCTGCAGCACCTAAAAATATCGTTAACTTACCAGCTTTAGGTTTGTTATCGTATTTACGTAATAGTTCTTCAGGATCTGGGCGAGTATTCATAAAATCACCACGGTAAAAAAAATTGTAGCCTAGATGGATGGCTACAAAAAGATATATTTAGCGGATAAAGTGAAAACTTGGGGGCACATCATCTGGATCATCAAAAGTGACATATTCCCAAGAATCAGGACTAGCTAATAGTTTACGTAAAAGCTGATTATTGATCGCGTGCCCAGAGCGATACCCTTCGAAAGCACCGATAAACTGATGACCCATTATATATAAGTCCCCAATCGCATCCAAAATTTTATGACGAACCATTTCATCCGGAAAGCGCAGCCCTCCTTCATTTAAAACAGATTCTTCGTCTAAAACAATAGCATTATTTAAATTACCACCTAAACCCAGACCATTTTTGCGCATATACTCAACTTCGTACATAAAACCAAAGGTTCGTGCACGACTTATCTCATCAATATAAGAATGTTTGGAAAAATCAGCCTCAAAAGTACTGTATTCTTCTTTAAAAACTGGATGTCCGCCAAAATCAGTGATAATTTTAACTTTGTAACCAGCAAATGGCACAAATTTAACCCATTTATTAGCAGCTTCATCTTTAACTTCTATTTCTTGCTTAATTTTGATATAGCGTTTTTTTGCACTTTGTTCGGCTATTCCTGCTTGTTCGAGCAAGTACAAGAATGAATTAGAAGAGCCATCCATAATCGGGGTTTCTTGAGCAGAAAGCTCTACAACGATATTATCAATACCAAAACATGCAAACGCAGACATCAGATGCTCAATAGTTCCAACTCGAACTTTATTTTCATCTACTAGCGTTGACGAAAGTCGTGTGTCATTTATTAATAACGGATCACAGTGAACTGTGGGGTGACTGGGTAAATCCGTACGGATGAAAGTAATTCCTTGATCAGCCTTGGCTGGTTTTAAAGTCAAAGAAACTCGACACCCAGAATGAAGACCAACGCCAATTGCACTAATTGGCGCTTTGATCGTCCGCTGAAAAATCATGAACGATTTTTCCGGAAAAAGGCAGGTGTAGAAAATACACTTTTATTAAAATTTGCAAATGGATCTTGTTGTTGCAAAGCTGCAGCTGAAACCTCAGCATCAACCTGAGCTGTGGCAGCCTCATTTGATGATACACCATCTTCACGCATTAATAATGGCGACGCATCTGCTACGTGCAAATCATTTAAACCTGTTGCAATAACAGTTACACGAATCTCCTCTTCATCCATATCCTCAATCTCAGCCATACCAGCTTTAAAATCAGAATCAGGATGAATATGACGTTGAATAATTCCAATGATTTCGTGATATTCACGCATTTTTAATGAGCCAGGTGCAGATGAAATATTAACCAATACACCGCGTGCACCATCTAAAGAAAGGTCATCTAATAATGGGCTATAAATTGCTTTTTCGGTTGCTTCCTGTGCACGACTCTGTCCTTTGGCTGCACCAGATCCCATCATAGCCAATCCGCGACCAGACATTACTGTTTTCACATCCGCAAAATCTAAACTAATTAAACCAGGAGTTTTAATTACTTCTGTAATCCCTGATACCGCACCACACAACACATCATCAGCAGCAGCAAACGCTTCACGCATTGAAACATCCTCATCTAATTCTGTCATCAGCTTTTCATTAGGAATAACAATCAATGAATCAACGTATTTACGCATTTCTTCAATCCCAAGATCTGCGGTTTTACGACGTTTTTCACCCTCGTACTCAAATGGACGAGTCACAACCCCTACAGTTAGGATATTCAGGCTTCTTGCAATATCAGCGATCACCGGAGCAGCACCAGTACCAGTTCCACCACCCATGCCTGAGGCAATAAATAACATATCGGTGCCTTTAAGTAAAGCCGCCATTTTCTCACGATCTTCCATTGCCGCTTTTTTACCAATTTCTGGCTGAGAGCCAGCACCTAGCCCACGGGTAAGGCTATGACCCAATTGCATAAGATGATGCGCTCTATTGCGACTTAAAGCTTTTGCATCAGTATTAGCACATATGAACTCAACATGTTTAACACCGCTTTTAACCATGTTATCAACAGCATTGCAGCCACCACCACCAACGCCGATTACTTTAATTACTTCACCAATATGAGTAACCACCGCTTCAATATTGTAATTACTTTCGTTATCTGCCACTTCAAAAAATTGATTCATTATCAACCCTTTACCCTTTACCCTTTACATACTTTTGAAAATATTTTTTATTCTTTTAATCATTGAGCCAAACTCAATCCCAGAAGCTGGTTCTGATTGAAAATGCCTATCACTTAATAAATCATTGGCAAAGTACAATGCTCCAACTGCGCTACTGTATTTAGGGCTACAAACTATATCAGCAAAATCACCCTCATAATTTGGAATTCCAATATGAACAGGTACGTCAAAAAAACTGCTGCTAAACTCCCTCATTCCAGAAATTAGCGCAGACCCTCCAGTTATGACGATACCAGAGTTAATTATATCATATAAATTACTGTTATTCAATTGCGTTTTAACAACACCAAGAATATCTTTTACTCGTTCCTGAATAACATCATTCAATAATTTTCGGGATAAATTAACATTTTCACCACGATGATCAATAATATTTATCATCTCATTATTATTTTTATGTACAAGATTACTACATGAGCCATGGGTAAATTTTAGATCCTCAGCAAGATTTCTAGAAACTCTCATCACACTAGCAATGTCACGAGTGATATCTTCACCACCAAGAGGGATTGAGTTTAAATAACGAATAAACCCATTTTCATACACAACAATATCTGTAGTGCCCGCACCAATGTCAATTAGACAACACCCTAATTCTTTTTCTTCTCGATTTAAAACTGCCATACCAGATAGAATGCCCGATGGTACGATTTTAGCAATATCATAACTGCTATGACTAATTGCTTTGCGTAAATTAGATAATGGTGTTTTACCAGCAATAAATAAATTTAAATTAGCATTAATCGTATTACAACTCAAATCAAGCGGATTGATGGTATAGCGATCATCGTCAACCAAGTACTCCTGAATCTCATAATCAAGAATTTCATAATTGGATGGAATCATGACTTGCTTTGCTTCATTAACCATGTAGCGAATAATTTCTTCGGTAACTGGATGACTGCCCATTTCCTGATGGCTATGAGAATATATATTGCGAATATGATTTCCGGCTAGATTGACAATTATCGAACCAGCCGAACAATCAGCACTAATTTGGGCTTCATGTAAAGTCTGTGCAATCCTGGTACCAGCACGCTCCACTTCACAAATTAGGCCATTACTGATCATAGTTAAATCATTATTGCGCGGATTATTTACAAAATGATAACTACTAAGCCCGATAATATTAACTTTATCCCCAAGAGTCCCTACCAAGGAAATAATTTTGGAACTACCAATATCTAAGCCAAAAATTAATTTACCACTCATCCATCTAACCTTTTTTTATATCGCTATACTAATTAACTTGTAACTATCTACTTAGAACTACCACAGTATAAATAGTGCGGCAGGTTTATTAGTTTATTGCTAATGCACTCTTATAACAAAAATTCACACTGTTTAAACTGGGGCTAAGTGTATGAAGTTTATCCCAGTAAGTATCAAGCAAAACAAGTTTACTAGTGATATTTTCACCGCAAATCGTAACATTCAAATTTTTAGCTGTTGTAAATTTAGTAACTCGCGGAGTAGTTAACCAAAGTTTAGCTAGCTTATCCCCATGCTTCTTTAATACACTTTCAATTTGCAAATAGCGCTTTAACGCATCATCTGATGACTTAGCCTGCACATAAAAGATGGGTAAATCAAGACTATCATCTGCACCATCGAAAACTACACCATTCTCAGCAAGTAGGTTATCATCACCAATACGCGCAATCGCCTGATACTCTTTGAGCTTAACAATTACCGTATGTGGAAAATGACGCTTAACGCTTACTTCAGAAACCCATGGCAACTCTTCAAACTCAGACTTTAATTCCTGAATATCCAAAGTGAAAAAAGTACCATGTAGTTTATTATGCGCAATATATGATAATTGCACTGGAGTAATATGATTAACACTACCTTCAATAACTATCTTGTTAACCGTAAACCAATTCCTAACCACAAAGTGAGCACCACAGTAGATAAAAATTACTACGCTCAAAAAGTTGATTAGATAGGCAATACGATTATTAAACTGGGTATTCCCAAAGCTTAAATTAGATAGTTTACTTACCAAGCCCAGCTCCATCAAGGATCATCAAACAAAGCTTATCAAAATCAATACCCACAGCAGCAACTGATTGAGGCACTAAACTATGTCCTGTCATTCCTGGAAGCGTATTAATTTCTAAGAAATAAACTTGTCCATCACGATTAATCATAAAGTCTGAGCGCGCAACCCCACTAGCACCAACACCATGATAACCACGCAATGCTAACGCTTCAATTTGAGGCTGAATTGCACCCAAATCATAATTACACAGATATTTAGTTTCATCGCTATAGTATTTATGTTCAAAATCATATTCACCTTGTGGTGCTTCGATTTTTATAATTGGATAAATCTTACCATCAACAATAGTGATTGTAAATTCATCACCAATTATCATTTCTTCAATCAAAATCTTATTTGATTTTTCAAAAGCATAATTAATCGCGGGAATCAGTTCCTCCGGCTTGTAAACTTTACTAAACCCAAGCGTTGAACCATCATCAGCAGGTTTTACAATAACTGGTAACGGTAAATCTAATTTAAAAGCATCTGGATTATAGTTTATTTTTTCCACAAATTGTGATTTGGCAACGGGGATACCCAAAGAACTCCAGATCATTTTAGTGCGATATTTATCCATTCCAATAGCGCTGGCCATTACACCAGAACCAGTATAAGGAATTTGCAAATACTCCAAAGCTCCCTGCAATTTACCGTCTTCGCCATTTTTACCATGAATTATGATTAATGCACGATCACAACCATGTTTTTTCAAATTTTCCAATGGCTCTTCCGCAGGATCAAAAGCAAAAGCATCAACCCCACTTTTAATAAGTGATGCCAAAATAGCTTTGCCGCTCATAAAAGATACTTCACGCTCAGTGGTATTGCCACCCATTAAAACGGCAACTTTTCCATATTTATTTTTATTTGACATGCTTAATCTCCAAATGATTTTTATAAAGGTAACCCACCCATAACTGCCATAATATGCT
Organism: uncultured Neisseria sp.; assembly: GCA_964611845.1. Classification (GTDB taxonomy): domain Bacteria; phylum Pseudomonadota; class Gammaproteobacteria; order Burkholderiales; family UBA11063; genus Aquella. The sequence continues at coordinate 27,782 of CAZTBH010000024.1, forward strand.
GTAAGAGTTAGGAACAAGGCGACGTAGTGTACATAAAAAGTACATGAGGAGCCTTGTGACGACGTTATTACTGCATAGGGTGAGCAGTTAACATTGCTGGTAATTTACCAATGCTTCCTGCACCCATCGTCACAACTAAATCATCATCTTGTAGCACAATATTTAATTTAGCTTTAGCATCCTCAATATCTTCAGCAAAAATAGCATTCTCATTACCTTGTAATCGAATCGCACGCACTAATGATCTACCATCCGCCAGCGCAATTGGTTTTTCACCTGCTGGATAAACTTCAGTTATAATCAGTTGATCAACACCAGTTAATACTGAAACAAAATCATCAAATAAATCGCGAGTTCGAGTATAACGATGTGGCTGAAAAATAACTACCAAGCGTTTATCTGGATATGCACCGCGTAGAGCGCTAATAGTCGCTTTAACTTCAACAGGGTGATGCCCATAATCATCAACCAACAATGCAGTTTTACCATCTTTAACAATATTTGGATAATGTTGACAACGGCGTCCAACACCATGAAAATTAGCCAGCCCTCTGGCAATATCTTCAATTTGGCCGTCACACTCCAATGCCAGCGCAATTACCGCCAAAGAATTTAAAACATTATGTATACCAGGCATATTAACTCGTATTGGATAACTTAGTTGCAACCATTTTACATAAAGCGTATATTCCATTGCACTACCAGAAGCTTTAATATCACTAGCATAAATATCAAATTTATCACTTAAACCGTAGGTTGTCAGTGGACGATTTACTGAAGAGATGATCTCTTGAATCCGGCGATCTTCACCACAGACAATAGCCCGTCCATAAAATGGTAGCAACCGTAAAAAGTCAATAAAAGCTTGCTTTAATTTGTTTTCATCATGGTCATAAGTATCCATATGATCTAAATCAATATTGGTCACAACTGAAATCATTGGATTTAAAAATAAAAACGAAGCATCTGACTCGTCAGCTTCAGCAACCAAATAATCACCTGAGCCAAGTTTGGCATTAGAACCAGTAGTAGCTAATTTACCACCGATAATGAAAGTTGGATCTAGCGCACACTCTTTTAAAACTTCCGCAGCCATACTAGTGGTAGTAGTTTTACCATGTGTCCCAGCAATAGCAATACCGTATTTAAAACGCATTAGCTCAGCCAACATTCGTGCACGCGGTACTATTGGAATTCGATGTTCCAGTCCATAACTAATTTCAGGGTTAGATTTATCAATCGCAGTAGAGGTAACAATCACATCTGCATTACCGACATTACTTGCTGCATGCCCAATAAATACTTTAATTCCTACTTGCTCAAGTCGGTCGGTATTATAACTTTGTCCAGCATCAGAGCCCGAAACTTCATAACCTAGATTAAATAAGACTTCTGCAATGCCAGACATTCCAACGCCACCAATACCAATAAAATGGATTCGCTTTACTTTATGTTTCATTTTTATCCATGCTCATATTTTTTTTGTATATTTTTAACAATTACAATATATCTATACCTAAATTGAAAATTATAGCGCTAAACTATTGTTCAGCAACATCTACCCCAGCTGGAATCTTAAACTGGAAATCACTATCCGGGATCTTAACTCCGGTTTGTAGATTTGAAAATTTCAAATTAGTTTTATTCCCAAAATTATCAGTAAACTTCATTGATTTTAATTGATTTTGCGAACTAAATCCCATCATAACAATCTGAAAGCCATTATTATCATTTGCCGCCTTAGGTTCAATTTGAATCCAACTCAAATTATCACCTTGACTTGCTACCTCACTGACTTTATATAATGAGCGAATATTATTTGCGCCCGCCAAAACTGCCGCAGGTGATTTGTCAATTGATTGACCCAATGCCTTTACGGTAACTTGTTGCAGCGGCTTATCATAAATATATATTTTTTGTGCATCACTCACTATTAGTTGCTGATCTTGAGTATATTCCCAGCGAAACTTATTTGGTCTAGCAATTTCCATCGTCCCTGTAGTAGTTCGCGATTTTTTACCACTAATTACAGTCTGGCTGAAATCTGCTTTCATGGTTTTAGCCTGAGTTAAAAAACCATCCAAAATACTATTAGCATCAGCAAACACTGCCATGCTAGTAAACCCCAATACTAAATACAATACTTTCTTCATGCATTATCACCTATAAATTCACTTTTTGGTTGACGACTCAATAATTGGCTAACTTCCTGTAAAATATTAGCTTCTTGATAAATAATTCGATAGACACATGCAACTATCGGCATGTCAATCTCTAGTGCTTGGGCTTTGAGATAGATTTCACGTGCAGTGGAGACGCCTTCTGCTACATGCCCTAGGCTAGTAACAATCTCATCAATCGACTTACCGAGCGCCAGCTCTTGACCAACTTTACGATTACGTGATAAATCTCCAGTACAGGTTAAAATCAAATCACCTATCCCGGTTAAGCCATAAATTGTTTCACGTCTGCCACCTAATGCCAACACCAGGGATGCTAATTCATTTAAACTACGGGTAATCAATGCAGCTCGTGCGTTATAGCCTAATGATAGACCATCGGCTATTCCTACTGCGATTGCCAACACATTTTTAACCGCAGAACCAACCTCGCTACCAATAACATCATCATGAGCATAAATACGAAAATTAGGAATATTTTGTAGTTTATTCATCCACGATACTGCAAACTCAAGTGCTGGGGCAGCTAGAGTAATTGCTGTTGGCAATCCAAGTGCAACCTCTTTAGCAAAAGATGGACCAATCAACAAGCCGTAACGTTCAAAGCCAGCTAATTCTTGTACTACTATTTGATGGGGCAGTAAACCAGTACTGGCTTCAAAACCTTTACTCACCAAAAAAATATTCGGTATGCATCCTGAGGATTGTTTTAGTTGTTGTAATATCTCTCGTACCGCATTTAGGGGAGTGGCAATTATTAATAAATCTGCACTGCAGCATTCATTAAAACTAACAGGGAAATAAACATTAGCAGGAAAAATTATTTCTGCTGGAAGATAAGATGGGTTATTACGATGCGACTGCAAATAATCAACTTGCTGTGGGTTATGTGACCACAGTAATACACTATCAGCTACATGGCTCACCGCAATAGCAAGAGCTGAGCCCCATGACCCAGCTCCTAAAACAGCAATCTGCATTCAATTAACAACTAGAATTAATTAACTGAAGTTGTGCTTGGCGTACTTAATTGTGCTTGCTTTTGTTGATATAAGTAAGCAAAATTAATAGGTGCCAAAATAACTGGCAGAAAGCCTGCTTTATTAGTTAGGTCTGTCACTGTTTCGCGTAAATACGGAAACAACATATTTGGACACTCAATATTTTGGAGCAAATCGATTTGATCTTCAGGAATATTGCGCAGTTGGAAAATACCAGTTTGATCAACTTCGATTAAAAACATTTGTTGCTCACCAATTTTAGCATTAACCACACCGTGCAATACAGTTTGGTAAACGCCATCTTCAATTTTTTCAGTATTAAAACTAATGTTTAATTCAATATTAGGCTGTTCACGATTAAGAAAAATTTGTGGAGCATTAGGAACTTCCAAAGATACGTCTTTTACATAAATTTTATCTAAACTAAATACTGGTTGATTAGCTTGTTCGGTCATAATAACATTCACTTTCAAAAATAAAAATTAACAAAAATATTTTACATAAACAATAATTATTTAACTATTTAATAACTTATCCAACTCACCACTACGATTTAATTTTGCCAAATCATCAAAGCCGCCAACATGAGTTGCACCGATAAAAATTTGTGGAACAGTCATCCGCCCAGTAATTTCAATCATTTTGTCACGCTCTTCAGGCAATAAATCAATTCGAATTTCTTCGATTTCATTTACGCCTTTTTGATTCAATAAATTTTTTGCCATAACACAATACGGACAAGTCTCTTTAGAGTAAACAACTACACGTGCCATTATATAATCCTATTCAATATATAAACTCATAGTATTTTATTTGATTCCTGAACGTGAAGAATTGATAAAAAAAGACGATGAGTACAGTTTTATTAGAAATGCCATGCCCCAGCTAATGTTAAGCTAGTATCAGACCAACCACCAATAGTTGTACCACCACTGGTAATATTGATTGGCATAATTCCACCATAATTCATCATTTCAACATGCATATCCCAATGGCGTGTAAACATATATTGAAGCCCTATCCCACCCGCAACCGTAAAGCCACTACCTGATGGAAGACCTCCAGTAGCACAAGCGGCACTGGTGCAATACTGCCCAAACTCTGCGCTGGCATATGCCATACCTAATTTACCAAATACGGCAAAATTACTATCCTCTATTGGTAGACGACCAACGGCCAATAAATCAACTAACTGAGCATTTAAGTTATAATTGCTTGAACCACCCAAATTGCCAATTCCAGCACCTGTAATATTAGAGGAGTTAAACATATATTGATACCCTCCTTCAATGCCCCAGTGCTGATCAAACATATACCCACCAAAAGCACCAAGTTGTGCACCAGGCGCAGTTCCTGATACTACCAATCCTGTTGCACCAAGTTGGCTGCTGAGAGTAGAATTATTATAGATGAAATTTTGAAAAGCAACCCCACCATCAACTCCGACATAAAAGCCATCGCCAAGTGCATATGCACAACCGACACTGCATCCCATAAGGATTAAGAATTTACGCATCTAATAATTCCATTTAAAAGAAACTGCCAAATTTAAAGAAGCAACAATTTATTCCCTGAATACTCATTTGAGCTTTATATAAACTAAATTTTCCAATAAAATCGAATGGTATATAATAATGTGCGTTATTTTAACATAAATTATTGAAAGCAAAATTATGATTTACAGCATGACTGGTTATGCAGCAAACCAGATTCAAATAAACTCAGCTACCGTACAGTTGGAAATAAAATCTGTTAACCACCGATTTTTGGATATTACTATCAAATCAGCCGAAGAGTTTAAGCCACTAGAAAATCAATTAAGAACTTTGATCGCACAATACATAAATCGTGGTAAAATTGACATCAAATTATTCTTGAAAGATAATCAAAATCAAAACAGTGAACTAGAGTTAAATCATGCTTTATTGCAAAAATATTTGAATGTAGTTACACAAATTGAAGCATACGGAGTAAGTCAAGCTTCGCTCACTACCTCGCAAATATTAGCCTTACCGGGAATTTTAACTCAAGCACAATTTGAAACTGATGAAATACAGGAACCTTTGTTAGCCGAGTTTGCGGTACTCTTAACTAGATTCGTTCAAACACAGTCAATTGAGGGTGATAAATTACAACAGTTACTTAGTTCGAGACTAGCGCAAATTAGTGAAATAGTGGTACAAATTAAGCCAATGCTTGCTAAAGTAACTTCTGAATATCAGGCAAAGCTTAGACAACGACTGACTGAGTTTATGCAAGAGAGTGAAATCAATGATGCTAGACTACAGCAAGAATTTGCTTTTTTCTGTCAAAAAATGGATGTGAGTGAAGAGGTTGAGCGCCTGCAAGCTCATGTGAATGAATTTAATGCATTATTAAATAAAGGCGGGCAAATAGGTAAACGCTTAGATTTTATCTGCCAAGAAATGCACCGTGAAGCCAATACCTTTGGTTCCAAGTCTGTTGCTATTGAAACCACGCAAAAAGCAGTTGACCTCAAGGTTCTCATCGAACAAATACGAGAGCAGGTTCAAAATATCATGTAAGCCATTCGTTCAGCTTATCTTCCAATTCTGGCACGCCAGTTTTCTTTAACGAAGAAAAAAGCTGAACACTTAGATTAATAAATCCATATTCAGCAATCGCTTTTTGTACTGAGCGCAAGGTATTGGTGCGCTCTTGATTGCTTAATTTATCTGCTTTAGAAAGTACTACATGCAAAGGTTTGCCACTATGAGAAAAAAATTCAATCATTTGTAGATCTAGATCTTTTAGTGGGTGACGCGCGTCCATAATCAGGACAAGACCAACAATCTCAGCGCGAAACTGTAAATAATCCCCTAAGAGGTGCACCCAATGATCACGAATTTTTTCCGGCACTTTAGCATAGCCATATCCCGGCAAATCAACTAAATACACTCCATTACTAATTTCAAAATAATTGATATGTTGCGTTCTTCCCGGCGTTTTTGAGGTATATGCCAAGCGATTCTGATTGGTGAGCGTATTAAGCAAGCTCGACTTACCTGCATTAGAACGCCCCACAATCGCAACCTCATGATTTACTTGCGGTAAACTTTTTAAATCATTTACCGTGGTATAAAATTTTGCTTGTTTATAATTATATGTCATAATCACCACGAACTCAAGGAAGTTACAATGCTTAACCCTTGAACACCAGAAGTCAGAGCAGCTTGACCAACAGCAGTACATGCCCCACCGCCAGCTAGATTACTACAACCATAAATCATACCACTAGGAGTTGTGAGATATAGAGTTTGCCCCGTATTATCATAAACCATAGCGGCAACTGAAGTTCCGCTCGGTAATGTCCAGTTTGTTTTCTGAGTTGCAGAATTACCGCCATTTACCGTCATTATATAGAAGTTATTATTTGAATCAACTATGTATAAGTTTAAGGAATTATCTGCTACAATTTTGTTGATTGAGTTAGAAATTAGACTACCGTTACCACCCACCTGAACTTGTAACCATCCATTAGTTGCTGTACCTACTGTGCCTGATTCCACCCACAGACCATTGTTTGTACCTGCCACTAACCCAGTTAGTACAGTCTGCCCTCCATTTGCTGTTCCTAAATTACTATACGCTAGGACATTAAGTGAACTGGCGCCTGGTATAGAGGTACCTTCGGCAATACAGCTCGTGGTGGTACTACCAGTAGGATTTAAGCAGACAAAGACTGAAGGAGTATTACTTTGACCAACAAATATACGATTACCATTAATTGTACTTACGTTTGTTGCCGCATTAGTAAGACCACTGGCATAAGTCTGCCAGCTAAATGATTCCTTTTGTATTCCAGCATTATAAACAGATGTCGATAATGATCCAGTTGGTACCGCGTAAATGGTCTGACCATTCATAAGCAAATTACTTGCCCCTTTAATTGAGGTTGATTGGTTAGTAGCATTAAGTACATAATTACCATTACCAGATAGATAGATACCATTATTTCCAGCTAAGTACAAAAATCCATAATAATTATCATTGGTGTACGCATTCGCAATATTTTCAGATTCACCACGGTAATTTGCAAACGATGAGAAACCATTATTAACATTATAAGACTCAACCCAGCCATTGCTGGTAGAAATTAATAATGTTGGAAGTTCAAATAAGTTGAGTGAAGAACTTGCCGTAGAAGAACCTCCACCAAACAAGGTATCGTTAATAGTGTAGTTTGCCGTTAGACCTACAACTGGTTTTTGCCCAATAGCAGCGGATTCCCCCTGCAGCCATAAATAAAAAGTACAACTTTCACCTGGCGCAACCGTACTACCTAAACAATTATTAGGATCAAAATTAGAACCTTGCGAGCTTGGATATCCAACATTTGAGGGGCCAGTTACACTAAGAGTTAGATTATTAATTGGGAAGTTAGTATTAGTAATCCAATTTTGACCACCACTATTATTTTGTATCGTTACACCCATACAATATGGAGCACTGGTTGTGCCATCTGCACAAGTACCTGTTATAGTGCTGAAAGTAATATTATTCTGTACACCGCAGGCAACTAAAACCAGAGGAACAATCATTAAAATTTTATTTTTCATATTCTACTCCATTATACTAATATGAAGTTAACTGTGAAGCAGTTTGCAATGTCAAAACTGCACCGCCACCAATTCCACTAATAGCAACCCATGGTGTAGCAGATAACACCCCCAAATAGTTTGATGCGGCGTATGCCAAATAGGTTTGTCCACTAAAATCACTACTGGATAATGCAAGACCTGAAACAAAAAGTCCCTGTGCTGCGTCGGTGACAATCTGGCTAACACCCCCAGAAACAATCGCTCCGGAAGAACTCGCCAATGGAGTAAACGTAGAACCATTACTTTCAGAATAAATTGAACTATTGATACTCTCAATCTGAGTAATCCCAGCATACCAAGTAGTTATTCCCGTCGAGCCATTTACAAATTGAGCGATTGATTGGATATCATTACCTGCTAGACCAGAAGAAATGGGAGTCCAAGGTAATGTACCAGCGCCAGTATATTGATAAACATTTCGAACCGTTGCTATGGTTAAGGTATTTGTTGCGATCATTTGATTAATTGACTCTGGGGCTTGCGCATATGGAGTGCTATTACAAGAGTTAGCTGAAATCGAAGCTAAATTACATGCATAAATATCATTTCCAGCAGAAATTAACAAACTACTACCTGAGAAAACTTGCATTGAAGTTGGTGGGTGATCCACAGTTATAGGAATACTACCCATTGAATTAACCACCAAGCTAGGTGTAACCTGAGAAACCTGTCCAGCATTGTTTACTACATATAAATTAGCACTACTATCAGTAGCCAGAGCCGCAACCGGTGATTGACCAACAGATGGCAAACCACTAATTGCAGTCCAAGAGCTAGCCGTTGCACCGTTATACTTATAAACATTTCCTAGGATATCGCCACTGTATACCATACCATACGGATCTCGGGTTAACGAAGTTACGCCATATTGCTCTGGAGAGCTTGCTGATATAATTGAATTGGCGGTTGGAGAAGTTGTACCAGCATTAGTAATTGCTATATTTGAACTAAATATTCCACCAAGATATAAATTTGCGCGCTGATTAATATTTGTCGCTACCGAGTAATTAGTATTGCCATTAGTATAGTTAAGTGTTAATGAGATTGGATAAACCCCAATAGGCATTGATTCGCCACTTAACTGTAGATAGAAAGTACAGCTTCCGCCATTCGCATTGAGCGTTTGCACGTTCGCACCTTGGGTAGTAACACAATTTTTAGGATCAAATAAGCTCAGATTAAACAGTTGCTGTTGAGTATAAGCAAAGCTAGATTGAGGTATGCCTGCCGCATTAAAATCGACCATACTTGTAGCGCTCGTTACTCCAGCACCATTTGCTAAGCTCGGAAAAGAGACATAAAGACCACTTTGATAGATTTGAATGTTATTTGCATTCTGACCACTATTATTATTGGTAATAGTTACTGCTGCACAATAGGGAGACGTTCCAGGTAATGAACCATTCATTGGAAACGCAGCGGAATAGAGAGTTGCCTGACTTTCATAGCCAGGGTAGGCACCGGTAACACACTGCCCCTGTGCAACAGTTAAGCTAACATTGTTGGGCGTCTGAGCACAGCCTATGAGCAAAGCACTAAATAATCCTAAATAGGTCGTTAATTTGATAATCTTTATCATTAAAAAAATCCTGCAATAAATAATTAAAATGCTGCACTTTTAGGCGTACGTGGAAATGGAATAATATCCCGTACATTTTGTACACCAGTAATATAGCTTACAGCTCGCTCCAACCCTAAGCCAAAACCTGCATGCGGCGCACTGCCAAAACGACGTAAATCTAAATACCAAGCCAAGGCTTCAGGATCAATGCCCATTTCCTTCATCCGTGCAACTAATATATCGTAACGCTCTTCACGCTGTGCGCCACCAATGATTTCGCCAACACCTGGCGCTAAAATATCCATAGCGGCAACGGTTTTACCATCCTCATTTTGTCGCATATAAAAGGCTTTAATGTCTTTTGGATAATTAGTTACAATGGTTGGTTTACCAACAAGCTCTTCACACAAATAGCGCTCGTGCTCAGATGCCATATCAACACCCCAGTACAAAGGATTTTCAAATTGCTTACCAGAATTTTCCAAGCGTTTAATTGCATCGGTATAGGTAATCATCTCAAAATCATCATTTACCATTTGTTCCAACCTAGTGACCACGCTTTGATCAATAAACTGCGCAAAGAATCCCATATCATCACTATTCTTGTTTAACACCGTTTTAAAAACGTGTTTTAACATTCCCTGTGCCAGCTCGGCATTATCCATCAAATTGGCAAAAGCGATTTCCGGTTCAACCATCCAGAACTCTGCCAAATGACGGGTAGTATTAGAATTTTCAGCACGAAAAGTTGGTCCAAAAGTATAAACTTTAGATAATCCCATGCAATAAGTTTCAACATTTAACTGCCCTGATACGGTCAAATATGATTCACGACCAAAGAAATCCTGTTTAAAATCAACTCGTCCTTTGTCATCCCGCGGCGGATTCGCCAAATCCAATGTTGTTACTTTAAATAATTCTCCCGCGCCTTCACAGTCGGAAGCAGTTATCAGCGGAGTATGTACCCAATAAAAACCATTACTCTGTAAATAATCATGTATCGCCATTGATACAGTATTTCTAATACGCATTACAGAAGATATCAAGTTAGTTCGGATTCTCAGATGCGCATGTTCCCGCAAATATTCAACAGTATGACGTTTTGGTGATACTGGATAAGTATCTGGATTTTCAACAAAACCTGTTATTTCAACTTTATTTGCCTGAATCTCAAACTTCTGTCCGCCACCTTGGGATGCAACAAGTGTCCCATAAGCAATGACCGCACAGTCTTTAGTTAAATTCAAAATTTCTGATTCGTAATTAGCTAGTTTTGACTCAACCACCAACTGCACCGTCTCAAAACAAGAACCATCAGATAAAGTAACAAATGATAATCCAGCTTTTGAATCGCGGCGAGATCTTACCCATCCTCGGACACAAACTTCGCTACCAACTTGAACCTCTTCACTCATCAATTGTTTAACTGAATAAACTGTCATTTTTGCCTCTTAATTAATTATATTTTAAAATTCATAAATCTTTAATGCACATGCTACACTCGACGCCAAATCTGCCAAATGTTTTTATAAATAGCATGGTATTTAATTGATCTTTGCCATAACAACAAGCCAATACGCATAGTTCAACGAATTGTTTTAATTCACTTTATCAAATACTAAATAACGTAAACTGTTTATTTAGAGTATAATAATCCGTTTATTATACCTTAGAATGTAGGCATATAGGCATGATAATTTAAACCAGGCCAGATACGCTCAATCAGATCCATCATTCTGGGTCGTTAATTTGCCCATCTCTCACAACTAACTAGTAAGCTTCGTCGTAAATCGCCTACCAATATTTCCAATCTGCTTGAGTATATTTCCCAAAGCAAAAATAGAAATGCTCTGCATTAATAATTACTGCAGAGCACTAAATCTGAGCTGTTACTAATTACCTATTTATCAGAACGACTAGTTAATAAGGTTACTGCAGGTAATTCTTTACCCTCCAAGAACTCCAATAACGCACCACCAGCTGTAGATACATAGCTGATTTTATCAAAAATATCAAATTTATTAATTGCAGCAATCGTATCGCCACCACCTGCTAAACTAAATCCTTTTGACTCGGCAATTGCCTCTGCAACAACTTTAGTTCCATTCGCAAATTGGTCAAACTCAAAAACTCCAACCGGACCATTCCAGATAATCGTTCCGGCATTTTTCAGAATATCCGCTAATTCGTTTGCAAATTTTGAACCTATATCTAAAATCATTTCATTTTCAGAAACGTCAGCTACGGCTTTTTCTATGGCTTTAGCATCAGCACTGAATGCTGTGGCAACAACTACATCTTGTGGTAATGGAACCTTGGCACCACGTGCTTCCATTTTATCCATTACTTTCTTAGCTTCGGTAACTAAATCAGCCTCTATCAAAGATGCTCCAATTTTGGCACCTTTTGCCAACAAGAACGTATTTAATATACCGCCGCCAACAATCAACACATCTACTTTATCGGCAAGATTGTCCAAAATGGTTAATTTAGTCGAAACCTTAGAGCCAGCAACTACCGCCACCACAGGTTTAGCAGGAGTGGCAACAGCTTTCGCCAATGAATCTAGCTCTTTAGACATCAACAACCCAGCACAGACTTGTTTGGCATTATTGCCTATTGCATTAGTTGAAGCTTCTGCGCGGTGAGCCGTGGCAAAAGCATCATAACAAAAAATATCACACAAAGCAGCATACTGCTTACCTAATTCATCAACATTTTTCTTTTCGCCTTTATTACAGCGTACATTTTCAAGCATCACAACCCGGCTCGCCGAAAAATCAACTCCGTTATTTTGCCAATCAGCAACTACGGGTACATTAACCCCAAGCAATTTAGCTAAATCATCAGCAACAGGTTTCACCATATCCGCTTGAGCAACTTCCCCTTCAGTTGGGCGACCTAAATGAGTTGCAACAATAACATTTGCTCCATTATCCAGCGCATATTTAATCGTCGTCAACCCTGCTCGAATTCGTGTATCATCACTAACTTTGCCATCTTTAAGTGGGACGTTCATATCTGTACGAATAAACACAGTTTTTCCGTTTAATTGCAGATCAGTTATTTTTTTAAATTCCATATTCTCTCACCTTTATTTTAAATAAACTAAAAACACATTGGATTACGACATGTTAAAATGACGCCACTAATAGATAAAATGAACTTTGAATAGCCTATATTTTACCCCATTAGCTTGCTTTTAGCAATAACCATATTATCTCTGGGTAAATTCCCCTTTGCGCTATTACAAAAGAATGAATCCCACCATGGAAGGACAATTATGCAAAAAATAGTTATAGCTTCTGCCAACTCAGGTAAAATTAAAGAATTTCAACAGATATTTGCTCAATATAACGTCGAAGTTATTCCGCAAGCTAGTCTTAATGTTCCGGAGATTGAAGAACCATTTACCACATTTGTTGAAAACTCACTCCACAAAGCGCGTCATTGCGCTCGCGTTACCGGACTTCCAGCGCTTGCTGATGATTCTGGTTTATGTGTCACAGTACTTGGTGGTGCTCCTGGAATATATTCTGCACGCTATGCTGGAGAACCAAAATCAGATCAAGCTAATATTGATAAACTACTTCACGAGCTGCGTGACACCCAAAATCGAGAGGCTTATTTTTATTGCTCATTAGTATTTGTCAGAAGTAGTGAAGATCCACAGCCAATTATTGCCGAAGGAATTTTTTCAGGAAGTATTACGGAGCATCCAAAAGGTCACAATGGACACGGTTACGATCCAATATTTTATGTCACAGAATATAACGCAACTGCTGCCGAATTAGAACCCAATATAAAAAATAAAATTAGCCATCGTGGTAAAGCCCTAAATGAGCTATCTAGTAAACTAATTAACGCAAAAATTATTTAATTCAAAAAGGAGTATTTAGATGCAACATGACATGTCATTTCAGGGATTGGTAGATGAGGTACGCCCACTTATCAAAGAACTAACCGTATTACAAGTAAAACAAAAATTTGACAATGGCGAAAAATTTGTTTTTATTGATGTACGCGAAGATCATGAATGGGTTGTATCGCATATTCCAAAGGCAATCCACATTGGCAGGGGAATTTTAGAGCGAGATATTGCCGCTAATATTAGTGATAAAAACAGTGAGATAATTCTTTATTGTGGTGGTGGATTTCGTTCTGCACTATCCGCATATAATTTGCAACAAATGGGTTATAGCAATGTTGCATCAATGGACGGCGGAATTCGCGAATGGAAAGAACTAGGCTTTCCTCTCAACAAATAAAAAATGCCCGATATGGGCATTTTTTATTATTCTTCAGCAAAGTGTTTTTGCATTTTCTCTCGACGCTCTTGTGCCTCAATACTCAAACTAGCAGTAGGACGGGCAATTAAACGCTTAATTCCGATTGGTTCACCTGTATCTTCACAAAAGCCATAATCACCATTTTCAATTGATTCTAATGCAGAACGAATTTTTTGTAATAGTTTGCGTTCACGGTCACGCGTGCGTAACTCTAATGCGTATTCCTCTTCAATCGTTGCACGATCAGAAGGATCTGCAATATAATTAGTATCCTGTTCTTGAAATGCCTGCGTTGTCTTTTTAGCATTATCAACCATTTCAGATTCTAATGATAATAATCTGTTTTTAAAAAATGCCAATTGAACTTCATTCATATAATCTTCTTCAGGCATATTTAAAATATCAGCATCAGTCATTAACTCAGGATTCAATAATTTAGGCATAGACACCCCATGTAAAACATTAGACCGCCATCTCCGTGACAGCTAACCTATTAAAAATGTATGTTCACCAACAACTCGTAAATTAATTGGGAATACCAAACTTCTTTTTCTTAAAGGTGCATATTATAGCGGGTATTTTATAAATTAACAATAATTTATTCTAAAAATGCATATTTATCTTGATTTTATTATCTCAAACAAAGCAAGAAGTTAATATTAGCAACCACTCTACAACTGATAATTATTTCAAAATTTATTTGACACAGCTATGACACTTGGCTATAATACGGTTCTCTAAGCGAAAAGCTTTGCGGCGTGGAGAGATGGCCGAGAGGTCGAAGGCACTCCCCTGCTAAGGGAGCATACGCCCAAAAGCGTATCGAGGGTT
>CAZTBH010000025.1:0-40120 GCA_964611845.1 uncultured Neisseria sp.
CAACTTGAAGCTCACGGATATAGCGTTACAGTAACTGAATTAGTCGGTTGGGAACATTCGATGAAAAATGAGCTGATTTTGGCTAAAAAAACGCGCTCAAATAATCCAGCAGCAGCACAAAAACTCAAGCAATTATTGCAAGCACTTAGTTTAGAAGAGCTAAGTACCCGATTTAGCTAATTAGTACACACAGCACCGCACTAATAATTTACAATTAAGCCCTGTATTAAAGATTATCTTAGGATTTGACTATGTTATTAAGTATTGCAACTCGTTTAGCCAATTTGTTAAACATCAATGAATATCAAGTTAACAGTACTATTGCACTCCTTGATGAGGGTGCAACTGTTCCATTTATCGCCCGTTATCGTAAAGAGGCAACTGGTGGACTAGATGATACCCAACTACGTTTACTTGCTGAGAAGCTAGTCTATTTACGTGAATTGGATGAACGTCGCGAAACAATCTTAAAATCAATTCAGGAACAAGGAAAACTTACTCCCGAGCTTGAACAAGCAATTTTAGCCGCAGATAACAAAACTACATTGGAAGATCTATACTTACCATATAAACCTAAGCGCCGCACTAAAGCGCAGATTGCCAAAGAAGCTGGTTTGGAACCGCTTGCATTGGCATTACTTGAAAATCAAGATCACGATCCATTAGTTCTAGCCAATGATTATCTTAATCCAGATGCAAATATCAATACCGCACAAGATGCACTGGATGGCGCCCGATATATTGTATTAGATATATTCGCCGAAAATGCTGCTCTCTTAGCTAAACTTCGCGCAAGACTCAACCATGAAGCTTTGATTTGCGCTAAAGTAATCGAAGGTAAGGAAGAAGAAGGAATTAAATTCACTGATTACTTTGCTCATCAGGAACTGGTAAAAAATGTGCCATCACACCGAGCATTAGCAATACTTCGCGGCAATAACGAAGGTTTTTTGAGTATGGCAATCGAATATCCTGAGCAGCATACTCTAGCCCGTGGTGAATTTTCCGCTTACGATCAATTAATTAATGATGAATTTGCGATTGATGAACATAAAACAGCAGGTAGTTGGTTACGTGACTGTGTACGCTTGGCATGGAAAGCAAAAATTTTTCCATCATTAGAAAATGAGCTACTCACCAATATGCGTGAACGTGCCGATGAAGAAGCAATTAAAGTTTTTGCAACTAATTTGCATAACTTACTCTTACAAGCACCAGCAGGAAGTAAAACTACGATTGGGCTTGATCCTGGTATTCGTACCGGAGTAAAAGTTGCAGTAATTGATAATACCGGCAAAGTGTTAGATACTGCAGTAATCTATCCATTCACTAAAAATCGCGAAGATGCAATGCTAGCCATCGCTAAATTATGTGATAAATATAAAGCAGAATTAATCAGCATTGGAAATGGAACAGCCTCACGTGAAACTGAGCAATTAGTTAAAGACCTGTGTAAAGAATTTAAAAATATTAATGTTCAGATTGTAGTTGTTTCAGAAGCTGGAGCATCAGTTTATTCGGCTTCAGAATTTGCGGCTAAGGAATTCCCGGACATGGACGTTAGCTTACGCGGTGCAGTCTCAATTGCCCGTCGCTTACAAGATCCATTAGCAGAGCTGGTAAAAATAGATCCTAAATCAATTGGTGTTGGTCAATATCAGCACGATGTCAATCAAAGCCGCTTAGCTAGTAGTCTCAATAATGTAGTGGAAGATTGTGTGAATGCAGTTGGAGTGGATGTAAATACCGCATCAGCGCCATTATTAGCGCAAGTAGCCGGATTAAATTCAATTATTGCTAATAATATCGTAAGTTACCGTGATAGTAATGGTAAATTTACCAGCCGTAAACAATTAACCAAAGTTAGCCGCCTTGGTGACAAAACTTTTGAACAATGCGCAGGATTTCTACGCATTAATGATGGTGAAAACCCATTAGATAAATCGGCAGTGCATCCTGAAAGTTATTCATTAGTCGAAACAATCTCTCAAAAACTGGGAGTTCCTCTTGCTGAAATGATTGGTAACACACAATTACTCAATACAATAAAACCTACTGATTTTGTAAGCGATAAATATGGATTGCCGACAATTACCGATATCCTTAAAGAGCTTGAAAAGCCAGGGCGTGATCCGCGTGGAGAATTTAAAACTGCTGCATTTAAAGATGGCGTTAATGAAATTAGTGATTTACAAATCGGGATGGAGCTTGAAGGCGTTATCACCAATGTCGCTAATTTTGGTGCTTTCGTTGATATTGGTGTTCATCAGGATGGTCTGGTACATATCTCTGCAATTGCTGATCAATATGTGGCAAATCCGAATGATGTATTAAAAGTTGGACAGATTGTTAAGGTACGTGTTGAAGAGGTTGATGTTAAACGAAAACGTATTGCATTAACCATGAAGGGCTTGAATAAACTTAATATCCCTGTAACACAGCGTAAAGCTCCAGCTCAAAATAATGGCTATAATAATCAACAGCCACGCCAAAATTCCAATCGGGGACAAGTAAGCGATAATAACAGTATGGCGGCAGCCTTCGCCAAGTTAAAAAGGATTTAATTAATGCATGGTGAAATATTTATTCATGATATGGCAACCATTATGCTGGTTGCTGGTATTGTTACATTAATTTTTCACCGATTTAAGCAACCTGTTGTGTTAGGCTACCTAGCCGCTGGTATTATCATTGGTCCATATACTGCTCCATTTGTCTTAATTCACGACAAACAAACCATCTCAATTTTGGCAGAATTGGGTGTAGTGTTTTTGATGTTCTCGCTGGGTATGGAGTTTAGCCTCAAAAAAATTGCAAAAGTAGGTGCGATTGCATTTATAACTGCGATTTGTGAAACCAGTCTAATGATTGCAATTGGTTATAATTTGGGACACTACTTTGGCTGGTCACAGATGAATTGCATCTTCTTAGGCGCGATGATGGCAATCTCATCAACAACTATTATTGTTAAAGCTTTGAGTGAATTAGGACTTAAACAGCATAAATTTGCTCAGCTTATCTTTGGAATCCTTATCGTTGAAGATATTTTGGCTATTGCAATCATAGCCCTCCTCTCTGGAATTGCAACTACAGGTTCAATTCAAAGTGATGATATTTTTGATACTGTCGGACAGCTCTCCCTATTTATTATTGTAACTTTAACTATTGGTTTACTCACGATTCCCAAATTACTTGAGTATGTTGCTAAATTTAATAGTCATGAGACGATGTTAATCTCAGTGCTCGGCTTGTGCTTTGGCTTTTGTTTAATGGTACTTGCGCTTAACTATAGCATTGCATTAGGCGCGTTTATTATTGGTGCAATTATTGCCGAAGCTCGTCCACTACACTTGATTGAAAAATTAATAGAACCCTTGCGCGATATGTTTTGCGCAATATTCTTCGTAACTATAGGAATGATGTTTAATCCATCAATTTTAATTTCAAACTTCTCCGTAATCATCATCATCTCTATTACTTTAATTATAGGTAAGATACTTGGGAATACTATTGGTGCTTTTGTCTCCGGAGAGAAAGCGGGCACTTCACTCAAAGTAGGTATGGGATTGGCACAAATCGGTGAATTTTCATTTATCATTGCTGCTTTAGGTGCTAGTTTAAAAGTTACAGGTGACTTTCTTTACCCCATCGCAATTGCAGTTTCGGCAATTACTACTCTAACTACACCATATTTGATTAATCTAGCCGATCCATTTGCCTCGTTTATACGCGCAAAAGCACCACGAAAAATGATTGGCTTATCACACTATTACACTCGTTGGCTAGGTGACTTGCATCCACGTGGTGATAGTGCTATGATTGTCAAAATGATTGCTAAAATTGTTGCCCAAGTGATTGTCAACTGTGCTTTGGTTATGGCAGTCTTTATGGCTGGAGCTTATTTGGCAGATCATCTAAATAAAGGACTACTTGCACGAATAGGCATAATTCTTGATGTACAGATACACAAAAGCGTTATAACTAGTTGTGCTATTTTACTATCACTACCGTTTCTCATTGCCGCATATAGAAAACTTAAAGCGCTAGGTATGATTTTTTCTGAGATTTTAATCCATGAAAGTTGGCTAGGAAAATATACATATCAAGGAAGAAGAGTAATTTTTGAAACATTACCTGTTGCGGCAATTATCGGAATAATGAGTTTAATTTTCTCAGTGAGTCATCATGTTTTACCACAAGATACGTATTTGATTCCAATTATAGTTGCAATGTTAGGGATTGCCTATCTCTGTAGAAATCCATTTATTCGCTTACAATCATGGTTACAGATTCGTTTATTTAGCGTGATGGAAGATAAACCACAAGAGTAAAATTTTAAGAAGATGCCCTTTACTCAATTAGTATAGTTTAAAAAATATGAGTATTATTACTAATGTTGATTTACTAGTATGATATAGCTAACTTTTTATAAAGCAACTACGCATAACAGCCTGCTATAAAACAATGCTACTTTTACCTAAAAACTTTTTCCACAGCCTATTTATAGTCAATTAGGTTTAAACCTGGTAAACATCAAAATAAGAATCCTACAATTAGTTTACAAATTTATTCACAAATTTTTTTCTACTGGATATATCAAAAGATAGCGGAGTAAATTCACTAACATAGAGATCGTATTTTTTTGCTGCATTTATAACTTGAAATAACTCATTGTCAGTATAAACTTTTTTTTCATTTTGATTGGTCAGGTAATTAAGTAATATTTGATATACCGCCTTATAGAAAATATTATTTTCATCACAAGGGTTTTTAGTACAAATTCCATATGCCCCATTGCACCAATTTTGATAAATAAAATCAAATTGTTCATCAAATTTACATCCGATTATATTTTCCTGCTCATCGTATAATTCTGATAGCCCAATACAAATTGATTTATGATTATTAAATAGATCATAAAATTTTTGTTTCATTTGTTGTTTAGTAACATTACCAGCGGTTACATAATTATTACTGTTAACAAATAAAGTTTCTTTTGCACGCTCTACCCAATTAACAGCCGCTTTATGACAAAATTTGATATTATTGTCACTTGCTGATAGTGTACCCATTAAAAGAGAAGATTCAGAAATTGAACAATTTATTTCATATGTCCAGCGAGGAATTAAATTGTATTCAACCATTTTCTCAATGGTCTCGGTAGATGTATCTGTTGCTTGTGATAATTCCTCAATGGTATAGAAATTATCGCTTAAATATTTAATCATAGCAAATGTCTTACGTATGTGTTTCATGATATTCCTTAAATTAATTTTAATTTAGACAGTTCTCGTTTACCTGATTCTGTTAAATAAACACTTCGATGTAATAATCCACATCTTAACCAATCATTTTTTAAAAAGATTGCAAATAATTCATTGCCTACGATTCCACCAACATGAAACCTTCTTTCTGTCCAATCTAAGCATGGTTTAATCAAAATTTTATTCTGAAGCATTAACGAATTAATATCCATCCCAAGCGTTTTAAAAAATTCTTTGCCATCAGAAGTAATATTAAATTTTCCATCAAATTTTAATGCTCTCATTTCAATTAGGTTCGTCGCAATAGCAACCCCGATGTTACCAGCTAAATGTTTATAACATGTCCGTGCAAATTTTAATTGTGGATCAATTCTAGAATGGCTTGGAATATTAATTTCAGAACGAGGCTTAAACTGAAGCATTATTTCTAATAAATCCGCAATGCTATCAGATGCTAAAGAATAGTACTTATGTTTACCAATACTTTTACAGTTTACTAGACCACCATTCAATAATTTAGCCAGGTGAGAACTAACTGTTTGTGGAGTAACATTAGCAATAATCGCTAACTCTCCTGAAGTTAGCGCTTTATTACCCATTAATGTAGTTAGTATCTCAACACGAGAGCCATCACTTAATAGTTTTGAAATTTCTGTTATATGATGCATTTTGGTCCAATGCTATTTTATTGCTAGATTGGTATTATAGTATAGTTGACTTGAATTTGGTTTCGACGACCATCGAAATGTAATTAATAAGCATTATTCTCAATTAATTAGCAATATCCTCTCCTTCTATCAATCGGTACATACTATTTATTAAACAACAACATGAATAATAAACATGCATTTACTAAAGTAGAGAAATCAACTGCGATATATATCAATAAGCGCCACTACGTTTGAATACCACACCAAACGTTTTTGCTAAAATAACAATATCGTACCACAACGACCAGTTTTTAACGTACCACTCATCTAGGCGTACGCGATTGCTATAATCAATATCATTGCGCCCACTGACTTGCCATAAGCCCGTAATACCGGGTGTAACTAACTGGTAATAATAGAATCCATCAGCATAGCGTTCCACTTCTTGCGAAACAATCGGGCGAGGTCCAACTAAACTCATCTCTCCAAACAAAACATTAAAAAGCTGAGGTAATTCATCCAAGCTAGTTTTACGTAAAAATTTACCAATATTAGTTACCCTTGGGTCATTTCTAAGTTTGAAATCACGCTCCCACTCTTCGCGTGCCTCTGCATCTGTAGCTAAAATATGAGCTAATAGTTCAGCGCTATTGGGGTACATTGTTTGAAATTTAATACAATAAAAAGGCTTACCATTACGCCCAATACGTTGATGTCTAAAGAATACTTTATTTCCAGTAGTAAACTTAATGATTACACCAATCATCACAAATACAGGCGATAAAACAATTAAACCTAAAATTACGCAAATTAAATCAAACGCACGTTTAATCCAAGCATTAAGATTTCGTGCCAAATTGTTATTTAAACGAAGAACTAATTGGTCATTACCAAAAAAATGCTCAATTTGCGCACCATAAAGCGCTAAACCAGTAATCTCAGGTAAAACCAATACGGCCAAAGCATTATGCTGTAAAAAATTAATCAGTCCAATCTGTTGATTTAATTCACTTTGGGTCAATGCAACAATTATTTCACATTCCTGATTTTTTTTTAACTGTTCAATAAGCTCTTGCTGACTGATAATAGGATAACTAGCTAAAGTTAAACTTGGTGTATTTTTATCTTGCGCGCTAATACTTACAAAAGCATTCAAGCGATACCCCATCATTTTATTTTGAATTAACAATTGAAACGCATTACTTGCAGACTCACCTACTCCCAAAATATATACTTCACGTTGCCATAATTGCAGACGGTGCAATAAGAGCTTGATGATAATCCTCATCAATGGTAAAACAATGGCAAAACTTAACCAAAAACTTACAATTAGAATTTTAAGCGATCCCTTAGCTAGAACGAATGATAGTCCAAGGTTAATCAATAGTAAAAAGCTTATGGTACGATAAATTTGTAATAAATCTTCCCAAAAAGGACGCCGTTTGATATACTGCTCTTGATACCAAAAAAGAATTATTATTGTCAGTCCGAGTACTTTTGATGTTCCGAAATGGAAAAAATTACTCCACGGACTGGAAAATAAGTCAAGATGATAGATACGTGTAGTAGTAATAGCCATTAAAAAAGCTATACTCATACTTAATAGGTCAGCCAAAATTAAGGCAAAACGCTGAAGATTAGTTTTACTCAAATTAAACTCGAATACATAAATTATACTCAAACTGATTCAAAATATCAGTAAGCGATTTACATTGAACTTATACATAGTAGATGAAAAGTAAATCAATGACCGAGAATAATGAATCTGGTTAAGTGTAGTAGTTATTTATTTTTTTTATTACGGTATATTTTAATTAAATTAGGGATCATAACCATCAAAGTTAGTACAAGTAATGGAGCCCAAAATTTGGGGTCAGCAAAAATTGCAGCAGTTAACATTTGATGATTTGCCATATGACTACGAACCCCACCGCCAATAAGCACCCAAATTAATGAGCTGGGTATGATACCAATAAATGTAGTTATCGCAAAAACAGAAAGCGGGATACCTAAAACGGCAGCTAAAATATTTAAAACCCAGAAAGGGATTACAGGAATAAAACGTAACGCGATTAAATTATATGCAGCAGTTTTTATTCCATCACTACCACTCATAATTAAATGATGCAAGTGACTGAAGCGTTTATGCAATAAATCATGTAAAAGATAACGCACTAATAAAAAATTAACAACTGCGCCAGTTAAATAACAAAATATAACCAACAGAAATCCGATAGTTGGACCATAAATAAATCCAGCCAGCAAATCAAATAAAATCGTCCCAGGAATACAACAGGCAATTAATACAATATAACTAAGGATATAAATAATTGTGAACTCCGCTAGGTGAGCCTGTTCAAAGTCTAAAATTTGCTGATGGTAATGATTAAATCCATCAATACTAAGATATAACGATAAATCATAATGCTTAAATATTATCGCAATAACTGTTGCGGATATTGCCAATCCAAGCATCTTATAGAAATTTTTATTCATGATACCACAAAAAAAATTGTGCACCTGAGCACAGTTATACAACAAATTTTACTAATGATGGGAACCAGCCTATTATATCACAAATAGCACCCTTAATTCATCAAGAACTTAAGGGTAGATGGCGATGTAACTCAAGGTGCTTAAAATACTGTGGTTCTATTCTCTGACGCGAGCCATCTAACTGATAAGATGGTGAATATATCTCAGAGTCAAACCAGATTGCAACTTGACTAAGCCATTTAGCTGGTAAAATATGCCCGGGATTACTTGGCCCAAAAAAAGCAGTCATTTTTTCTAAAGCGCCAGCTGCAACACCTAAATGCATCGCACCACAATCAGTCGTATAAAAGTGCGCCGCTCTTCCAATAAGATAACTACTCGCGGCAAGATTAAATTTGCCTGCTAAGTTATATAGATTTTGATTATCAGGAAGTGATTCACATATTTTTTGATAATGCATAAAATCAACTTTGGCACCAAGTAAAAGAACTTTATTACCTTGTTCTAATAATAATTTAACTAACTCAATCGCTTTACTTATTGGCAACATCCTCAGCCCATCTTGCTCATAAGAGTTATTACCTCCGCTATTTACAACAACAATATAATCGGTTAATTTATTCTGAAAGATAAACTCCTCTACTACTAGTTTATCCGTAGTACTAATCATCAAATTCAGCTTCAAATCAGTATAATCTACTTCAGCTAGTTGGCTCGCTCTTAACAAATCTAAATAGTATAATCCATGATAACGGTTAACATCATTATAGATAATTTTTTTATGCAAAACTAAATTAGATATCATATCACGAGTATAGCCAATAACTTTCGCTCCAACCAAATGCGCCATACAATTGAAATACCAATGTTTATCTAAGACAAAAACATAATCATATTGCTTACGTAGGCTTAGTAAGACACGAGCTAAATTTGCTATTCCTCGCAGAGTAAAAAATACATCAGGAAGAATAAATTGTTTATCTAAGTAAGGATTAGCAATGAGCGCAGCGCTTGCTGACTCACCTACAATTATATCCAGCGGGCAATTCAGTTGTTGTTTAAGCTGGCGAACAAACGGTGTCGCCATTAGTAAATCACCAATTGCCCCACGCTTAATTAATAATATTTTCATTACAAACCTACCTTAATTCGTGTAAGAATTTCATTAGCATAATTTTTCCAGCTAAATAATGTTGAACGCTTGCGCCCCTTCTCAACTAACTCTTCTAATTTATTGAAATCAGAAATTAAAGAATTAATTACATCTGTCATATTAATAATATTCTCAGGATCAAAATAAGCTGCTGCATCACCACAGACTTCACGAAGTGGTTCTATATCACTTGCTATCACAGGACAATTGCATTGCATGGCCTCTAACGCTGGAATACCAAACCCTTCATATAGCGATGGTATAACTAATGCTCGCGCATTATAATATAAGCTTTTAAGATATTGATCACTAACATTACCAATCTGGATTAAATTTTCTATTCGAGGACTATTCGCAAACTGAACATTACCAACACATACTACTGGTAAACTTAAATTTGGCACTACTTTAAGAAAGCGCTCCACATTTTTATAATATGAATTTTTTTGCGAAAAAACTGCTAGTATATAACCATGTAATTTTAATTTATGAATATTTAAAACCTCGTGTTGTACTTTAAGATCATCCATATTCAAGGCACTATTCCCTAAAACTAAAATGGGATTTTTAGGTATGCCAATAATTTGACATATTTCTAGAGAACTAAAATTAGAAACAGTTGCGATATATTTACTTTGACGAACAATCATACGATGAAATAATTTAGTTAGAAAAGCAAATTTCTTACTATAAGATTGTGGGTAGCGAAATATTATTGCATCATGAATGACACAAAGTTGATTATGCTTAAAAATTGGTGCAAAATTAGCAAAATTAATAAGCATATTATTTTTTACTGTCCAAGCTAGATTTATTTGCTCCCATAAATGTTGATTTTTAAATCCATTCAACACCGTAACTTTAATTTTGTTAAGATGAGGAATATTAGCACCTCTTGGCACGACCAGTATAAACTCGGAGTCAGTATTTAATGATTCATCAATTGCTTTAAGCAAATTTAAACTAAAGCGATACACACCAGAATGTTTATTTGATCTGAGAAAAAAACCATTTAAATAAATTTTCATGTAACTCTAATTCGCAATATAAATTTAAAAACATTTAAGATTATAATATTTTTAATGCCCCTGGCTTAAAAATTATAACTTTATAATTACCACATTCTTTAATAATTTTAGGTGCTGAATTTTTTGTAATAATTGAGCTTTCATCAAGAGTATATAATAATTCCAACTGCCCTGAATCAATTATCGCAAAGTCATAGGCTGAACGATAATGTTTATCATAGTCTTCAAATTTATAATGCTGGTGAGTAATTCCATTTATTGGAACAAGATTTGCTTTTGTTTTTGTTAGGTAGTTAAATTTTCTAGCAATCCAATATTGTGAAACGCCTGATTGCATATTATACTGTGTAAGGAGCTGGTCAACGCAAGCTATTTCAGGAGGATAATAGTCATTCTTTAACTCATTACGTGATACACCAAATATGAAAATCAATAAGCTAATCAATATTATCGCGGGCAGTAAGTAAGAAAACTCACTAATAGCTAAAATGCTCCATATAACAGTTAAGAAAAATATTGGTAACATATAACGAGGAGCAAACTCTAATGCGGGAAAAGACAATAGCGTTAGTATAATAAGCGGCGCTAGAATTAGATAAAAATACATTAAGAGCTTAAGAGGGAGATTATTTCGTATTAATTTGTTATAATGTACAAAACTCCAAACTAGAAAACAACTAATAGCTACAACCATAACTAACATAACATTGTTTACAGTAAATTGAATAAAGAAAAAACACTTCTTTAATGTTTCCCCCCAATTAAAAGTTAATAGATTGGCATGCGGACGAATCTCATCATGTGCAATAACCCAGTGATATGAACTACTGCCTAACCATGAAGCAAAAATAATATTGCTTATCATTACTAGATACTTAATCTGTTTATAACATTGAGTTTTTAAAGTCAAGAGTAGCGCGATAATAAACGGGGCGCTATACCAAATAATTATCCATTCATCTGACAACGTAGATATAAGCAGCGTAATGAATAATAAATAATTCCACTTACTCTTATACAATTTAGAACAATCTGAATTGATTATTTTTAATGAAATCGTTAACAACAGCAACAAATTTATAAATGAACCAAAGTGATATATGCTTTGTAAAAAGCTAGAAAAATAACTTATGAAAATTGCACACAATATCCAACTCCAAACGATCACTGCACTATATGCAAATGCAAAATTGGAGCGCAAGAATTGCCTCAGCAACCAGTATGTTAAACTGAATATAACAAACGCCTGCAACATAGCGTAAAGGATGAATAAAATATATGTATTACTCGTAATAATATAACAAAGCGCAAATAGTAGATAATCCGGAAAAAAAAATGGTACTTGTGTTAAATACCAATCGCTAAACTTACCACCATTACTCAAGTTATTAAACAAATCTATCAAAAATAACTCATCAGCGTTATAATACAAATTCATGTCTAATTGCTGAGAAAAGTATGCATAATTTAATATTATAAAACCACATAATAAAATTATTATACCAGATTTATAGGGGTGCAAAAACCTAGGATTTAACACGTATAATCGCGATAACTGATTGACTTTACTTATAAAATTAAACATAATAATAAACACAACTACTTCAACAATACTTGCAATTATTGAAGCGACCAAAATATAGTATGAACTATTTGAAGATAATCCTTGATTAACCATAATAGGGTTTACAGGATTAATTTGTAAAATAATAAATTTTGTATGAGGAATAAGCGATGTCAACAAATTTTTACGGCTTATAGTTTTATTTACTTTTATCTTTGTTATAGTTTTACCTGTTGTAGATTTAACCATCAATGAATCAACCAGATATTTATCCTCATTCAAACCGTTAATAGTAGGTACTGGCGGTAAGCGCTGATTATCAAATAAATCAAAGTTAACTTGATAAACATATTTAAATGTTGTTTTAGAGTTGAGTGAAACAACATCCAATTGAATTAAATTAAATAAGTTAAAGATAAAATATAACCCAATAAAATTAATAACAATCAAAAAAAGATAACGTAACTTGATCCTATCATATAACTTCATTGTTAATGTTTCACTATTAAGTTCAATAGTTGGTACATAAATTTAACGCCTGGTTTACCAAAATAATTATTTACCAATAAACCAAGCATTTTCTTCATTCCAAGTTTACTATTAGTCTCACACAAAAACGATAGTGATGATTTCTCTTGATTAAGAAATTTTTTGTAGTAGCTTATATAAAAATAAATTTCATCACGATGCATTTTAAATTGCGCTAGGTCAAGAATAAGCTCCATGTTTTTAAGGTTTTTTGCGTAGTCGATCATTGCTCGTTGATATGACTTCTCCGCATGTAACCCACAAGCATTTGAGTCATGCAATCGATAATGCATAAGCGGTTGATAAATTGTTTTTATATCACCCAAGGAGGCGGCAGTTAGATTATAAAAGAAGTCATGGTATACAAAACCATCAGGAATTTCTCTTGCTGCATCTGCAACTTCTCTGGTCATCATCAAACAACAGCCATGCACACCTTCACGAATTAAACGAACAAAAAAACTATCAATCGGTGTATATTCAATAAACTGCAATAAACTTCCTTTAATGGGGTTACCTAATCCATCAATTAATAAAGCATCTGAATGTATTAATTTAGCATGACCAATATTTTTAATTAATATTGCAAGCTTGTCTTGCATCCATATGTCATCTTGGTCAGAAAGAGCAATAAAATCTCCAGTACACAAATTAACTGCACGTTCAAAAGTTTTACTTGCACCTAAATTACATTCGTTCTTATACAACTGGATACGGGAATCTTGTTGCTGATATCTTTGCAAAATACTCCAAGTAGCATCACTTGAAGCATCATCAACTATTACAATTTCATGACATGGCAGGCTCTGTGTTAAAATACTATCAAGTTGTTTGGTAAGATATTTTTCGCCATTATAGGTGGCTATCGCCACAGAAATAAATGTTGTACTTGGTAAATTTATTTGCATGAGTGCTTACGCCCTAGAAAAGATTTAATCTTATCTTTAATTGGTGCCAAATTATAATTCAAGTATGCTAACCATTTTCCTAAACATGCCATTCGGATAAACCAGAAAAACATTCTTGGTGACAATTTAGATTTTAATTGATAGATTAGCGTTAATGTTGGATAACTCTCATGCCCCATAGCTAAATAAAATTCAGTTGCAATCGACAGGTCAAGTTTATACCTATTTTCAGACATAACAAATAAAAAAGTAAGCTTCCTTAAATCTTCTGCCATTGCTTTACTATTTTTTAAAATATTTGCGTAACCAATTTCCCTAAATGCACTGGACTGGTTAAATGAGTGTTGGCGATAATACATTAACGGATGAGAATACTTTGATAGTTTATTATACATGACAGCAACTATTGCTAAATAATGGTCATGATACATAATTTGTAAATCTGGAAATGGAAGAGCATGCTCCAATATTTTGCGATTTATTAACATAGTACAGCCTGTAACATTATTACCTAACAAGTAGTCAAATGGTTCTGAAAATCTACGACCAGACTCAAAATGTTGCAGACTAGAAGCATGAATCTCATTAAGAAATTCGTCAGTCACAATACTATCACTATACACTAGCCAATTATCACCGAGATTAGAGATCAAACCTTCTATTTTATTTTTAAACCAAACATCATCTTGATCAGCAAAAAAAATTAGATCACATTTAGTCAGACTAATAGCTCTCTCAAACGTTTTAACGACTCCTAAATTTTTACTATTTTTAAATACTTTGATCCAAGAGTAATTATATGAATATCTTTCAAGTATTGAAATAGTTTCATCAGTAGATCCATCATCAACAATTATCATCTCGTCTGGCTTTACTGATTGGAGAATAATACTATCTAACTGTTCAGCAATATATTTTGCTCCATTATATGTAGCCATCACAATACAGATAGTTTGCATAATCTTACCTTTAAATTTACCTGACTAATTTATTAACAATACAAACATAAATTATCAAAAAAGACTTCATAACTAAGGTTGTAAAACACTACTTCATGTTACTAAAAATATATCTTCCCAAATTTACCACGCTTAAAATCAATACATCCCCTCACATAATAATACAGTTTTAAAAATTTATTACTTTCAAAAAGTATAATTGAAATTGGAATTTTAAGAATAATTTTCTTAAAAAATGATAGTTCAGGGAAATGCTTGTAATATTTGTTATAAACATAAAGAAAATTTCTTGCTTGATAATACTTTCGCATTTTATTATGATTCCAGACATCAAATCTATACTTAAAAAACTTTTTATTCTGCAAGTTAGTTCCCATTCCATGCGTCATAAAAATTCGTTGAATGGTTAACACTTGATAATTAGAAATTAAAGCACGAACATAGTAATCTACATCAACCATATCAATAAATAATTTCTCATCAAAACCACCAAGTATTCCCCATATATGTAAATTAACAAAATTCCCCGAGCTCATACTGTAGAAATCATTAGTTACTTCCTCTTCGGCTGGTTGAATTTCTATTCCTGAGTTAACATGTCGCGGAGAAAAAACGGCAACCTGTTCCCGATTTTGGCTTTGAGAAATATAATTTGTCATATCTAAAAGCAATTGATCCGTAAGCTCACTATCTTGATCCATGGTAACAATATAGTCAAATTCTTTCTCAACTGCATACTGTGCACCAATATTTAACGCTTTAGCGATCCCCAAATTACCATTAAGCCAGATATAGTCAATATTATACTCATTACAATACTCTTTGAGCCACTTAGCTTGTATTTCAGAATTATCAACAATTAAGTGAGGATAATAATTGGTTTTTAAATTGTCCAAGACACTTTGCTCTGGATTATATGTTACTGTAACAATCAGAGCGTTTAATTTTGCTTGTAAATTACATAATCCGTTATTACTTTTTAACATTCAACCCTTTTCCCAATTTATTATACTGTACTGCAACATTATATTACTTATAAGTAATTATTATAATTATAAAAACATAGTTATTATGAATAGTATTACGATCAATATAAAACTATCTTATTAATACCAAGTTTTCTTAACTCAAAAGCTAACTAATGAAGTAACTATTGTTTACATAATGCAAAATTTGCAGGACACATAGCATAAATTTTAGTTTTTATACGTTGTTTCTTCTTTGTTTGTGCACGCATAAATAAAACTTATCTGCAAAAAAATTAAATGCTCATGAATACAAGACACTCTAAAATAACCATATATTATTTATATCTAAATAAAGATCTAATTTTGCCTTTGACTGTAACTAAATCGTAGTTTAATTGTGCAAATATTTTTCCTAAACACGCCATTCTAAAGAACCAAAAAAACATGCGAAAGTTAAATACAGTATAACAATATTTAATAAGCGCTAATCGTGGGTAGCGTTTATGAGCAACTGCTAAAAAAAAACTCCGCGCATTTTCTATTGAAGATAAAATAAGTGGATTACCCTCAAATAAATTAATTTGCTTCAATTCGTACAAATCAGAAGCCAAATTAGCGTACTTGTTGATAAATTTTTGGTATGCGCTACGGTTAAACGATGCAGATGCATTACTAGAATGTTGGCGGTAGAGCATTAATGCCTGTTGAACCTTTTTTATCTTGCCAAAATATTTTGCCATAATCGCCAAATACTGATCATGATACATAACCTTAAAATCAGGAAATGGGCATACCAAACGAATTAATTCATTTGATACTAACATCGTACATCCGGTTACATTATTAGCAAAAAAATAGTCATCTAAGCGTTCAAAAGAACTTAATCGCTCAAAAAAACTTAAGTTGGAGTTATTTATAACTTTTAGATTATCATCGACTACAACGGCGTCCGAATATAACAAATAATTATCACCAATCTGGGGTACTAGTTCTTCAATTTTATTTGGCAACCATATATCATCTTGGTCGGATACAGCGATAAAATCTCCGCTACAACTCATTAAGGCCTTTTCAAAAGTTTTAAGCACTCCCAAGTTAGACTCATTCTGCATAACTTTAACTTTGGGATTAACCGCGCTATATTCACAAAGAATATTATAAGTACTATCAAAAGAGCAATCATCTACGATGATAATTTCAGAAACTGGATACGATTGAGCTAGAATACTATCTAGTTGCTCCCTTATATATTTCTGACCATTATAGGTTGCCATTGCAACGCTAATAGATTGCACCATTACTGGCCCTCATTATTAAAATACTTTTCTGAATTTTAAATACCAAAAAGCGACACTAATCACCACCAACTCAACGATTAAAACACTCACTGCCATTCCTACATATGTATATTTAGGAATCAAGAAATAAGTCAATACCACATAGAGTAAGCTACTACCTGCGTATAACTTAGGTAGTATTCGTTCATACCCAAGTGGTATTATTGTTTGAATCACCAATAAATTACTAATACAGATAATTACAGGTACAAAAACTAAAATACGTAATACATTCACCGATGGTAAATATTTATCACCTAACAATAGTAGAACTAACATTTTGGCAAAAATAAAGATAATTAAACTAATAACTAACGATATTATCGTAGTTTGCCAAATTTTATTCTTAATATAGCGAACTCCATCCTGTCTACTATTGGTTAACAATTTGACTGCATGTGGAAATAATGCAGAAAAAAATGCTCCGTAGACACTATTCATCGCAGTTATTACTTTTTCTGCATTAGCATAATAAGCAACATACGTAACATTATGAGTAAAAATCCCGAGCATGAAACTATTTGAAGTTGAGTAAAAAGCACTAATCATCGTAGATAAAAAAACATGCCAACCCTGGCGCAATTGAGCTAATACCTGTGCTGTAGTCGGTAGGATGTAATGAATAATTAATTGCTTATGTAGCACATATTGGATATAGAAAATTCCCACAAAAACAGGCACTAGATTTAAGACAGGAATTAAAACATAATCATTATCATGACGAACACAAGAAAAAATTAAGACGACTGAAATCAAGCGCATCCCAACATTCACCACGGTGATGTAACGCATCTTTTCAAGGCCTTGAAATAGCCATACCGGAAAAAATACATTATAAATCACACCAAAAAAAGTTGCCAAATAAACAATATAGTCTTGGCGATAATACTTATCAAGCAGAATGTATGCTGATGCACCAATAAACATCACTATGAATAATATAAACTTAATTATTGTAACAGAACTAAGCAACAGACCCATTTGGTTCCTGTCATCACGATGCTTAGAAGCATCACGAGTGGCAGTAAGTGCAAAACCATAGTCACATATCACGCCCAAATAACTAGTGATAGACAACGCGAACAACACCACGCCATAATGCGATGTAGATAAGACACGTGATAGGTAAGGAATCGTTAAAAATGGAAATACATAATTAGAAACTTGCAAAATTAGCATTGCAAGAAAATTTTCAAACAATTTGTTACTACGCTTAGCTACCACATGAATACTCTTAAATAATTAAACCGCTAATGCCTAAGCAAAAATCAAATATACTCAAACAGACTGGAAATACTGGTTAGCGATTTACGACAAAGCTTATTAGCTGTAATGAGGAATAAAAACGCCCCAGCACAATGAATCTGATTGAGTATAGCAACGGCAAATACTACTCTAGTTTACTGCACCGGTTCAGGAATCACAGACTGCTCATATGTATCGGTAATTACCACTGGAACTTTTTCTACATGATAACCCTTAGGCGCATGTCGTTGATAAAAAATATCAACACGCTGATTACGTGGCTGATGTCCGTCTGAATCTTTCTTAAACACTTCTCGACGGTCACCAAGAGCATAAACTTCAATCTGCTGGTCAGGAACACCTAAATCCAGAAGAGCGCTTCTTACATTATTAGCACGTTGTAACGATAAGGCATCGTTCTTTGCAGCACTGCTATAATCATCTGCATTACCGCTGACTTCAATCTTGGCATTTGGGAAAGCCTTCAAATAGCTAGCATTCCAACTTAAGATGGGTGCAAATTGTGGATTAATTTTACTTTCACCCAAATTAAACACTAATGCATTAGGCATAGATTGGCGCAAATCCACTTGCTCAACCAAAATTGGCACCGACTCAATTTTTGGAGGTTTAGGCATTGCTGAAGCTGTAGCTACAGCAGTTGATGCAACAGGTTGTGCTGCAAAAGCAGAAACAAAACCACATGATAAAACTAGACTCAATAAATATTTATTATTTAGCATTTTTATAATTCCCCAATCGTTAATAACCCTAGGATTTTAACATATTTAAGACTATCTAAGGTTGGCTATCCTCAAACTCATTAAGTGCAATCAGCAAGGCATAAAGCTCAAAACTGACATGATCAACAACCTCAGCACCAAACAATGCCCGCGCATGTAATTTTGAATTAGCAAATTTAATGTATTTTAAATTAGTTGATTTTGCATGAATCATACCATTATAAGCATCCGTACTATTTTGCTCAGGCACTAAAGAATCATGTGCTAAAGAAATTAATGTGATTGGATTATTGCTCTGCCAATTTAATATATCCGCATTGCTGGCTTGGGCAAGAAGCTCTGGATCCTTGGCGGCTCCATCACGCATTAATGGTGCAACACTATTAAACAATGGTGAATAAATCAAACCATTTGAATTTTTTAAAATAGCTGCCCAAAACAATTTCAATACCAAAGTCATGGTTTTACTTGGTGTAAATAATAGCTCATTAATATTTGCTGAGGAAGTCCTATCTGCGTGACACCATTTGTCTGGTATTATCGTACATGCCCCATGAAAAAAATCCGGATTAAGCAGGCTGTTTATTGAACGTTGATTATAATAAGCAAAAGCGAGGCTTACATTGGTTAACAAAGAAGGCTTGAGCAACGAACCCCAAAAAGAACTCTGAATCTGAAATAAATTATTATTATCATTTACTTGGCTAGTAAGCAAAAATGGAAACATTACACCACTTAGGTTATAAGCACCATCAATAGGAACCGTTTTACGGAGTTTCAAACCTACTTGAGTTATTGTTTTTGCAAAATCTGGCTCAGACTGATATATCCGACTAAACCAGAGTGCGTATGAAGCACCCTCAGAATAACCACTAACAAACAAAGGTAGTGCTGCTTTACCACCCAATGGTAAAAAGAACTTCTTTTTTTTCAAATAATCATGTGCAGCTATGAGCATATCTCTACCATCCAAAACATTGTAGCGTGGATAAAGAATATATGGATGAGGAATAGCAAAATTACGTCCCAAACCGATATAATCTGGTGCAATCACTACATACCCATTAGCAGCAAAAATAGCAGCCAACATCTGTGCTTTATAATCTTCAAAGTGTAATGAAGGAACATTAAGCTTACCACTGATTGTGGAATGAAAGAATAGAATTACGCCTTTGGGTGATTTGGTTGGAGGAAGAATTAGCAACCCAGAAACATTTTGCGGTGAATCAGGTAGCGCATGAGTAATGTAATTAAGGCGTATAAATGTGATCTTGGCGTTTGACTCGGTTAATTTTTGTCGATTAAAAAGCTGTGTTTTAGCAAATAATGGGTTAGTTGCAATTACAATCTGGTTATAGCCAGCATTATCCTGCCCAACCCAGCGCTGCTGCAATCTTTGATAGTTACTAAACACGTCCAAAACCGTCATCGTTGATTCAGTTGGTCGACTGGCTATATAACTTTCAGCCTGTAAAGTTAATTTATCACTTGGCGTTAGTTGTAATGCTCCTATTTGGACACAAGCACAACAAAATACAAGCAGAATTAATCTCAGCCTTATCAAAGTAGCATCACTCTCACACTGACTCGCGCTTGACTAACTGAGCTGAATTATTAGATAAGGAAAACCAAGTTAAACCACTAATTAATACTAACCAAATGGAAATGGCTGCTAGGTAACCACTTTTTTGATATAGCCAATTTTCTACCAAAGGAGTTAAACCACCTACTAGTGACATGCCCAGACAAAAGCTGAATGCTACACCGCGATAGCGACAATTGGCAGGAAATAACTGTTTCAGATAAGCATTTGAAGGACCAAGAAGCAATTCATTCAGTACCACTAAAATAACTTCTGCACCAATTATCAACCATAAGGAATAACTTTGCAACATGAATCCCAATGGAATAGACAATATCAGCAGTGTAATGCTCGCATAGCGCATAACTTTAGCTGGAGTAATCCGATCTGCAATTAATCCAGAACTAATCAGGACAATAACCGCAATACTTGAAAGAGCAAACTGTAGCGACATAAATGCAAAACTACTAAAATAACCTTTGGTTTTTAAAACTGGGTTTATGAATGACAGCACGGTTGTGAAAGGTAGAGTTGAAAACCCACCAATACACACGCCAGCGAATAATTGTTTAGGGTAAGTTACTATGATTTTAGCCAACGACTCTCGTTGTGCAAGCTCTTCATGATTAGCTGACTCAACCATACCTTGACGAAAATAAATCGCAATCAGACCAACTACACCACCTAAAATAAACGCTAAGCGCCAATTGGGACTGGCTGGATTATGCCAAGTCAATAGCATTCCAATTAATGAGGCAACTACAGACCCTACCAATGCCATGGCAGTTAGCACAGCACCAACTAAGCTCATATAACGTGCTTTAGCTAATTCAACAACATAGATTCCTGCGCCACTATATTCGCCACCATAGCACAGCATTTGTAGAGCACGAACCAGGGTTAGAATTATCATTGCAGCCAAACCGATTGTTTTAAACCCAGGTAAAAAACCAATGATCAGGGTAGCAGCAGCGATTCCATACAAAGAAAGAAGAAGCGCCCTCTTACGCCCAAAGCGATCTCCGATGACGCCAAATACAATCCCACCCAGTGGACGAGCAATTGAAGCAATTAAAACCGCATAAAATCCCATAATGAGCGCATCATAAGCTGAATTTGCCGGAAAAAATGTTGGGGCTAGAAATGGTAAAAACATACTAAAAATAGCGTAGTCATAATACTCAATTAAAGTACCCAATGCAGCAACAAAGATAGATTTCTTCATATTATTTGGTCTCTTCAGTCAAAAAAACCAACCGTATGAGGTTGGCTTTAAAATTATGTATATTTTAACTTAGTTTAAGTTTAGCAAATTTACGTTTGCCAACCTGCACGACAAACGTATCACCTTTGGCTAGCTGATGATTTTTATCGGCAATTTTTTCACCGTCAATCTTAACACCACCCTGCTCTATCATACGCGCCCCTTCGCTGGTCGAAGCGACTAAGCCAGCTTGCTTTAATAACACACCAAGACCAATCGTGCTACTTTCTAATAAAAGCTCTTGTAATTCAAGATCTGTCGGGATTTCATTACGCTTGAATTTAGTTTCAAAATCTGCCAACGCCATTGCTGCTGCCGATTGATCATGAAAACGAGCAACTAATTCCATCGCTAACTTAACTTTAATATTACGTGGATTCTCACCATTTTGTACTTGTTGCTTAAGCAATTCAATTTCATCCGTATTTAATAATGAAACCAGATCAAAATAACTCCACATCAGCTCATCAGAAACACTCATTACTTTACCAAAAATCTCAGTTGGTGACTCGGCAATACCAATGTAGTTACCTAATGACTTAGACATTTTATTTACGCCATCCAAGCCAACCAAAAGTGGTAACATGATTAAAACCTGCGTACTTTGTCCATATTGCTTCTGTAATTCACGCCCCATGAGTAAATTAAAGCGTTGATCCGTGCCACCAAGCTCAATATCAGCCTGCATTGCAACTGAATCATAACCTTGCAATAATGGATACATAAACTCATGAATTGAGATTGATTGGTTATTTTTAAAGCGTTTTGAAAAATCATCCCGCTCCAGCATCCGTGCAACAGTCTGACTGGCTGCTAATTTTAGCATTCCAGCTGCGCCAAGCTCATTTAACCACTTAGAGTTAAAACAAATCTCAGTTTTATTTGGATCTAATACTTTAAACACTTGTTTAGTATAAGTTTCAGCATTTATCTTAATTTGCTCAGGCGTAAGAGGCGGGCGAGTAGCATTTTTACCCGTTGGATCACCAATCATCCCGGTAAAATCACCGATCAAAAACATAATATGGTGACCTAAGTCCTGCAATTGGCGCATCTTAGTTAATAAAACCACATGTCCTAAATGTAAATCCGGAGCAGTAGGATCAAAACCAGCTTTTATCCGCAGCGGGCGATTTAGTTTTAATTTTTCAACTAACTCCTGCTCCAATAATATCTCATCAACACCTTTTTTAATTACTGCTAATTGCTGCTGAATATCCATAAATTTTCCTTAACTATTCTATAATTTTTCTTGGCTATATTTATTATACGACAAAACAACCCCTGTTGCCACCGAAACATTCAATGACTGAGTTTTGCCATACATTGGGATACTAACCAAATAATCACAATTTTCCGCAACTAAGCGACGAATCCCAGTACCTTCAGCACCCATTACCCAAGCCATCCTACGATCAGGCTTAAACTCAAATAAACTTACCGAACGCTCAGCCAATGTTGTACCAGCGATCCAGTAACCAGCATCTTTAATCTCTTCAAGACTTCGTGCTAAATTATTGACAATAATAACGGGTATATTATTGATAGCACCAACCGCGACTTTTGCAACAGTAGCGTTAACACTAGCTGAGTTATCTTTAGGGATAATTACTGCATCAACCCCAAAGCAATCGCAACTACGGATAATAGCGCCTAAATTATGTGGATCTGTTACACCGTCCAAAACAACCAAAGTTGAGTCTGTTTTATCGTTGAGTTCATCCAATACAGCTTTTAAAGTCATGCTTTTTTTAGCAATCGACTCACTTAATTCAGCAACCACACCTTGATGCTTGCTATTACCACACATTTTATCTAATTTAGCAGTATTAACTAACTCAATAGAAATAGAGTTTTCCTCTGCCAGCTGCGATAACTCTGCCACGCGTTTGTCATGACGTTTGTTATCCAAATAGATAACTGCTACTTTCTCAGGATTTTGCCATAGTAATGGACTAACGCTGTGAAAACCATATATTAAATCAGCCATTAAAACGCTTTCATTTGATAAGATCCATCTGCTTGCGGAATACCTGTCATCGTCATAAATTGCAGTAATTTTTCTTTTTTATCCGGTTGAACTTTAGAATTTAAGACTAAGTTTTTAACATTGCCACTACCGGATACATCAATCACCGAATTTGGATTACTGCTTATAGTTATCCCCATTGAAGACAAGTCAAAATTGACATTATAAGAACCAATTGGATTAACTGGAGACATACCAGAGCCAACATCATCTAATTTAACTAGAACTGTCCCCTGCATTTTACTGCCTGCCGAAATTTTATCCGCGGTAACATGAACATTTCCAGAAAGATTTAAACTATTCAAATTACCTAAAAATGGTGTCAATTGATCTAAAGATAACGATAGATTAACTTTTGATAACTGCAAACCGCTTTTTGTAAGATCTAAATTAGCAATAGTCTGATTAGAAGAACTTAAATTGATATTAATGAGTTTACTAACTCCAAGTTTTATTTTCCAATTAACCATCATGAGTGGTATTGCGCTCTTACCACTAGCATCTTCGCCAATTAGTAATGCTCGCCCATTCCAAAAGCTACCACGCTCATTAATAACATCCAAGCGGTTTTGTGAGTAATGATGAATAATTGACCCCATTAACCACGCAGGCATATTAATAACAATGCTAACCATAAAGCTTACGACAAACAAGCCAATTAAAGAAAATTTATGCCATTTTTTCATTATTGTTTGATCCAAAAAGTTGCGTTAAAAGACACAAAGCCAGTTCTGGTTTGACGCACAATATGTACTTGCGAGGGAAATATCCCATAACTACGCCGAAACTGTTCCAGTAGCGCCATCACCTGAGTGAACTCAGCATTTGGTACATTGATAGTCATTTGCCCATCTTGAATTAAAATATCAGGATCTTTAATCTGTAATACCTGTGAAACGTCACCCTTCACTTGTTCTAAATTAGCTTGGTTAAAACTATTTGCTTCAATTTTATTAATTGATTTATAGGTATTTGCAGCTTGTTTGGAGTAAACTGAAAATTTAAATAAATTATTTACATGCTGCGATAAATTACGATTAAAACTAATAAGTCCGCTTACCATCATAAAAAGCAATAACGCCGTTATAAAAAACCCCATCACGCCCACTAATTGCTGCTCACGAGGTTGTAGTTGCAGCCATTTTATTCTGAGCAATTCAAGCTTTGGACCAACTAAGTCCTTTATACGTTCAATTTGCTTACTTAACTTTGCGTTCATCTAAATTATCCATTCTGGAAATAATCTGTAAATTAATTACCCACGCAGCATCTTGCATAACCGCCGCATTAGTAGTATTAGAAGAGCTGCTACTATCAGCTAAAGCGCCACCACCATTATTGGTTTGACTATTGCTGGTATTTTGACTAGCTTGATAAGTTTTATAATCATAAATGTCAGCACCAATTCGCTTAGTTGCCAATATTATTTGATCATTAGGAAAGCCAGATGGATCAAACTGACTATTTAAAAACACCGTCAACTGACTGCCTGAATACTGAATACCTGCAATCATACTACTATTAACATTCGGCATAGTGCGCAAAAACGTGTCAAATAAACTTACCATGTCACTAGCTGCATACGCACCTTTGGTGTGCGCCAAGGTGGTTAACTTGTCATCAACCTGCCCAAGCAATTGTGGACTAAATGATGCGCTAGTAGTTATCCCCTTCAAGTCATCACCTAGTTGGGATTGCCAACGTGAACGTTCAATCAACATAAAGCCCAAATTTAATAACCAATAAATGACAAAAATTACTGCAAAAGCCCCCAAATAGCGACTAAGTTTTAAGACACTTGATAGAGTCTCTGATTGTAGCTTAATATTGAAACGTTTACTTTTTTCATTATAGAAGTTCCAATTACTAACTCCATATAATACATCTTGATGTAATGTACAATTTATCTTATATTTAGCTTTAATTTCATCTGCAACAGTTTCGTCATCAGTATAAAGTGTGATTGACGTTTCCTCATAATTACGTAACATTTGCTCTAATACAGCTGGAATTGGTTTTTGATCATCCAATAAATAATATTCATACTGTGAGGTTCGCACAAATTTATTATGCCCTATAAGATAAACCACCCAGACATCATCCCTTTCAAGCGGCACACTATATGGAAACGGCTGAATGAATCGTACTTTTTTTATCTGCTCACTTAAAAGCTCTAATAAATGAGTATAAAAAATTCGGTTAATAATTGCTACATAAGCGACGCCGTCATTTAACCTCAATAAAATAGGTTTACAATGCTCAATCTCCTCAGCCAAGCTATCCTCAACTAGGCTTAATAAAAAATCATCATTAATTTTGCGATCGCTAATTGAACCAAGCTCAACTTTAATAATAGTTGCAAGCGTTGGAGCGAGATAAATCTCGACATTCTCAAATTCAAATTGCAAAATATCTGCAACTTTACCTTCACCACTGTCTTGGATATCATTCTGTTCAACAGTCTGCCAGCTAGCAGAAAGTAGATCGTCACTATGAATAAATAAACGTAAATTTGTCATTCAGGATGTTGCCATAAAATTTGTGGCCATTGACCACTACGGTTTTGTCGATAAACAAATCCTACCCAGCGAAATTGATCATTCTGATCATCTACAATCGCATGAATAGTAAAATAACTTGAGCTGACACCTAGTCCACTCACATTTAAAGTTGGTCCATTTTTATTTGGAGTATTACTACTGCTAGTATTTACTCCATTTGTAGTCAAGAATGTCGTAATGTCTTGCGTTGTTTTAAACGGTTGAGAATTACGATAACTAAGCATACGCTGTGCCACATTTAAAGGTATACCACCTTTTGCGGCAATAACTTCAGCAGAGGCAGTATTAACATTAACCACTGAGCCAAACCCAGTTGGTACAGGGAGTGTCGCCTGCTTATTATTTTGTGCGGCGCTTTCCATACTTTCAGCGGTTAAGCCGTAACCATTTACTGGAATGGCAGTTACATATTGTACCAATTTCTGATTAATTTCAGGCGTCATTCCTTTGACTAAAATCAACTCAGATAAATCAACAAGAGGTCTGCCAGCTGGACGATATGCGGGCTTCCCACGAATATATTGCTGCATTATATCACTCTGAAACTGTGGAGCCGCCATATAATAAGCAATATTATATGCTAAACTTTGCGGTAAATTAAGATATCCAAGCAATGCTGTAAACTGATTTAAAACATTGGGGTTTACCTGACCACTGGCAACCAAGTCATTGACATTAAATTTGCTTTGCTCATCTTGCAAATACCCACTCATATAAATTTCATCCATCAGCAGGGTTTTAGGTAAACCTTTCGCCCATACATCATTAAGAGTGTCTGTGCTTGAAGTTGCTCCGCTGGTCGCTAAAACTGCACGACTAAAATCCATTGCGCTATAAGCAATAGTAGTAGCCTGCTCAATCAGCTGACGATTCTCTAAACGCTTAATCATTCTAAAATTAGTAACCGTTAAATTTGCTACAATTGCCATCACAATAAATACAATAACTAATACAGTTACCAGTGCTGCGCCTTGAGTACGTTTCATTATATCGACCAGCTCCGTTCT
The DNA here is from genome assembly GCA_964611845.1 of uncultured Neisseria sp. Classification (GTDB taxonomy): domain Bacteria; phylum Pseudomonadota; class Gammaproteobacteria; order Burkholderiales; family UBA11063; genus Aquella. The sequence goes on from CAZTBH010000025.1 coordinate 27,287, forward strand.
ATTTTCTCACCAGTCTTTAACTGAAATGTAATCTTAATTCCAGTCGGTAGAATTGTTGGATCTCCACCTACAGGTGGCCAACTATCGCGCCACTGATTATCAGGATAAAGGTACATCACTCCAAATTGCTGCACATCTGCAATTAATAAATCAATAATAGGTTGGGTACTTAAAACCCGATTTAGGACTGGCCATGTTACTAAGTATAAACTACCGTTATAAAAACGATACCCAACTCGCTTAGGTGGTGAAGTACCATAAACTTGATCCCCAACATAACCACTTAATGTTAGCTCTAGCTGAGAATCATACATTCCTTTAAGTTTAGGGCTACCCAAAACGGCTGGCAAAACGTTACCATCCTGATCCCTTGCAACCAGTGGGATTACCCTATTCCAACTCCCACCAAAATTAGACATCACTAAAGATAGATCCCCCCATTTAGTCTGAGCCGCTCCTGCTACTTCTTTAGTGGTTACCAAGCTGGTTATAATTCGATATGAGACCACAGATATAAACGCAAAAATAATAACTGCAACCATTAACTCAATCAAAGTAAAACCAGACTGCTGTCGATATTTATAACTTAAATGATTAGTATTGCGCAATGAAGTTCACCGTTTTATAAATCATATGATCAGGAGTAGATTTTTCGCTAATTGTAATTTCGAGCCGTCTAAAATATGGGTTTGGTGTCTGCAAAACAGTTTCTGTAACATTAAAATCTACTCCAGCAGAGCTGAGTTTTTTCTTAACTACTCCCAAATCTGGATATTTCTGGTCGAGTAAATATTGATTATATTCATTCTCAGCAACCCACGTCGCTACTTCACGGACAAAGCTATCGTGAACATCACTGATAATTAAACCAATTGCTCTTGAAGCGGAAGCTAGCACCACGGCTACAATAAACAAGGCAACCAGACATTCAATTAGAGTAAATCCATTTTGCTTATTCAATTAGTTTGCCACCTTAAATCGCCCAGATAAATCACTGTCAATCCACGCGGAAAACTCCCCATTGGTAACTTCTATTGAAATCCCTCCATTATCTCCACTTGGAAGAAACCTGATTGGTTGCTTGTCTTTTAATGGAACTCCGTTTACCGTTACTCGCGTAATCTTAAACCCCGTTGGCCAGCCCCAAGATACCAAACGACGCAATTGCAGCTCAGTCCATTCACCATCACGATATTTGTTACAACTAAGTGATGTTTGATCAATATCACAAGAAATCACACTGCTTGTAAAAATAGCCTCATCGGACAAAATTGACATTGTACTTGATAACTTCTCAACCCCAGCCATAAAGCGCGAATAATTGGGTGCTCCGACATTTAAAGTTACCACTGCTGACATTACTGCAATTATTACAATCACAATAATCATCTCAATCAGCGTAAAACCTTTGTGATACATTGTTCGCACTTAAATATAGCCGCGCAAAACAATACGAGTTGATAAAATCAACTCGTTAGAAATGTAGTAGTAGCTAGTCAAAATAATTTTATTGCCAACTACCAATCACGGATGGACCAGTGTCACCACCAGATGTCGGACCATCTGGACCATAGGTATAAACGTCAATCTCTCCATGCTTACCTGGATTTAAATATTGATAATCATTACCCCATGGATCTTTAGGTAATTTATCTAAATAACCACCAGATTTAAAATTATTCGGAATCGGAGCTATCGATGGTTTGTTCACCAAAGCATCTAGACCCTGCTGAGTAGTTGGATAACGCATATTATCCAATTTATATAGCTTTAATGAATTTGCAATTGCTGAAATATCTGCTTGTGCAGCAACCTTACGCGCATCATCAGTACGTCCTAACACCCGAGGCACCACCAAAGCAGCCATAATACCTAAAATTACCAAAACCACCATGATTTCAATTAACGTGAAACCAGATCTTTTTCTTTGCATTTTTTGCACCTCATTCATTATTTTTATTATATTAATCTACCTTGCGGCAAATCACAAATGTCTATAGCGTTGGATTTTACCATAACCACTCAATTAGCGCAACAGAGTGTCATATATTTCACTGCCACATGCGGGGTAATCCAAGCTAAAATGCAAGCCACGGCTCTCTTTACGCATCTTCGCAGACTTAATTATTAGCTCAGCGACCAAAACAAGATTACGTAGCTCAATTAAATCAGGACTTATTTTGAAATTAGCATAGTACTCATTGATTTCGTCACGCAGCAAGTTAATCCTTCTAAGTGCACGATCAAGGCGCTTGTTACTTCTAACTATACCGACATAATCCCACATTAAGCGTCTTAGCTCATCCCAATTATGTGAAATCACAATTTCCTCATCCGCATCACTTACTTGCGACTCATCCCAAACTGCAAGTTCATATGAGAGCTGAGACTTTTCAATTAAAATATCCGCAACTAACGCCTCACCTATTACTAGGCATTCCAATAAAGAGTTACTTGCCAAACGATTTGCACCGTGCAGACCAGTACAAGCACATTCACCAACCGCATAAAGCCCTTTAATTGAGGTTTTTCCAGCTAAATCTGTCACAACCCCACCGCAAGTATAGTGTGCTGCAGGCACAACAGGGATAGGTTCTCGACTAATGTCCAAACCAAGGGACAAGCATTTGGCATAAATATTCGGAAAATGTTCTAAGATAAAATCTTTTGATTTATGTGAAATATCCAAACAGACATGATCAACACCATATTTTTTCATTTCAAAATCAATTGCTCGAGCCACAATATCTCGAGGAGCTAACTCCATACGTTCATCATGATCCGCCATAAAACGCATACCATCTGGTAACGTAAGTATACCGCCCTCACCACGCACAGCTTCTGAAATCAAAAAAGACTTCGCTTTTTCATGATACAGGCAAGTTGGATGAAATTGAATAAACTCCATATTTGCAACACTACACCCAGCACGAAACGCCATTGCAATACCATCACCAGTTGCCACATCTGGATTGGTTGTATAAAGATAGGCTTTACCAGCGCCACCGGTAGCTAGGACAATATTAGGCGCACTAAATGTTTTTACTTGGTTGGCATTAATATCAAATGCGTATAAGCCAACACATTCTTTAGCATCTGATTCGTTACCTGTCCGAGTAATTAAATCTACCGCAATATAATGCTCAAAGACAACTATTGAATCATGTTCAGAAACACGCTTAATCAAAGCTCGAATAATTGCGGCTCCAGTAGCATCTGCAACATGCAACACTCGTCTAGCACTGTGCCCACCTTCACGAGTCAGGTGAATATCATCTTTCTCGCGGGTAAAACTTACACCTGCACTCATCAGCCATTCTATTGCAGAGGGAGCATTCTCTACAATGAATTTAACTGTTTCAGACTTACATAAACCAGCTCCAGCAATTAGCGTATCCTGAATATGGCTTTCAAATGAATCACTTTGATTGATAACCGCAGCAATACCACCCTGAGCATAAAATGAATTACATTCACTCAACTCGCGCTTACTAATTAGAGCTACTTTTTCACCTGCATCAGCCAAGCGTAATGCTACGGATAAACCAGCTAGCCCACTACCTAATACGATAGCAGAAAACTTATTCATTTTAAATATCTCGCAACCCTAAAACATCTTCCATCGTATATAAGCCAGCAGCTTGCTTTACTAAAAATTCAGCAGCATGCAATGCACCACTAGCAAAACTTCCACGATTGGTAATTTCACTAGTTAGGTTGAGAATCTCGCCGTCATAAATAAATTCCACACTATGCCGACCAACGATATCACCTCCGCGAATGACTGAAAAACCAATCTCTTCAGGAGTACGGGTGTTATTTTGATTACCATAACGATTATAACACGCAACTTTTCCAAAGTCGTGCCCTCGAGCATCTGCAATAGCCTCACCTAAACGTATCGCAGTTCCTGATGGCGCATCTTTTTTATAGCGATGATGACTTTCAGTAATCTCCACTTCTGCTCTAGTCAATTTAGCGGCAACCATCTGACAAACTTTAAATAACACATTTACTGACAAGCTCATATTCGGCGACAAAAGGATTGGAATTTGCTGCGCAGCGGTCTCAATTTGTTGCAATTGAGCGCTATTAAATCCAGTAGTTCCAATCACCAAAGGCAAATTATGCTTTAGACAAACATCCAGCACCTCGTCCAATATCTCAGGCGATGAAAAATCAACTACCACTTGCGCATTTTGCGATGACACCGCAACTAAATCAAATTGATCTTCAGAAACATGCGCTCCTGTGCTAGGTTTCTGAATATCGCTCAGCCGATAACGCTCAGCCTGTGAGCTAATTACTTTTAAAAGCTCTTGCCCAACCCGACCACTTAAACCATTTATCGCAACTTTTAACATTTCCACCTCATTCTTTAAATGAATTACTTAACAAATACTTCCCCTGCTGATTCAACTGTCGTAAGTTTTTCAGAGGTGTCAAAATTTACATTAATAATATAGCTATTTTTTAACTTATTATTATTATGCATTTGGTAGACATACTGCCACTGCGTTGAATTAAACATAAACTGCGATACAGGATGACCAATTACGAATGAAACCTGTTCTTTAGTCATACCAGCCTTCAACTGAGCAATTTGTGCATCAGTTATATAATTCCCCTGCTGCACTGGATACATATAAGGGAAGCGCCAATCCGTAAAGTTAACTCCAGAACAAGCTACCACACCGAACACTGTAAAACCATAAATCAAAACCACAATAAATTTATTTAATTTCATCCAATTTACCAAAAAATTTGCGTTAGACGTTATTTTAACCTTAAAATATCAAACTGGTTATCAATTAATATATTTATTGTGAGTAATTTCGGATGCATTCTATTGATCTATTAAAACGTTACGATATAAAAGTTACACCGCATAAATTAGCGGTACTAGAGCTATTTACCACTCATAAGCATTTGGATGCCAATCAAATAATCCGCTTACTTAATAAAAACAGTAGTAATATAAGCTCCGCTACAGTCTACCGAATTTTAGCAAATTTTGAACAGCACTCCGTGATTAGTAAGCATAATTTTGGCAACGATCAAGCAATCTATGAGTTGAATCAAAATGAAAATCATCATGATCATTTAATCTGTTTGAGCTGCGGTGTAGTTATTGAGTTTAATAATCCACAAATTGAAGAAATCCAAATTCAAATAGCACAAGCAAATAATTTTTCAATGCTTAGTCATAATCTGAACATTTATGGACATTGTAAAAATTGCAGCGGTAAAGAACCTTAATCATAAGAATTTATCAAACAAAACACCCGTATCATTGCAATAATCCAGATATTAGGATCTTCGCAACAACATTATAAATTAACATCCTTTTCATGTCATATGTGGTAGAATTTATGGTTTAAATCGTATTTAATCATTTGAAATAAAAATCCACAAGTAAAAACATGAAGAATATAAATATAAATCAAACGATTCGTGCATTAAGCGCTGCACTTAGGGTTGGAACTATAGTTGCTATCGCATCACTGCTGGCTAAAATTTGCTGGTGGCTAATGAATCCATTAGGGTATGATACTATCGACTCAATTGCAAGCACTTATGTAAAATCAGATGTACTTGCACAAGACATTACTAACCGCGCTCCATTTGGTGTTGTTACTGTAGAAAAAGCTGCAGTCCCAACTATTGCTGATCAGGTAAAAGTAGTTGGTGTTTACGCTGCTGGCCCAAAAAATAGCATTGCGTTTCTACAGATAGACGGTAAAAATTCAATTGCGGCAATCGGCGAAAATGTTCTGGATGCCACAGTTAAGGCAATTAACTCTGATGGCATTGTATTAGTTCAAAAAGGTCAGAGTGTTACTATAAACCTATCTTCTGCATCAGGAAATAATGCGAATACTCCAAGTACACCAACAGGAGATCATTCAAATTCAGCTAACAGTTATATACCACAAACGAATAATACGAACACCGCAAATAATAATCAACCAGCAGGTAGTAATAGCCAAACAACAAGTCCTAGTAGCACTCCACCGCCACCTTCTGGACAAGATGACGATTCGATCGCAGATAAACGCCGCAAGATGATTGAGGCGTTCCAAAAACAAAACTCAAATAATAGTAACTAACACTATAACTATATTTTAATGCTTATGCAAGGATTTTTATGAACTTAAAGCTTAAACAACTATGTCTGACACTTTGTGGATTATCCGTAATTAACCTAAGCTTCGCGGCTAACACCTCTGGCGGCTCTTCTGGAACTGTATCCAGTAGTAATACAACATCAAGTAGCCAAACTGCGGATGACAAAGTTGTACTAAATTTTGAAAACGCAGACATACAAACGGTAATCAAGGCAATTAGTAAGCTTTCAGGGAAAAATTTCGTAATTGATCCTCGCGTAAAAGGTACAGTTAATATTGTTTCAGAAAAGCCAGTGACCAAATCAGAAAGTTACAAAGTGCTTGAATCAGCATTGAGAATGCAAGGATTTGCTACAGTTGAGGCAGATGGCGTAATTAAAGTGCTACCTGAAACGGATGCTCGTACTTATGGAATGAAAACCGATAGTCAAGTTAGCAGCAACCATAGCCCTGGAGATCAATTAATTACAAAGATATTTACAATTGATAACGGCTCAGCAACTCAGTTAGCAAATGCATTACGCCCAATGATTTCACCTAATAATGCGATTTCGGTATATCCAAATAGCAACTCATTAGTCGTAACAGATTATGCATCTAATATGTCACGAATTACCAAGATTATTACTGATCTCAAAGTTACTCAAGCTACTCGAGTTCAGCCTGCTACAGTTAAATTAAAATATGCTACGGCAGCTGATGTAGCGCAAACCCTGCAAAACTACCTTGGTGGCGGCAGTAGTTCCGGCAGCGGAGGTGCCTCTGGCGGAGGCGGAGGTAACAATGATAATGGAGCAGCTGCTACAATTACTATTGATCCTAATTCAAACTCGATTATTATCGCTTCAACAGTATCTTCAAGAGTAGAAGATTTGAAAAGATTGGCTATCTCATTGGATAATCAATCCGCTAATTCAAATAATAATCTGCATGTTGTCTATCTTAAAAATGCAGATGCGGCCCATGTGGCTGAAGTTTTACGAATCATTGCATCTGGACAGGATAATCCAGATTTAACCGCATCAGCTGCTAACCGAGCCTTATCTGATACCAGTTCAGTATTCCAAGGTAATAGTGGTGGTAGCAGTGGTGGTGGCTCGACACCTTTCGGTGGTGGTAGCGCGAATGCTAGTAGCAAATCAAGTCCAAGCCGAAGTGGCGGCGGTAGCGGTAGCAGTGGTTCAACTAATAATGATAAAAATGCTCCTAAAGTGCTAATCCAAGCAGAACCGACAACCAACGCGTTAATTATTCAAGCGCCAGAACAAGTTTATCGCAATTTACGGATGGTGATAACACTACTTGATGTGCGTCGAGTTCAGATCATGATTGAAGCACTGGTTGCTGCCGTGACTACCAGCGAGCAGGGAACGTTTGGGATTCAATGGATCGGTGGTGCTGGTAATAATAATCTGGGAGTTGGCGTAGTATCTAATTACGCTGGAAACGGCAGTAGTGCAAGTAGCCTGATTACTTCAGGTATGGCTATTGCTCAAGGGGCAAGTGGCAGTAGTACGGGAGGAGCAAGTAGCGCATCTATTCCTGGCGAGGTTTATGTTGGTTTAGTAACAGGAACTACAACCATTGGTGGACAAACCGTACCTACGATTTCAACGTTAGCGGATATGTTAGCTTCGAATAGCGCAAATAATATTTTAGGTCGTCCAACATTGCTTACCATGGATAATGAAGAAGCAGAAATTTTTGTCGGACAAAATATTGGTATTCCAACAGGATCCTTCCAAAATAGTGCAGCAGCACCAGGTAGTATTTCTAGTACAGTTCAACGTCAGGATGTCGGAACTATCCTAAGAATTAAACCGATGATTACCCAAAATGGTACTATTCAGCTAAGTGTTTATGAGGAAGATTCACAAACGAATACTACTGGAATGACGGCTGCGCTATTAACAACTAACGGGCCAAATATTGATAAACGTAGTTTGAAAACTCAGATTGTCGTCGATGATGGACAAATTATTGCGTTAGGTGGAATGACCTCAGATCAAATTCAAATGCAAAACTCAGGTATCCCGGTACTTAGTTCAATTCCGTACATAGGCTGGTTATTTAGCTGGCAAAATCGGGTACACAACAAAACAAATCTAGTATTGTTCCTGCGTCCAGTAGTGATTCGTAACCAAGAAGGTTATAAAGCACTTACTAACCAGCGTTATAGCTACATGATGGATCAACAAAACATGATTCAAGCTAAAGGAAATATATTGTTCCCACAAATTGATCCAGTTAATTTGGAAAATCAAGTTCCTTATGATAATCAGGTTCCAAATCAAAATACCAAAACGCCAAACGAACCAATTGTTGATTTAACCTCTACAGCGATAAAATCTGGAAAAACACCTCTAGTTAGTGCACCAATTGGAACTGTTCTCAACCAACCGCAACAAAATTCTGGTACGGTGGTTCAATCAGGTAGTAATAACAATGGTTCATCGAATGCTCGCGTGATACAAAATTCACCAAATAGTGTTTCGATTTATAATAATAATTAATACTGAGCATCATGGAACAACTAAAGTTTTCTCCCAATAAATACTCGCGTAGGATTCCCTATACTTACGCGCGAAGCAACAAGGTGTGTATCTATGCTGCAGACGCTGAATTTGTGCATATTGCCACCTCGGTTAACCTCAACCCTTTGGTAATTACTGAGATTAAGCGCAAAGTAAATCAACCGATTAAGATTGAACAGATCGAGGATAAGCTTTTTGATGCGATTATTGCTGAAGCTTACTCTAGTGCCAATGCCGCAGCAGTAGTTGATGATATTCAAGATGATATTGATATTTCAGATTTGATGCAAAATTTGCAAAAAACAGAGGATTTATTAGAATCAGAGAACGATGCACCGGTAATTAAAATTATCAATGCTTTTTTGACTCAAGCAGTAAAAGAAGATGCATCGGATGTCCATCTTGATGCTTATGAACATACTTCATTAGTACGTTTTCGCCGTGACGGTGTACTTCACAAGATTATTGATGTAAATCGCGGGCTCCATGCAGCATTGGTTTCGCGGATTAAGATTATGGCGCAATTAGATATTGCTGAAAAACGTTTGCCACAAGATGGACGGATTGCCCTGCGTCTTGCTGGTCGTGAAGTAGATTTACGGGTTTCAACAATTCCAACTGGTCATGGTGAACGAATTGTAATGCGTTTGCTTGATAAAAATAAAGAGCGTTTGCAACTTGAAACACTGGGTATGGCATCGGATACTTTAGGTAAAATTGATAAACTGATTTCTCGCCCACATGGAATTTTCTTGGTAACTGGTCCAACAGGTTCCGGTAAATCAACAACCTTATACGCTGCATTAGCTCGGATTGATTCTAATGCGCTAAATATTATGACAGTAGAAGATCCTGTCGAGTATGATATTACCGGGATTAGCCAAACTCAGGTAAATGCTAAAATTGATATGACTTTTGCCCGTGCTCTTCGTTCAATTTTGCGTCAGGATCCTGATGTAGTAATGATTGGGGAGATTCGTGATTTAGAAACCGCAGAAATTGCAGTTCAATCAAGTTTGACCGGACATTTGGTGTTGGCGACCCTTCACACCAATTCAGCATCATCAACTGTAACGCGTATGATTGATATGGGTGTCGAATCATTTTTACTTTCTTCAACATTAATTGGGATTTTGGCGCAACGTTTGATTCGCTTACTATGCCCAAGATGCAAAGAAGAAAATACCTCAATGGATGCAGAAACTCGTGCCCATTATGAAATTCCTGATGATATAAAAATTTATAAAGCCGTTGGCTGTGATCATTGTAGCGGAACTGGTTATAAAGGACGTACAGGTATACATGAACTATTGGTTGTTGATGAAGAAGTTCAGCGTCTAATTCATACTAATGCATCTGAAACTGAAATTGAAAAATATGCGATTAAAAAACTTGGTATGCGCACCCTACGCATGGATGGTTTACGTTGGCTTAGAGATGGTAAAACAACAATTGAAGAGATTATCTCAATTACTAAAGAATAATATATATGCAAACATTTAACTATAAGGCACTGACTAAAGCAGGCAAAGATAAAATTGGCGTGATTCAAGCAGAAACCGCTAAACAAGCTCGGCAATTATTACGTGCTCAGGGTTTAATGGTTACCAATATTGAATCGGAAAAAGATCGTAAAGCTAAAACCTCAAAAGATGTAACCTTTAAGAAAAAAGCAATTTCTTCACTTGAACTCTCGTTAATTACACGCCAATTTGCGATTTTACTTAATTCTGGAATGTCCGTTGAACAAACACTATCCGCACTTTCTGATCAATTAGAAAGCCACGAGCAAAAAGCAATTATGAGCGGTGTTCGTAGTGAAGTCCTAGGTGGACGTTCATTAGCGGCCTCGCTGAGAATGTACCCTAAAGTATTTCCGCCTGTTTATTGTAGCTTGATCAACGCTGGTGAACAGTCTGGTAGCTTGGGTAACGTAATGACCAAGCTGGCTGATTATAGCGATAAAACACGCGAGTTAACCAGTAAGATCATGATGGCTCTGCTCTACCCGATTATTGTGTGTATTGTTGCAACTTTGGTGATTGTTGCCTTGCTAGTATTTGTGGTTCCACAAGTGGTAAAAGTATTCGAAGCATCAAAACAAACTCTACCGTTGATTACTCGTGGAATGATTGCCAGTAGTAATGGTTTGCGCCATTATGGTATCTATATGCTGATTGTAATAGTCTTGATGGTCGTCGGATTTACCCGTTCGCTGAAAAAGCCTGAAAATAGAATTAAATTCCACCGGAAGTTATTAAATTTGCCTATTGCAGGTAAATTATTAGTTAATATTGATATCGCCCGTTTTACAAATACCTTATCCATGCTGTTAGCCAGTGGTGTACCTATGCTCAATGCCTTGGAAGCAAGTAAGGATACTCTGAGTAACTTCATGCTTAAAAATGCTGTAGATCGCGCAGTAGTCATGGTTCGTGAAGGGGTTGGATTAGCTGTGGCTCTCAATGCCCAGCAAGCCTTTCCACCAGTAGTAATCCATTTGATCGCCAGTGGTGAAAAATCAGGTAATCTTGATCACTTACTAGAACAAGCTGGTAGCCATCAGGAGCTTGAATTAACCCATCGTAGCCAACTCTTAACTGGGATACTTGAACCAGCCTTGATTGTATTCATGGGTGCTGTGGTGATGCTGATTGTAATTGGTATTATGTTACCGATCTTAAATATGAATAAAATGGTTAATTAGAAATAACTTTGAGATTTAATTTATAAAAATTTATATTCAAGTAAAAACGTGGAATGAAGTTATAAAAAATTAAAAATTAGACATTTTATTTATAAGGCGTGCATCAGATGAGTTTAATAAATTCATATTTTAAGCAAATTAATAGTATTTTGTCTAAAGTTGTGGACACTCAACTATCACAAATTAGTCAAACATCAAAAATAATTGCCAATTCAATTATGAATGACGGCTGGCTGTATGTGTTTGGTAGTGGCCATTCACACATGGTTGCAGAAGAGTTTTTTTACCGTGCTGGAGGCATAGTTAGGGTTTACCCGATCTTAGACACCGCATTAATGCTTCATGAAGGAGCGGTAAAAAGCTCTGCTATTGAAAGATTAACTGGGTACGCAAAAAGCGTTCTTGATGACTACCCTGTTAAAGAGAACGATGTGATCATTATAGCCTCTAATTCAGGTCGCAATGCTGTACCTATCGAAATGGCGATTGAGGCTAAGTCCAAAAATATGAAAGTTATTGTCATCACTAATCTAGAACACAGCATGGCTGTTAAATCTCGTCATAAATCAGGAAAACGATTATTTGAATTAGCTGATATAGTTATTGATAATTGCGGACAATTTGGCGATGCTTGTATTGATATAAATAACTATAAAATAGCGCCTACTTCCACGGTAGTTTGTTCTGCAATTGTTAACGCAATTGTGGTTGGAATTGCAGAAGAGTTTTCAAGTAACAACTATGCTGGAGAGTTTTTTACCAGCGCCAATACCGATGAAGGTGAACTAAAAAATATCTCACATATAAAAAAATATAAAAACTTCGTTCGCCAGCTGTAAGCTCATAGATACAGAAGTTTAGCGTTCTCTCTTTTCAATTAAAAAATCTTATAGTAATACCACAAAAATAAAGCCTAGGCTACAAAAACCTAGGCTTTATTTTAACATACTTGTTAATGATTATTTTTTGTCATTAACTTCAGTGTATTCCGCATCAATCACATCATCTTTTGGCGCAGAACCAGCAGCTTGTTCAGCTCCAGCAGCACCTGCTGCACCAGCTTGTTGTTGATCAGCATACATCATTTCACCGATTTTTTGTGATGCAGTCATAAGCTCTTGAGTCTTAGCTTCGATAAGTTCTTTATCATCACCTTGAATTGCTTCTTCAACTGCTTTGATAGCTGCTTCGATTTTTTCTTTTTCAGCAGCATCAATCTTATCACCATAATCAGCTAGTGATTTTTTCACAGTGTGAATCATACCATCAGCGTGATTACGCGCTTGCACCAAATCAGCAGCTTTTTTATCTTCTTCCGCATGAGCTTCAGCATCACGTACCATTTGCTCGATTTCAGCTTCAGATAGACCAGAGCTAGCTTGAATGGTAATTTTGTTTTCTTTACCAGTTGCTTTATCTTTAGCAGATACGTGCAAGATACCATTAGCATCAATATCAAAAGTTA
>CAZTBH010000026.1:0-37604 GCA_964611845.1 uncultured Neisseria sp.
ATCTTCTACTGTAGTGTCTGATTGCAATAAAATGCTAAGTTTAGCTGAGTTATATCATGACTTAAATCGTAAGCAGATCAAGGCAGATATCGCTACAACCATTCGTCGCGCTTTTGGCAATAGGCTTTACACCGCCAGATTAAACCTTAAAAATGAGTTTGTATTTCTGGTTTCAAATGTTAAACTTGCAGACCCGTTTGCAACTTACAAGAAGCGTTGGAATATTGAGCTGATGTTTGGTAAATTTAAAACTCTGGGTTTTAATCTTGAATCAACCCACATCACTAATCCAGCTCGATTGTCCGCAATTATGTTACTAATCGGTATCGCATAGACTTGTTGCTGCATGATTGGCGAGTTCTTCAATAGTCACATTAAGCCAATTAAAACTAAATACTTAATCAGCAATGATGGAATCGCCAAAGAGCAACGCCTTCAATACAGTAAATTCAAAGTTGGTTTTGACTTGTTAAAGAACTTTATTAATAATCGGTTATTCTGCTTACGCAACTGCTGCGCAGCTGCTCCACAAAATACTCGACTACGATCCAAATAATCTACCAAACATCAACAAGAGGTCTAAAATATTCAAATTAATTCAGACGTTTTAAATAAGTGTAAGGTACGAAGGTTAATACCCTCAGCAATTTGCTTTACAGTGATTCAATTATGTCAGAATTAAAAGTATTAAATTGTTTTAATTTAAGCTCCACATCTTGTAGGTTACACGTATTTGTTCTTGATTTATAATATCTGCATTGACTATCTTCAAATATTGGCTGAGAAATTTTTCTTAGCTTTTGTTCGTGCCATGGCTTATAAAAAATCAACACATACTTTATTGTAGAACTCCAATAAGACTTTTTTTGCAGATACAGATTTACTAAATAAACAAAACATCTCATTGTCGCATTGTACTTATGTCTTAGTTCTGCATTATCATGTTGCCCTAGTTCAATTATGTAAAATTTTATTTCATCTAAATCTTCAAAATCAATAATGATATAGTCAGCAGTACAATCATTAATTATTGATCTTTGAGTCCTAGAGTCAAACGAATTAAATAACACTTTTTGAAATTTATCAACGTTTATAGCTAACAGATGATCTGATTTGTCTTTAGAAAATATAAACTTATAATTTGTAACGATTGCTTCTATACCATCCTCAGTAAGCATAAACATATCACGCTTGTGATTCTTATTCGTAATATTAACCAGTACGTCCTGAGGAAAGAAGTTTTTCATGGCTTATATTAAATTCCTTAATTCATCATTTAAGTTTACTGATTTAATTATTTCATCATCAAATATATCATATTCAAATGTGTTACCACTTTTTTTACATTTCTCTAATGTAAAAATATTTTTGGAATTAACTACAACGTAAGGTGAAATATCGTCTATTTTTAATCCAGCATTTGATAAAAGGTTATATTTTTTAGAAACTTCATTCTTATCATCGGTATCTAATAAATTGAATAATAACAGATTGTTAATTTCATTCATAATGTAGTCACTATGCGTGGTAAACATTACTTGAATACCATTATTAGCTAGCATTGCTAATAATCTTGCAACTTTTCGTTGATTAGAAGGATGTAAATTAAGCTCTGGTTCGTCAATAATTAGTAAATCATTAGGTTTAGCTAATTTTTTAATGTAAGCATCTAACATATACAGCGATTTTATTGATGATGATGTGGCATTTATTTCTAATCTTGACTCTTCATCTATATCATAGACCAATTTATAGTCATTTCCATTTTTTACTGATTTATATTTGCCAGTATTTATGTTTTCACTAATGTAATTATAAATTTCAGGTATGTCAGATAGGAAACTGATACCCTCATAACTTAAAGATTCATCATACATGGTTATATTATCGAGCATTGCTTGTTGATAAAGACCATTATTATTCTTTTGATCTTCTTTTTTGGTAATAAACTCTCTTTTTATCTTAAAGCTACCCGAGGTTCTATCTATACTTATCTCCATGTCCTGGATTGTTCCCGACAGGTCATTAATTTTATTACTGAAAACACTAATTGCGGCTCTTTCCGAGCATAGTATTACTGGATTTGGTAAAATGTATTTGAAGTAATCTACCAATAAATCAATAATCACTCTATTTACTAATTTATTTAATGTTTCATCTGAGATTTCTGAATTGACTCTCAAGTTTGTGAACTCAATGTCGTATGAGGATTTTAATTTTTTATATTCAATACTTTTATTTGCTAGGGTATTATTACCATCCCAATCATAGAAACTATAGTAATCAAATGTTGTTTCAAGTTTAACATCATTTGAAAGTGCGTAATAGCCAATTTCTGTGGCACCATAAGTTCTAGAATATTCTTGAGCAATACAGTCCACTAATTGAGGCATTGCCTCTATTAGTGACTCATAATTGATTATAAAAGTATTAGTATGTTTTAAATTATTATAAATTTGTTTTTGTAAATTAAAAATTAGATTAATTACGTTTTTATAAATTTTTGCGATGAAGTCGTTATATACTTTATCCTCAATTTCACCAGCATTTTTTAACTGTAATAATGATTCTGGTAATAAATACCTAAGTGAAATCAGAGATGATAGCTCATCATTTCTTAAAAAACTGATAAATCCATAAATTAAATAGTTTAAATATGTTTTAGATGTTGAATTCTGACCAATGATAGTAGTTATCTTATTTAATTCTATTTCAGCGTGTTTTATTTTTCCGAGATTTTCTATGGTGAATTTTAATTTAGCTTTTTCCATGGTTCTTTTTTGCACTATAAATTATAGGCTGTGATTTTAACATATATTTTAAAATTTCATGTGTATGAACGTCCATGGCTAAAATTCATGTAGGCAATACTAAGTGTCGCACACAAGAATATTTTGAGTTGTTGGGTTTTTTAGTTTCATATATTGAGTTTCAAAATAACTAGATGTTAAGCACAATAATTAATAATAGTTGACTAAAATTAGAGGCTTTTATTGTGGTATAATCAGCTCCTGAAATTATACAGTCAAGGAATAGATTAAAAATGCCTATAATTAAAGTGTTACCTCATGAGGAAATTTGTCCTAACGGTGCAGAGTATCAAGTTGAAAGCAGTAAAAATTTATGTAAAAGCTTATTGGAACATGGAATCGAAATTGAACATGCCTGTGAAATGGCGCGTGCTTGTACCACTTGCCACGTAATCGTTCGGCAAGGCTTTAACTCTTTAAATCAATTAGATGAGCGTGAAGAAGATTTGTTAGATATGGCATGGGGACTTACCTCGCTCTCGCGCTTGTCTTGCCAAGCTTTAACTGGTAATGAAGATTTAATCGTTGAGATTCCTAAATATACAATCAATCATGCTAAAGAAGGTTAGAAAGAATGAGCCTGCAAGATGAAAAACATAGCAAATTTTTAGCACATGATGATTCAGGTAGCCATGTGCACGGTGATGACAGCCATAATAATATCGCGCATAATCACGATCATAGTGCGCATGAACATGATCATGCAGAACATAGTCACAATCATGGTGATATGATTCGTGAAACTAGTGGGCGGATATTATTTTGGTGTCTGATTGCAACTTTTTCTTTTTCATTGGTTGAAGGAATTGCTGGATATTTGATTCATTCAATTGCTTTACAATCAGATGCTGTGCATATGATGACTGATGCTGCGGGGTTAATGATTGCTTATTTTGCCAATGTTATCAGTAAACGCCCTGCTACAACTAACCTAACTTTTGGTTATGGAAAAGCCGAGGTTTTAGGGGCTTTGATTAACTGTATGTTTACTACTGTATTAACCTTATGGCTACTGTTTGAGGTGGTACAGCGCTTTATGCAACCAGTTGAGGTTCATGGCACTAGCTTATTTGTTGTTGCTGCTTTGGGATTTTTAGTTAATGGGCTAATAGTTTGGGTGTTATCTAAAAATTCACATTCGCTTAATACTAAAGCTGCAATGATTCATGCTATGGGGGATTTATTTGGTTCCTTGGTCGCAATTATAGCTGGGGCGATTATTTATTTTACCAATTGGTCGATAGTAGATCCTTTGTTATCTTTGGTTGTAATTATTTTATTGATCGTGTCCAATTTTAATTTAATGAAAAAATCTGCCATAATTCTAATGGCTGGAGTTCCGGATAGCGTCAATTATGAGCAAGTTGGTAAAGATCTGCTGGCGATTGAAGGTCTGCTGGAGGTGCATGATCTTCATGTGTGGTATATCTCTGCCAATCAAGCTGCTTTATCCGCACATGTGGTGGCATGTAACCCTGAGGGTTGGCCACAAATCTTGAAAGATTGCCAAAGCATGCTATTAACTAAACATAAAATTGACCATGTCACTTTACAATATGAGTTTGATGACCTGAAATGTAAAGAAGTTGGTTGCTGTCCTGAGTAATTATGATCTGACTTAATTAAAGTGTTTAACGGTTATTAACGTGCCAAACATGATTCTAAAAAATTACAAAATGCTTCGATATTAACAGAGCTTTTGTAAGGATTTTTAAGTAGGTAAAATTTTATCTCCATCATTCTATAATCATGCAGTACTGGAATAAGTTCATGGTAAATTGCATGCTTTTCAATATCATCAAATGCACTGATAATCATTTCGTTGGATTGAAGTAACGCTAGGTTATGGATAATACTATTGGTTGCAATTCGGTGTGGCATTGGTATTATAGCTTCTTCACCAGTTATGGTGTTGGTAATGCTAAGATTCTTGTTAAATTGTCCTTCTATGATTCCACCTGTGACAATATGTTTTGATAAATCCATTGGTGTTATCGGTACACCATATTTATCTGCATAAGTTTTAGTGCAAAATAATCTAATCCTTGATTGATGAATTATGCGTGATTTCTGCCATGTCAGCTTTGATGGGTGATTGAGTAAAACAACATCAAAATTTTCCTTAACTAGATCAATGTCATGATTTTGATACCATATATGCAAATTCAAATTGGGGTATTGGAGTAAAAATTCATGTATGTAAGGGGTAAAGCGGTCTAGTGAAACAACGTGTGGCAATTGCACATTTAGTACTCCGCTTGGCTCTTTAGCTGGGCTCATTTCTTCAATGATTTTATCCTTCATCAGTGCCATTAACCCAATATCATTTTCTATTAAGTGATAAAGCTTATTGCCAAATTCAGTAAGCAGGAATTTATGACGGTCTGCAGACAGTAGCGGTTGTTTAAACGTTTGCTCAAGTTGTTTAATTCGACGGCTGACTGTTGTATAATTCATATTTAATTTTTGTGCTGCTTTGACGATTCCTTCACTTTGTACTACTTTGGTAAAAATCATTAAATCATCATAGCTAAACATTACAATTCCTTTTTTATTCAATTATTCTCTTTTATTTATAGACCGTTACTAAAAAGTACCTAAATTTTACCATTTACTGAATTGCTCCTGTGTAATATCAAACTAATTGTATATGCGCATAATTGCATATGGCTGTATTAAAAAATTAGTGTAGATTATACTCCACTATTGAGGGTAAAATGTTGGGTTATTTTAAATTTACGTTTAAAAATATAATGTGCTGTTTCGATTAATGGTGCAAGTATTGGCTTATATTCAAGCAAATTTTATTAGATATAGGAAATTAGAGATTATGAAGAAATACATAATATTCCCCATGCTAGCGATAGGTGCTATTATTACTGCCTGTAGTTCTGGCAGTGGCTCGAATGGAAATAGTGGAAGTACTTCAACAGCTCCACAGAAAACAACAATTTTTGTACCCGTGACTAAACAAAGTCTTACGCCATCTGGTCAAAGTACTGATTTTAGCCAATACGGCAAATCAAGTAATTCACAAAAGATGAAGTTGCAAGGCACAACAGCGAGCTGTATCAATTTAGTGAATCAAGCGAATGGTCAGCAATATTCCACGGCAATCAGTGGTTCATCGTCTTGGTCAACTGCTTCAGTTACTTTTACAATTCAAAATAATTGTGGTATGGCTGAGTCATTTAGTGCTCAAGCTGTCTTAAACAATTTGCAGATCAATGGCAGTAAAGTAACATCAACCTCTGCTTCAGTTTCGCAAACTGGCAGTCCATATATGCCAACCAGTGTCACTGGGGGAACAAGCCCGATAGTGAATATTGCGACACCAACCTGTTCTGGACAATGGTGTTCTTGGGCTCAGTTGGCAAGTGGCGCGCAAATGACATTTGTTGCATCAACTAGTTATGGATCGCAGATTAATACTATTACATTGGATGGGATTACTCTTGATGTAACTATGGGTAATCAGCCACCTGCACCTGGCTCAATCTTGGCGACAATTAATACTTCGGCAATCGTAAGTGCTTGTGGTTCTAGCTGTGCTAATTTGTCAGTTAGTTTGGTGAATTCTGCGGGTCAGATTCTTGGCACGCAGTTAATTCCACCTACTACCAATGGCTATCAACTAAATGTACAAAATTTGGCAGTAGGCAATTACAATGTAGTTGTAAATAATGTTCCCAATTTACCAAGTGGCAATATCAGCTATACTTTTAATCCAAGTGCTAGTCTTACAGTTGGCTCTGGTCAACAAACTACAGAGTCAATTACTTTTGCCTATCAAGCGGTGAATACTCTGAATGTTGCATTAGCAAAATTAACTACTGGATCGTCTTTATTTGCCAACCCAACTATCTTGGGGCGTATTGTGAATAATGCGACTGGTGGTGATGTGCAAAATTTCACAACTACTCTGGGTGGGACGTTTAATTTGTCTTCTGCAGCATTGATTACCGGCGAAAGCTATACTCTTGAAATACAAGGCTTGGCTGACCCTTCTTCCGGTACTTACTTTGCTCCGATTATTCAAGCATTTACAGTTGATAATGTAACTACTAACTTGAATCTGAGTTATTCACAAGTACCAATGGCGCAATTAAAAGCAGTTAGCTTAACGGTGGAAAGTGCAGTTGCAGGTCAAACCATTGCATTTGCTTCAGATAGCTATACCTTTATATATAATACCGAGAGCGCGGTTAATGGAACAACATTGTATTTCTCTGAGTCTGATACGGTTAATGCAACCGTTAGTTCGGTAACGGGTTATAGTACATCTACAACTCCAAGCCCAGCAATTATTAGCAATGGTGCTATCAGTGGTCAAACTTTAACTGTCAAAAATAGTCCGGTGAGCAACAATGGATTGATGGTTGGCTATTTAAATCAATACTATGTACCGGGGAATGATTATGTAACAATAAGTCAGGCTGCTCAAGCTGGTTATAATGTTCAGGTTATTGCTTTTGCAACACTAAGCGCTGATGCGCCAATGCAATTAACTGGTAATATGTTTTTGGCATACACGGGTTCAATGACTTTCGCGCAATGCTCTCAGGCTGAATCTTATATCGTGAATGATATTGCTGTTGCGAAACAGAAATATGGACTTAAGTATGTACTGATCTCTGTTGGTGGTGCGGCAAATTCATTTACTTTTCCAAGTGGTATGACTACTGCTCAGATTAATTCTATGGCACAAAATGTAGTTAACTTCTTAAACCAATATGGTATTGATGGTATTGACTTTGATGTTGAAATGGCAGTTGATGGTGCTCAATTACAACAATTGATTCAAGCCATCAAAGCGCTATCACCTCATGCGCTTATTACTGCTGCACCACAATCATTCAGTGGTGGAAGTGCGCCATCGCCGACGTATAACACGGCTCAGATCGTTACAACTGGAACAAATCCTGGTTATATTCCAGCGTTACAAGCGGGTCTGTTTAATTATGTTTGGTTACAAGGCTATAATACCGGTTCTAACTTCTTGGAAGCAACTATCGGTGGTACTTCAACTGGCTACTGTGATGAAACTATGCCGTGTTTTATCCCTGCTGCATTTGGTTATTATACTAGTTCAGCTGCTGGCGCAAGTCAAGTTCCTAGTAACACGAGCTTTATCATTGGCGAACCTGCTACGGCAAGTGCTGGTGGAGAAGCTACAGTTTGGTATAATACCAATTATTCAACTACCCAAGCAGTTTATAATGCACTAGCATCAAGTTATCAAATGATTAACGGCTTACCGCAATCTGGTGGTGCGATGACATGGTCGGTAAATCAGGATGTTCAAGGTGGTTGTGGTTTTGCCAATGCAGTTGCTCCTGTAGTAAGTGGTATCTCACAATCTAACATTGTGTGCCCATCGAATGGTGGAAGCTATTGGTTAAATATTTGTACCTGGTAATAAAATAAAAATTCTGGGGTTTTTAATATTAAAGGGGCTTTTACAGCCCCTTTAATATTAAAATGTATAATCATTTTGGGGAGATATGAAATGAACGTAAAAGCAACATCGCCATGGAAATGGGTGCCTTCACTTTACTTTATGGAAGGACTGCCTTTTACGATGGTTGTCGTCGTCTCGACAATTATGTATAAAAACTTTGGCATAGATAATGCTTTAATTACGTATTATACGGGGTGGTTAGTTTTACCTTGGACATTAAAGCCACTTTGGTCGTGGTTTATTGATTTGTATCGAACTAAACGTTGGTGGATTTATTCGATGCAGTTTTTATTCTCCTTATCCATGGTGTTAGCTGCGGTCAGTTTACATTTACCAGCCTTTTTCCAATTAAGCTTAATCGCGTTTTCATTAAGTGCGCTAGCTGCATCTAGCCATGACATTGCTGCGGATGGTTTTTATTTGATTAGCTTAACTTCTGGACAGCAATCATTCTTTGTCGGAATGCAAAGTGCTTTCTTTCAGGTTGCCAAGATTTTTGGTAGCGGTTTGCTAGTGATTATTTCTGGTTATTTACTGAAGACGACTAATCATAATGCAGCACTCAGTTGGAGTATTGTGTTATTTATCGCAGCAGGTACCTCATTAATTATCGCGGCATATCATTTCACTGTCCTACCGCGTACCGAGGTGAGAGTTTGTAAACCAATGGCGGAAGTATTTCCAGAAATCAAAGACGTATTTGTTTCGTTATTTAAATTAGAACAAATCTGGATTATTTTCTTGTTTGCTTTAACCTTTAGGCTTGGCGAAACTATGCTTGCCAAAACTGTGCCGTTATTTATTTTAGACAGTCGAGCAGTTGGTGGTCTTGGATTTGATAACTCATATATGGGCTTAACCAACATTTGTACCTTGATTTCTACTGTTGTTGCAGGGATATTGGGTGGAGTATTAATTAGTAAGTTTGGCTTAAAACGCTGTTTATGGCCAATGCTATTGTTTGTTAATATTCCTCATTTAGTGTTTGTCTACTTGGCATATGCTCAACCGACTCAGGAGATTGTGCCGTTAGTTTTACAAATTGTTGAATATTTTGCGGTTAATATCTCTTTAACTGGATATATGATGGTGCTATTTTATGCGGTGCGCGATAGTAAATACAAGACCTCGCATTATGCATTTATTGCTGCTATTATGATGTTGGCAAATATGGTGCCATCAATGATAAGCGGTAGTTTGCAGGAAATGCTTGGTTATAAACACTATTTTGTTGCTATTTTGTTTACATTAGTTCCAAGTTTATTTGTGATTCCATTTATTAAAATTGACTCAGGTTTTGGTCTCAAACAAGCTAATGAATAAAAGAATAAATTTTTTGAAAGTTTAAATATTATGACATCAGTTGATAATATTCAATCAATAGTGTCTAACATGAGTTTACAGGAACAAGTTCTGGAACTTTTAATGTTGGATGTCCGTTATTTTACTAGCGAAGAAGGCAAGGTTTATCCGCTTACCAGTTTGCCTCCAGAAATTGAAGCGATACTAAACGAGTATTCTGTTGGTGGGACTATTCTTTTTCGTGAAAATATAGCTCAGCTGGCTGATGTAGTAAAACTTACAGATGATCTCCAAAAAAATGTTAAATTTGGTCGGTTAATCGCGATTGATCAAGAGGGTGGCAGTGTTACTCGGATTCATAGCGCAACTGAAATGCCGGGTAATATGGCATTGGGTGCGATTAATAATGTTTTAGTTACGAGTCAAGCATCGCAAATTTTAGCAACTGAATTAGATGCGTTAGGATTTAATTTTATGTTCTCACCTGTTTTGGATGTGAATAGTAATCCGCAAAATCCTATTGTCGGAGTTCGTTCATTCGGTAAAGATCCTGAGCTGGTTGCTCGTCATGGAGTCGCGTATTGCGATGGTTTAAATCGTGAAAATATGATTGCTTGTGGTAAACATTTTCCGGGGCATGGAGATACAGATGTTGACTCACATCATGATTTGCCACTTATTCGTAAGTCATTAAGTGAGTTTGAGCAAGTTGATCTTGTGCCATTTAAGGTTGCAGTAGCTGCAAATATTGATTCCCTTATGACCGCACACATTGTTTTTCCAGATTTAGATTCAGGTGAAATTTTATCTAACAAGACCAATAAAATGATACAGACTCCAGCAACATTATCTAAGAAGATTATGACTGATTTATTACGTAATCAGATGCAGTATCAAGGAATTATTGTTAGTGATGCACTTGATATGAAAGCTATTTCTGATAATTTTACTCCGGTTGAAGCTACCGTGAACTGTATCGCAGCTGGTGTAGATTTGATCTTGATGCCAATTCGCTTATGGTCCAAAGAAAATATTCTCGATTTTAGACAATATATGATTGATTTGGTTGCAGCATGTCAAAATTCAGAGCTATTAAAACAGCGTGTCTTTGAGTCATGTTGTCGAATTATTGAATTAAAATTGCGCAAAGTGTTGCCTAAATTAATGGCACAAGCAAGTTTTGATGAGCGGCTTAAACGAGTACATGAGTTAGTGTATTGTGAAAAACATCAGCAGTTACAACAAGAAATCGCCGCTAAAGCAGTTGCCTTGGCTAAAAATGAAAATAATATTTTACCTTGGGCTAGTAAGTTGGATGAGGCGATCTTATTAATCGCGGCAAATGATGCCGTTGCGCATGATGCATCAAATGCGTTAAAAAGGCTTTACTATTCTAATGTAGTAGTAAAAAGCATTGAGCAGGAGTTTAAGCTTGAAGAATTAAAGCAATTTAGTAAGGTGATTGTTTTGAGCTATAATCTGAACCCAACAACGGCGCTTCCGTTTAATTCAGTTATAAACTTACTACAACAAGGTGATATTTCGCATATTGTGCTAAGTTGCCATAATCCTTATGATAATTTATACTTGGAAAATGTGAACACCTTGGTTCTGGCTTTCGGTTGTTCTGGGCTTGATCAGACTAACTATAGTATTCGTAAGTTTGAATTAAATATGTCTCAGGCAATTAGAAAGATTATGACAGCTAAGTCGCTAAGTGAATTCAATATGCATTTGCCAGTTTAACATTTTGTTTTTGAGATGGGGCTTTAAAGCCCCTTAATTGCTTATGCAAGAAATCTACTGATTATTAATTTGTTGCTGATACTGCTCCAGAAGCTTATTTTCAGTTTCTTTCTCACGTAACTTCATTTTTTGCTCTTCTAGTGAGTTCGACAGCATTAGTTGTTGTTGTCCTTGCAGAAATTGTGACATTTCTTGTGGTAGTCCGGATTGGGGATAATAATATTGTGTAGCCCCTGTATTTGGAACAAAAACACCATGATAAGAGCTGTTGCTCATACCACCAATGTAAGTTCCAAGCGGCTGAGAACCATATCTGTAGTTTGGAGTATAACTTTCAAAAAGCCCATCATCTCCATGTGCTAGTGATATAGTAATAATATACGTGGCTATAATGATGATATTATGTTTCATTGTAATAGCTAATTTTAAGGTTTATAAATATTAAGCTGTTAGGTTATTAAATCATATTCAACCAGATAACTGTGGAGGATATTATATCATTTTTGATTGTTTCATGGAAGAACCTATTATTTAGTGCCTATAAATGAGGTCATTGAAAGTGAACCATAAGAGTAAACTTGGTTAAAGATCTCAATGCGCTCATCTCCACTTGCACCTAATGCGTATAAGACAGGTAGAAAGTGTTCTGGGGTTGGTATGGCTAATCTGACATCATTACCCAATGAGTTATAATCACAGAGCTTTTCTATTTCTCGTACGGTAATTAATTCGGTTAATTGCAAATCGCTTTTGATTGCCCATCTACTTCCACTATCTGGGCTTTTCCAGTTTAGCTGGCTTAAATTGTGTACAATATTTCCACTGCATAAAATCAATATTCCACTTTCCGATAGTTTGTGTAGTTTCTGTCCTAATTGATAGTGCCAAAGTGGTGGCTTTGTTGAGTCAATACTTAGCTGTACGATTGGAACTTCTAGGTTAGGGTAAATATGAGTTAAAATACTCCATACTCCATGATCCAGACCCCAATCAGTTGCACGAATTATTTCACCATCTGTGAAATCATTGAGTGCTTGAATTATTTCACCATCTGTGAAATCATTGAGTGCTTGAATTATTTCAGCAGTGAATTCGGGCGATCCGTTACTTGGGTAATCAAAATTAGTCAATTGTGGTGGAAAACCGTAGAAATCATGTATTGTGTGATTAACCTTGTTATTACTAATCGCTAAATATGGAACATACCAATGAGCAGAAATTGCTAAGATGGCTCTTGGTTTAGCTAAAGTCTTTCCTAAATTTTGCCAACTTTTTGTAATGTGATTTATTTCCAAAGCATTCATGGGTGAACCATGATCAATAAATAAGGTAGTCATTTTTAAGGTTCCTAAAAAGTAACCAGTTTGTTATAATTCAATATCTTTATTACGTTTATTGTAACATAAATACAGCTAGTTTTAGTGGCGTAAGTTCTTTTACTAGTTAATAAGGTACTATCTACTAGATATGTGTTTATGCAAAACTATAGAACATGAATGTTACCAATTAGGTAAATTAAATCTTTTGAGTATTCAGTAAGTATTTGGCAATGATTATTGAGATTAATGCCTTGATTTATAATTAAGTTCTGCTGATAGTAACAAGTTAGAGCACCAGCCGCAACTCCAGTTGCACTATCTTCTAATGCTGGATCTAAATGATTAAAGTTTCTGCCTGTGATATTAGCATTTTCTTTATAATATGGGTAGATACCATTTATCCCTTGCTCTTTTCCCCATGAAGTAATTTGTACTAAATCTGGCGTACATTCTAAAACTTTTTCTAATGTCACGAGTTTTACTAATAGTTTTGGGCTGCCAACTGACGCTACTGTAATATCTTGAATAAAATGTGGCGCTAGATTTAACATTTTACTGACTTCATGCAGTGAAGGTAACGACTTTTCAACTATTTCTGGCACTACACTAAGTTTTATCTGTTCTTCAGTGATTTGTCTGGCGCTGATTTGTGTGCCAGCAACAGTTTTTATTTGAGCTACTGTAGCTGGATAAGTTTTAAAGTATATTTTAGCTGCGGCCAATGAACCATGTAAGCACATCGGACTTTGGCGATGCGGGTAGTAAAAATCAGCGGTGAAATTGTCTGCTGAATCATCATCAATAAAGACGCAGACTGGTAAATTTTGTTCTTTGGCAAAAGCTTGTTTTTGCTGTGTATTTAGTTGATGTTTTGTTATTACCAGTGCTTTGTTACCATGATTCTGATTAACTCCAAATCCTTGTAGAAGTGATAATTGCATTAAATATATTCCGATTTCAAAATAGACATGATATATTGTGAAGCATAAGCACCATTACGTAAATATGACTCACGGAGCTTGCCTTCTTCAGTAAAACCAACTTTTTTGTAAAGTTGATAAGCCATCTGGTTATCGGTAAAGACATCCAGCCATAAGCGGTGGGCATTTAATTGAGTAAATGCAATTTGTTGAATTGCTTTTAGTGCTTTTGCTCCGATTCCTAAACCTTTTTTAGTTATAACTAATCTGCGTAGATTGATCGAATGACTAGTATTTTGTACCTCATCTAAAATTACATAACCAACCATTTCGTTGGTATCCACAAGCTTAATAATATAGTGTGCCTGATCTGGATTGCTCAGAGCTTGTAGGTGCTCTGCATGTGACCATTGATAAACATAATTAGAGTTATCGGGGTGGCGCTCAGCATTGATGACAAAATCAAGCTCATCAATTTGGGTTTTAGAAAGAGTAATTTGTAAAGACATATTTAATTACCTTGAAATATATTGTTTAGAAAATGTACAGGAAATAATTTTATCAGTAAACTATTTTATCTATATTTTGTTGGTGCTTTACTGTATATTAGTTCTGCTTAGCATTTATGGTTACATACTATTACCCAGATCTAAAATTATTTTATCTGCAGAATCAACACGAATTAGTCCTGTTCTTGGAAACTCCATATCAATGATTAGAGTAATCAGTACCGAAATAGTAAAAGCATAGGTAATCATATATAAAACATTGCGTTTTTTTGATACTGGTAGAGTATATCCAACTAATAGCGCGCCAAATAAACTAATTATTACTAACATAATGTAGACTTCTATTGGAGGGTGATTCAATAATGCCGCCTGTCGTAATGTTGCAACGCTAAAGACCTCTCCCAATGCTGGAAGTACAAGCATATCGCAGGTTCTGGAGTTTAATTTAGCACAATCTGTGACAGCTAGTTCCCAGATTTGTTTTTGTAATTGATCACTAGTATGTGCCAGTTCATTTTCTGTCGAAAGACTTTCTTGCCCTTGATAAATTTGGGCACGTATAAGTGTATATTCTTTGAGCATATTACGCATCTTTGGCTGGCTATTTGTACTCAATAAATCAATTCGAGCGTAGGCGGTACTTATGGAGTTAGCGGCGTTGGTAATTAATTCCCGCCTATATTCAAGACGTGATTCTGCACCAGTAAAAGTAAACGCAATCAGAAGACCCAGTAATCCAAAAACAATAGTTTCCACGGGACCTGACCCTGAAGAGTCTGTTTTTACTCCGGTACGAATTGCTTTTGCACTGATTAATCTGCCAACTTCCAAGAAGACTAGCATTAATACGATCAGTCCAATAAAAGATAACATCTCAATTGATTCCATACTCATCCTATTTCTCATTCCTGATTACATCGGTTAAAAATATTTTCTTGAGAGAATTATATCATTACAAACTAATTGAGTTTCCATTTTATGAGTCCCAAGAATCAAATTGGCATTATTAATATTAGTAGTTAAAAAATTTATGCTAGAATAGGCAGGTGGAGTTTACAACAAATTAGCTAACTGAAATAATATTGAAAGCAAATATCATGATAATACTTTTAGATTTAATTGTCTTCACCATTGTGTTTTTAGCTGGAGTTGTTCTGGTTTTTAAACTTTGTATTTATAACCGAAAAGCTGATTATGTGCACTACCAACAATTAAGCAATTATCAGACATCTGGAGATAATATTGGGCGATTTGAGCAAAATGAGACCCTAACTATCTTAAATCTATGTGGTTCTTATAGTGAGATGGGGAAACAATATGGAGCACTGGTTCACAATCAATTACATGAAATCTATCAGAAAATAGTACCGGAGTATTTTGACGGTATAAGTGTTCGCTCCTTACTTTCTTATATTCTTAGATTATATTATCAGTTTAAAATTGATGACAGAGAGCGTGAGCTTTTGCAGGGCATGGTTAAAACATCTGGTTTATCTTACCAACAATTATTGTCTATTGAAATGTTACCAATGTTAATTACGCTGTATAGTGGATTTAATGGCGATAAATTAACTGATGATGACGGTACTGGACATTGTTCTTTTTTGTCGGTTTGGGGCAATTTATCCAAAACTGGCTCAATGTTGATTGCCAGAAACTTAGATCTTTCGACTGCGGTTACTAAGCTTGATCCATACTATAGTCTTGTAATTTATAAGCCTTCTGGAAATAACAATAGCGTAGCCAGTTTTGGATTTCTTGGATTTATCCCAGGGTTTACTTGGATAAATGACAAAGGTTTATTTTCTGAATATAATGATGGCAGGCGTTCAGTACCAGGATTTAATTTTTCTGGCTATATCGGATTAAATACTGCATTTTATGCTATGTTGGAAGCTAAAAACTCAGCAGATTTTATACGATACGTTAATAATCATCCAGCTTTTGTTTCTAATTTTAATGCTATTGTTGATATTAATGATTCATTTACAATTGAGCATGCCGTGAAAACAAAACTGGTAATCTTGAAAGGTCAGCAACCTGAAGCTAATTTCTTTACTAACTTATACCGAACCAATTTTGAGCATGCAAAATTAACCATGAATAATTGTGTTGATCGTACCAGAGATACCCCTAGTTATGCAAGTGTGAGATATCATCACATTGAATCTTATCTTACTACAATAGATAAGATTGGACTATCGGAGTTAAAACAGTTATTTTCAGCATCACTTGATAATGGAGGAGTATATCAGACTGGCAATTCGAGTAATTATCCTGTAGCAGAAGTTACGAACTATACGCTAATTGGAGAATTGGCAACTGGTAAATTTATTTATAGTAATCATAGAAATAAAGATATTTGGCTAGAGATAAATATCAACGATTATTTTAAAAAATAAGCACTGACTTTTGCTCCGGCAGTAGTTATTTTGTATAATAAATTTATCTGTAGTATAACCTTACCTTAGATGAATTTGATAATATTGTGTTTTGATGATGTATTTATCTTGAGCGTATTGATGGTTGACCATGATGTCGAACGATGTTATAATGGGTGCCTAATAATGAAGTTAGTTACACATTTAAACTTATAGTGTTATAAAATTTGACTAAAATTTTTTATTTCGCTTTTTATTAGCATTCTAGTCTTTACATTAATTAATTTTGAAAGGATACCAGCTGGTTTATCTGTATTAAACAGTATGATGCAGATAATTTTCTAATAATCCGAAAGGAGCTATCATGTTAAACAATGTTCCCTATGTACTTAGTACATATCTTGAAGCCAGCAATCCTAATTCTACTTATCTAGAGTTATCTACTATTATATTCTATTCTGAAATATATTTAACTAATTGATTTGTAGATTTTAATCTATCTGCTAAAAGCAATTTGAGTTTATCACTCATATATTGATGATAATGACATAAATTAAATAGATATCTTATTTTACGATATCGTTTGTCATAATATCATAATTTGATTAGCTATTTCTTATATTACAAGTAAGTAGCAATAGTATTATTACGAAAGCGTGGGTTTCAATGAATAAATTTAAATTAGATAAAGTCTCACAGGATTTTATTAAGACTTCATTTGGTAATGTGCTGGAATGGTATGATTTTACGATTTACGGTTTGTTTGCTTTACAGATATCGCGAACATTTTTTCCTAAGAATATTCCTTTTATTAGTCTTTTACTTGTGTTTGCTACTTTTGGCGTAGGCTTTTTGGCGCGTCCACTAGGTTCCTTTATTTTTGGAATAATTGGTGATCGGCGGGGCAAGCTCTATGCCGTTAATTTGTCAATTTGGCTAATGGCAATTCCAACTACTTTAATTGGATTTTTACCCAGCTATGAGGTGCTCGGGATACTGTCGCCAATACTCTTGGTTTTTTTGCGTATTTGCCAAGGGATTTCAGCTGGTGGGCAATTTTCGGGTTTAATTGCAGTGGCGGTCGATAGTGATGCTCCCAATAAACCTTTTTTAACCAGTTTGATTTATACGATTTCAGTTTTGGGATGCTTTTTGGCTTCCTTGGTCGGTAGTATTTCTATTGCAGTTTTTAGTAATTATACTCATAGTGGATTTCTTTCATTGGTATGGCGGATTCCATTTATTTTGAGCATGGTTCTGTTTCTTATTTATAGTCGCATGGTACCAGAATTTCCTAAACATAGTATTGAAGTTGAGCACAAGTTTACGCTGGCAGATATTTTTGCTAAACAACCAAAAGTGCTGATTTATATGTCTCTTCTAAGCTTCACCACTGGAACAGTTTATTACATATTATTCACTTATCTGGTGACTTATATGCAAGCGCATTTGCATTTGGGTAAACAATTAGCCTTTTTAGAAATGAATGGAATTTTGATTGTTTCAATTTTTTTATACCCACTCTTTGGTTATTTTGCCAATCGTCATGCATGTAGGGTAAGTTATGCCAAGCGCTATGTTTTGCTGATGCTTTTTGGGGCATTAATCTTTACGCTGAGTATGGTAAATGTCTGGCTGGGAATCATCGGTCTTTTAGTGATGGTTACTGGATTTTGTGCCGTTACGTCGTTTGTAACCAGTCTATTTGCCGAGATATTTGATGGAGCTTATCGAATGACAGCATGTTCGTTGAGTTTTAATTTAGGCATAACATTAGCGGGCTTTGCGCCATTAGTGGCAGAACTTGTTAGCCGAGCTTCGGCATATGGACTAACTATTTTGTTAATTGTGATAATGCTCTTTATGTATTGGATTATGGGTAAAATCACTCAAACCAAAGGTTACAAAAAGTTACTAACTGCTTAAATTTTGGTGAATAATAAATAAAAAAACTAGAGGGCTAAGTGCACCTCTAGTTTTCTTAAACGCTAGATGAGTTATAGACCACTAGCAAAGGCGCTTAAGTATTGCAATGCTGAGGTTTGCATTGGTACGCCGTTTACCGAGCTACTGCAGGTCGTGGTTGCATAAGCATTGACGCATGAAGCATCACGATCAAACGACCAGTAGTGTAATCCAGCAAGCCCGTTAGCTTTAGTCCACGTCGCAATATTGCTAGCATTAGTTAAGCTCACTATATTAGTTACTGTATCATTTACTCCAATCATTGGGGTTAACTCAATATTACTTAACGGAATATTGTAGTATTTGCTGAGATTTTTTGCAGCTTGTTGCGCAGATAAATTCATATCGCAATTGGTTCCAGCTGCATTCATCACACACACGGCAGAAGAATTACCATAATCCATTACCATTAAGTTAACATAAAAATTAATTCCAGCAGTTTTTGCCTTAGTTATCACGCTATCGCCTAATGCATTTAAACTAGTACCCGTTGGATTAGCATTAGCTAAGGTTGCAAGAGTAAAGCTAATTCTTAACGTTGGGTATTTTTGTTGTGCATAAGCAATCATATTGATTAAGCTTTGCAAATCAGCACCGCTTGGTCCTGCTTCAATGTCAAAATCAAGACCTACAAATCCTTTAGACATATAGCGATTTAAGAAAATATCCATTCCGGATTTAGTTGAGCAAGTAAATGCACCTGAAGCACCACCTGTTGAAACAATATATTTCAAACCTGCGTTGTTAAAGTCAGCGATATTTTGAGCTGCAAATTGTGCGGCATTCATACCTGCCCAATTTTCTTGCCCACATTCACCTGTTGCAAAAGCCCAACTGATTGTGTTCATCGATGTATTTGGTAGCACTGATACCAATGAACTAGGGAAAGACGCTGAGTTATTTTGAACCTTAGTCGAAATCTGTAGGTTATTCCAGTTAGCGTTGATTCCAACATCTTTGTACGCGCTATATACTAGACCAGTAACTGGTGTAGGAGGAGTTGGCGTAGGGCTTGGACTCGGTGATGGAGTAGGCGTTGGAACCGGAGTAGGTGTAGGGCTCGGACTTGGGCTTGGTGTCGGAGTAGGAGTCGGTGACACTACTAATTGCCATGCCTGATTCCATGCACTACCAGTTCCTGGGGCATATGCCCATGCAGCAGTACTATTACACCATGGAGCCACTATATTTGATAAACATTGGTATAAGTTACCGTCTGTCCCTCTTACAATTGTACCACCAGTATAATTATTTTGACCTGATGCGTTATATAGTGGGTAGTCTCCTGGTGTTGGAGTTGGCGCAGGGCTCGGACTTGGGGTAGGTGTTGGAACTGGCGTAGGAGTAGGTGCCGGGCTCGGAGTCGGACTAGGCGTTGGAGTACCACATACTGCTTGCTTTGTCCATGGTTGACCGCTACCAGCTACACCATTACTGGTTGCTGGATTATTGCCTTGTGTCCACCAGTTATTTACATATTTAACACCATTTTGAACAACTAAGGTACCAGCAGTTGCATAGGCTGTTGTACTATTCCATGCAGGCACACCACTACATGGGTCTGATGAAGCCCCTGTTAATGCTAAGCCTCCAAATACTCGGCTTGGACTATTTGATTGTGTTGTTGATTGCGAAGTACCACTGCCACATGCACTGAGTGTCCCAGCAAGAATTAGTAGCAATACTTTGTGATTTTGGATATTCATGATGGCTAGCCCTTAGAAATAGAACATTATTAGTGTTATATAAGCAGATTCGCTTTTTAACCTATTCTGAATTATAGGACAGAGTTTAGGAAAAAGCAATAATATTTTTGAAAAATCTCAGTTTTTTAACAGTGAAAGGATTCTAACAACTATGAGTAGTTTATAAAAGTAGTATATAATTCGGCAATAATCATCTAGCAACATTTAATATTACGAGCAGCACATGAAATTTATTTTTGTTTCTGACCTACATCTCTCTCCACAAACTATTGAAAAAAATCAACTTTTTTACCAATTGTTACAAGATTGGCGTGCTAATATCGATGGTCTCTATATCTTGGGAGACTTTTTTGATTATTGGTTAGGAGACGATGACGATAATGAATTCATTCGTGAAATGCGTCATAATTTGCAACAGTTTAGTTCTGTAACAAAGCTTTATTTTCGTGGTGGTAATCATGATTTTGGCGTCGGTAAGGTTTTTGCTGCAGAATGCGGCATGCAACTAATTAAGGATATGCATATTGTTGAAATAGCCGAGAAAAGAATCCTGCTCAGTCACGGCGATACTTTTTGTACTTTGGATCTCGGTTATCAAAAAATGAAAAAGATCTTGCAGCATCCGATTACGATGTTTATCCTGCGTAAGATTCCACTATTCTTACGTTACAAATTAAAGGAAAAGCTTGAGAAAAAATCTCATGCACAAACTGGAAGCAAACCTGATTATATATATCTGGTTGTTGATGATTCAATTGCGGAATATATTACCAAGCATCAGGCAGATGCAGTAATTCATGGTCACACCCACCGTCCGGGATATTATAGTGTACAACTGGCGGATGGCAAAATTATTCCGCGTTACGAGATCCCTGATTGGGAAGATAATCTACCCGGTGGCTATATTGTTGCCGAGGATAGCCAAATAATAATCCATCAAGTTTAATTACTCGGACTATTTAGTACTAGCCTTGTTGTAACGCGTCTTATTACATTTATGTGGGAGTATATTTTTAATTAAAACAGTTGGTTTACCTAGTTTGCAAAAATGGGAATGAACTATGCAAACATGGGAAACCACGGCTAATTTCTGAATGATATCATAGCGCCTATAGATGAGACGAGCTCTCATTAATAACACTCTTTTTGTAGGGGCGCATGATGAAAACCAAAAAAATTATTAACCTATTAGCTGTAGCTGGTCTTTCTTCCAGTTTACTGGTAGCGTGTAATAGTGGCGGTGGTAATCCTAATAATCCGAATACTAATCAAAATACCGCTAACAATTCAAATGCTGCCCCGATAGCAGATACTTCGGCAACGATTTCGGCAACTGGCGGAGTGATGACATTTCTTAATCCTGTAGTCGGTGAATTGGCTGATTTAGCTGGTGAAGATGCAGGGGAAGTAGCTGGTGAATTAAGCACTGATTTGGCCGTGAATCTTTTAAACTCAATGGGGATCACAATTTTTAATTCTCCATCTGATGCACAAAATATGCAAATCGAAAGTCAGTTGAACGGGATTGAGAATCAATTAACTTCAATTAACCAAACTCTGACAACTTTTGTCGATGACTACTATAAAAATACGGCAGATCAGTCAACACAAACTTTTTATGCAATTAACAGTTATATTTACGGTGATTACACTAATTTTGCTCAAAATGTCTATGCTGGATATCCTCAAACAGCCACGACTAATTATGCTGGTGATTGGGAAAATGGTGTAATACCTGCAATCTCTCCTGAGTCGGCAGTAATGATTCCACTTGCTAAGCAACGGGTATATGCTGCTTATGCCAATTTTCCGGCTGACTTAAACACGCAAATTACTCAACTCTCTGATGATAGTGATAATTCATACCTTGGCAGTAATGGCAATTTATTGATTAGTGAAAATAGTGATGGTAGCTGGAATTCAACTCGGGTAAATAATATTGCTCCTGGAACTGGTTGGTTTGCTACTAATTTAGCTAATGCATTTAATAATTACACAGCACAACATCCGTACTACGGGCAAAATAATTTTAGTACTAATGAAAATCTATTTTTGAATGCGGCTCAGTGGACACAAATTGTCAAAACCGCCTTATTTTATAATGATGTTGGTTTACAGCAATCTTATCAAATTATCGATAGTTTATTGAGAATCAAATATCTTTCTGGAGATCCTGAGCTTGCTAGTATTGATTTACCATCTTTCATGGGTGCTCCATCCAATTATCAAAACTATCAGCAAGCGCATCAAGCATTATTCCAGATTTTTAAATATAAACAATATATTATTTATACTGAGGCACAACAGGCAATTAATCAATATCTAACAGGTCCTAGTGGTAGCCAATTGAGTAATTATACTTTCCCGAGTAATTGTGATAATTTGAACAATATTAGCTATGCATGGTTAGAAAGTAATCCTAGTAATAGCTATAACTGGAATGGTAAAAATGTTACCACTCAATGCGTGAACACTAATACTGGTGTCAAAGCCTATACTGCGCAAGATATTGGTGATATGTGTAGTCCGGGTAACTTATCTAATGTTGGTGGTAATTTGTACTGCGGAACTTATACTGGAAATACCTACTATAGCGGGCAAGGTGGTGAATTATACAACGTAGTTAACTCTGATATGGCGATTGACTATGATGCTGGGCTTTTGGAGGATGATGATACATTAGATATAAGAGGATTTAGCCTTAGCACTCAAGGATTTGGTGGACAAAGTCAGTATTATAGTCTTTCTAATCAAGATGGTGCCTATCATGTTCATGATGGTTGGCAAGCTTCAAATTTCATGCGCTTAACTGATCAATACCACGTATATGATGTTGGCTATGGTCCGAATCCTAACCGTTCTGATGATGGCGTTGATATGTATGTTTATATAAGTTGTGTACGCTATGATTTAACTTGTCATGCGGTAAACAATAGCGGGGACAGTGATGGTCCAACCGGATTTAGTGGTATTGCATTAGACTATAGCAACGGTATTACAACTAGCCAGCCAGCAACAAATGAACCAAATATTACCCTCAATGGTGGTGCTAGCGACGAATATAAATATAATTCATACCATATATACTACTATAACTGGTAGAGTAAATGCGAGCTTCAGCAAATGCTGCCGAAGCTCATTTTTAGAAGGTCACAACATTATGAAACTCTTAAAAATATTAACGCTTATCAGTATGCTACCAATTGCTTATGCTGCTGATAATCAATGTGTAACCCCGCAATTGATGGTGACGTGTTCCAATAAACTGAATCAGGTTTATCTTGAGTTGAATAATTATAAATATACTGTGGAATCTTTACCACATCATTTGCGCTATTTGGATGATTATAAAATTATTGCCAGCAGTCAGTTTAATGAGTCACAATTTGTTAACGCAATTCACAATAAACCGAAGATAATTGATGTTGACTTACGTGCTGAATATCATGGGTTTAATAATGGAATACCTTTTTCATTTATTGCGCTGCCCAACGATGATATCAATGCGGATAAACAGCAGTCAGTAATTATTCCGCAAGAGGAGTATATCTTGCATAAGGTTTTGAATAGTTATAAGTCAATCCAGTTTTATCGTTATAACCTTAAAAGTATACCAGATGAGAATACTCCAACGATTTGTCTTAATACTAGCATTCAGAGCGAATCACAACTAATGGCAAAATATAATCAAAGTTATTATCGGATCACTGTAACTGATCATCTTGCGATGAGTGCGGAAAATATTGATCAATTATTAAATTTATACGATACTTATTTGAAAAGCAATCCTCAGCAGTGGGTCTATTTGCATTGTCAGGGTGGGGATGGACGTACTACCACCGCGACGATCATGCTGATGATCTTGAAACAAAAAGATGCTGGTAAATTAGAACCACTGTCAAACTTAATCGACCAAGTGCAGAAAGTAAGTACTTACCAGCTAGTTCCCAATTGCAAAGAGTCTGATTTGACGTATCGTTGTCAGGGTAAGTGGCAACGTTATGAAATGATAAATAAATTTTATCAATTTGTTCAGCAAAGGAAAGGCTTGCAGAAATATAGTGATTGGCAAGGTTCAGCAAAGTAATCTTGTCATTGGTAATATATTGATATAATTGTGAATTTATTTAATACAGAAATGGGAACAAACTATCCATAAATGGGATATTAGGAAAAAATTTACTGTGTTATTATTCCTGACTGAGAGCAATTGATGGTACGAAATTTTTCATTAAGGGGAATGTCATGAGTTAATTTTACTACCAAAACGAAAAAACCTGAGCTTCTCTTCCTGCTCAGGTTTTTGATTGTTGATTATTTTTACTGAATGTTGTTCAGAGCCGTTTATGATGAGCAAACTTGAAGAAATTTAAGTTAGTATGTGCTGGTTTTATTGTATTTGAAATCTCTAACTTTTTAGCTATAATTGAATTTTACGTATTTATTTCTTGTGACTTTTGTGCTAGAATATGTAAATAACTAAATTTGAGAGTAGCACAGGCTATGTATGATGATATATTATTCTTTATAAGCATTGCTGCATATGATAAATTTTCGGTTGCGGCCGAAAAACTTGGTGTTTCACAATCAACCATTTCACGCAAGATAGCGGCATTAGAGCAACAACTAAATTTTAAATTAATCAAACGCGACTCACGCAATTTAGAGCTCACTGAGTATGGGGATAATTTGGTAGCTACGTTTCGTGAGGTTGGCGTAGAGGTTGAGACGATGGTCTCAGGTGCATTGCTAAAAAACAAGAAATACAATAATATTATTAATATTCTATTGCCGGTTGGAATGGCAAATTATAGTTTTAGCCGAAGTTTAGTGACAATTAATGAGAAATTAGAAGGAATTGATTTAAACCTGACTTATTATGCCGGTACTGTTGATATTGACAAATATAATTATGATCTGGCAATTGCCAGTCAGGCAAGTAAAAAAGAATATCATGCTGCAACTTTGATTTATAGCAGTAAAGTGATAATTGTTTGCTCACAAGAGTATATTCAAAAGTACGGTTTATGTACCACGATCGAAGATTTATCCAGTCATATGGTTGTTGGTAATGTCCGTGTACTTGAAGAAAACATGATTCCACAGCTCTTTAGGGAAAGTGATAGCGAGATAACACAGTTATTGGTTGATTATAGGCTTTATCTAAATAGTTTTATTGAAGCTAAAAATTTAGTTAAGTCTGGTTTGGTTATTAGTGGCTTGCTGGAAGATGATGTTAAGGAAGAATTAAAAAGCGGCGAAATAGTTCGTATTCTTCCTGATTATCATGTGGGCTATATGAATTATTATTTGGTCTCCAAATTTAAATCAGATGATGCGCGCTATACAACCGTTCTCGAATTATTGGAAGATTCTTTTAAGAAGTATTAATATGCTCGATGATATTTTATTATTTGTGAAGGTGGTTGATGCAGGAAGTATCTTGTCAGTAGAGAAGATGCTTAATATTTCTAAATCAACTATTTCGCGCAGGATTCAAATTTTAGAAGAGGCGTTGGGAGATTCATTGTTTAATCGGACGACTCGCGGGATTGCTTTGACTATGCTTGGACATAATTTATATGCTAGATTTAAAGGTTATGAGTCCAAATTATCTGATATGCTCAGTTCCGTTAGTGGCAATTTGAGTGTAGTTACGGGGCGTCTTAATGTACTTTTACCATATGCTTTGTCAGATGACATCCTGTTGCCAGGACTTAATAGTTTTCTTAGTCAATACCCTGGGTTGCAACTAAATATCATGCATAGTTCAAATGTATTTAATATGCAAAAAGAATTATATGATATCGCAATAATTAATTATTTACCAAGGCAGCAAAATCAAAAGTTTAAGCTAATTGCATTTGATAAGGTTGTAGCAGTATGCACACCAGAGTATGTGAATAAACACGGACTGTGGGATAATTTTGAAGATCATGATAAGCATCTTATTGTTGGTAAACTTAACCCCGACGGCACTTTAGTAGCAGAATCTCCGCTGTTTAATGAGATAACTGGTGAAGTTTACTATATTAAAATTAAGCCTAAAATTATTTATAATAATTTTGCTGAAGCTAAACGGTTTGTTTTAAGTCATAACGGTATTGCGGCTTTGCCACTGAGTACGATTAACCACGAGCTAGATAACGGGAAACTTATTCGTCTGTTTCCCGACTATCATGTGGGTATTTTAAACTATCATCTGATGCGTAATATTGCTGAGGTCGACTCGCGTTATATTGTATTTATGCAATTTTTGCATAAATGTTTGTCAGATGCTGGTTTAAACCAAAAACCTGCAAATCCGAAACAGTATTTTCATGTTTAAATGATTTTATTTTCTACAATAGTTGCGATGCGATAGTTAATTTGTCATAGGACTAATATTTAGTTTTTGGAAAAGGCAGGTTCTATACTGAACCAGAGCAGCGATTGCTATTTGTTTATCACCTAAGCCGCGATACAGCATCAATGCGCCTTGTGAACAGGCAAGCCACATTAATGATAGCTCGTGCGCATTGATATTAACTCGTTGCTGTTGGGCAGCACACTCAACAAGTTCGGAAAAAAAATCCAAAACAGGTGAGAATGCCTGTGTTATCACCTGTTGTAATTCAGGATTATTAACTGCCAACTCTTGTGCGCTAATACCTACAACACATCCAACTAAGTCATTAGCAAAAATTTCAGCTTCAAATTTTGCAAAAAATATTTCAAGTATTTTTACTGCATCACCATTGGATGAGCTAACTAAGTTTTTATATTTAGTCAAAGAGTGTTCAGAAAAACGTATGATTGATTCAATAATTAAATCATTTTTAGATTTAAAATAATGAAATAATGCACCTTTGCTAGTTTTAGCCAAATTACAGATATCATTTAAAGATGTTGCTGATACGCCTTTTTGTAGGATTAGTATTTCTGCGGCATCTAAAATCAAGTCTTTGGTTGACATTAAATATCTGCCATAGAAATTAGATTAACTCGAGTAGAAAGAGCGTGAAGCGCAATGTTATGTAACATTTCATTTACCGTTGTACAACAATCTGCGATCACGGAAACTTTATATTTCTCTGCTGCTTTTGATATTGCAGTGTGAGTTACACAGTTTTGGGTCATCATTCCACAAATAAGTAGTTCGTTGATTTCTAGTCTAGATAATATCGATTCCAGATTAGTATTATAAAATGAATCTGCAAATTTCTTGATTATAATTTCTTCATTTGGAGCACTCTGTAAAATTTGCTGGTGAATTTCAACACCAGTAGTTCCCTCGTTGAAGAAGGGCGCAATTCCATGACTGCTATCTGCTATGTGTTGAATATGAATAATATGGATATTCTGTTGCTGAGATTTAGAAATTAGCTGTTTGATATTGCTTAATACTTTCTCCGTATTATGTAATGGAAATTTACCTTTTTCAAAGTAGTCATTTTGTAAGTCAATAATTAGTAAAGCTTTATTATTCATGTGGTTTCTTTCTATTAGATTTACTTTTTAAATGTTATGCAGAGTTGTAGCTTGAGATTATAGTACAGGTCGACTGGTATGTCAAGTTTGTAGTTACATCAAAACATGTTCATTCAGTCAGTTTTTGCAAAGTATTCCATTTTTGATTTGATATACGTAATCTAAAGCAAGTTGTTTTACAAATTCTTCTTCATGACAAATTAGTAAATAAGCTCCAGGATAATTATTTAATACGGTTAGCACATGTTGTTTAGTTTCAATATCGAGATTATTGGTGATTTCATCCAGTAATAATAAAACAGGCGGATTGGCGGCAATGGTTACTAGCGATAAGCGAACTAATTCGCCACCTGATAGATACTTGCAAGGAATCAAAACTTCTTCATTCTTCCGTAATAAAAAACTATTTAGGTGATTGCGGATTTCTGCTGTCGTCCATTGCGGTGCTATATCTGCAATAATTTCTACTGCCGATAATTCCGGAGCTAAATTCGCATAATGTTGATCGAGATAACCAATTTTGCTTAGTTCTGGCGCAATAATTTCACCTGTGATAATTAAATGTTTATTTTGCAGCAATGCCTTAAACAAACTTGATTTACCACTACCATTAGCACCTAGAAGCACAATTTTGTCATTTCCACTAATTTGTAAATTTACATTTTGAAGCAGCGGATTATCTGTGTCATACCCAATGGACACTTGGTTGAGCTGAACAATACTGCGTCGAGTAGCTTGATGCGTCAGGTTAAAGCGTGGAACTATCTCTTCATGTACAAAAATATCTGCTAATTGGGTATTAACGTCTTCCCGCTGCTCACGCATCTGGCGCTGTTTTTGTCCAGCCGTCATTTCGGCACGGCGGGCTTTTGCTTGTGAGGTAATTGTTGGCCATTTGCGGTTAATAATGCTTTTTTCACCTTTCTGACGGCTATTTTTGGCACGCTGTTGCTCTTGCATCAAGTTTTGGTGGCTAGTACGTTGCTGTTGTTTGAGTTCGGCAACTTGAGTTAATAAGTTTTGTTGTTTGAGCTGTTGTTCATGAAGATAGTCACTATATTTACCGTTAAAAACTGTAACTCTTCCATGATTAATGTGCCATAGAGTATCAACACAATTATTGAGCAGCTCCAGATCATGACTCACGATAATTAAACTCCCACTAAAATGGTGCAATAGTTTAATCAGGCTTTTGCGATTGT
The DNA here is from genome assembly GCA_964611845.1 of uncultured Neisseria sp. GTDB lineage: Bacteria > Pseudomonadota > Gammaproteobacteria > Burkholderiales > UBA11063 > Aquella. The sequence goes on from CAZTBH010000026.1 coordinate 28,792, forward strand.
GTTGATCCAGATGATTGGTTGGCTCATCCAGAAGCAACACATCAGGATAACTGGCTAAGGCTTGGCTGAGATTGCTGTTGAAGCGTTCACCGCCACTTTGTGTACTGTTATTGTCACTAAGTTGCGGTACATAGGCAAGCTGTAAACCGCTTTGGAGCTGTACTGCATTATCGTGTATCTCTTGAGCGAGTATTTTGAGTAATGATGATTTGCCACTTCCATTGCGCCCGATAATTGCGATACGTTCGTGAGCATAGATATTTTGGCTAAAATTAGTGATTAGTTCCTTGGCGCCAAATTGAAGATTAAGTTCATTGATGGTAATTATTTTCTGCATAATTAATCCTTCTGCAATAGAAATGACTATTGCAAAGTCATGCCATCTTCATCGCATATAACTATACTACACCCAGTTAATGTATATATGTAGCAATTGATAATAGCGAAAACGAATGACTATAATAATTTAAGTAAAATGAGAGATCGGTGACTTTAATTTCACCAAGTGGGTATCAAATCGTTATTAAACGTTTGAAATTAGTTGAATGTAGCGGTGTTCAATGTGGCACCTGTATAAAAAGATTGAGAGAACAGTATTGTAGCGTGTCTCATCATTGATTGTCAACTGACTGAATTTACTCTGACTTTGCTGTAGTTAAATCAGTTATACTTATGCACGATAAATTTATAAGAGGGTTTACGATGTCTACACAAGATTTATATTTTATGAACGAGGCCATTAATGAAGCTAAATTGGGTGCCGCCCAGGGTGGGATTCCGATTGGTAGCATTTTAGTAATTGATGGCAAGATTGTTGGGCGCGGGCATAACCAGCGGATTCAGCAGGGAGATCCGATTTTACATGGAGAAATGGACTGTCTTAAGAATGCAGGTAGACTTAGCGCCAGCGACTATGCTCGGGCGACGATTTATTCTACGTTATCCCCATGTGATATGTGTAGCGGTGCAATTTTGCTGTATAAAATCCCGCGAGTGGTGATGGCGGAAAATGAAACATTTAAAGGGGCGGAAGATTATATGCGTAGCCGTGGGCTGGAGGTGGTTAATCTTGATTTGGATGAAGCCAAGCAATTAATGCGTGACTTCATTGCAAAAAATCCTGCAATCTGGAATGAGGACATTGCTGAATAACACGGAGTTAAGAAAATTTAGCGTTCAGTACCCGCGACAGTCAAGCCAAAGCTTTGCATAACTTTGGCAACTTCAATCTCATTTAGCTCATAATAATTACCACGCTTTAGGCGTGGTGGTAAATCAATTGGTCCAAAACGAGTACGCATTAGGCGGCTAACAGTTAACTGAAAATGCTCAAACATGCGGCGAACTTCACGGTTGCGACCTTCTAGCAATAACACTTTATACCAGTGATTTTTGGCATCGCTATCCTGAATCTCCATCTTGATTAAATCTTTAAAGCTGGCTTTACCATCTTCAAGCATAATCCCGCTTTTTAATTCTTTAATCTGCTCGGAAGTTAACGGATCACCATAGATACGTACGGCATATTCACGCTCTACTTCATAACGGGGATGCATAAAACGGTTAGCTAATTCACCAGAAGTTGTGAAAATTAATAAACCGCTGGTATTATAATCCAGCCGTCCGATTGCCAGAAAACGGCGGTTATTCAGTAGTGGAATTCGATCATAAACGGTATCGCGTCCTTCAGGGTCACTACGCGAAACTAGCTCACCTTCTGGTTTATGGTACACAATAATCCGCGCTAGGCGATCTTGCCATTTAATCCTGATCGGACGACCTAATACTTCAACTCGGTCGTGAAGTACGATTTGTTGACCAAGTTCAGCGGGTTTGCCATTAACGGTTACTTTGCCTTGGGTGATTAGATTATCACATTCACGACGTGAAGCAACTCCTGACATTGCCAATGCTTTGGATATCCGCTCACTATGTCCAGTTTTAGGGTCAACGCGCTCCTCACGGATACGTTGCGAGGTAATTTTTTCTTGTTGATTTTGACGATGTAATTTTACACGCTTAGCATTGCTTCTCTCTACTCGTTCAAATGGCGCTGCTTTGCTATCCGTAGTCTTGGCTGCAGTTGTATTAGTGGCAGCATTTTTTCGTGCCGCTGATTTACCATTGCGCGGTTTTGGAGCTTCAGTCATCATCTCCTGAAGTTTTTTCTTAATATTAAATTTCACGCACTTATTCTTTCTAAAATAATCTATTAGGCAGTATTATACTCTATCCTCCTGCTCTTCTTTTAATTAAGGAATCTCAACACCTGTATAAGCACTCCATAAAGCAAACCATTCATCTCGGATAAGTTCAATTTTCTGTGCTTGCAAAAGCTGTTTAATTCGTTCAATTTTACCACTGCCGAGTAATATTCTCAGTTTTGCCGGATGTGCAAGTAACCAGGCAATTGCTATTACTTCAGAAGTGCTTCCATAATTTTCTGCCAGCTGCTGCAAGGTATGCCACACGCGTAAATACACAGAATTAGCGCGGTCGGACAATTTACCACCAGCCAAAGGAGACCAAATTTGTGGACGCATTTTTATTTTTTGACAAAAATCAAAATTATTATTAACGAAATGCTCATGGCAAACTACAGACGCTTCCAATTGATTGGTATGTAGTGCAAAATCCAGTCGTGATTGCAAAAGTTCAAATTGTGCGGATGTGAAATTAGATACACCAAAATTAATGACCTTTCCACTAGATTTAAGCTGATTAAAAGCCTCGGCAACTTCATCAGCATTCATTAACGGGTCCGGACGATGAATTAATAATAAATCTAAATATTCAGAGTGTAAATTCTGGATTGAACGTTCAGCTGCTGCAATAATATGGGTTTTGCTAGTATCATAAATATGGCTTTTATGCTCCGGAAATTTATCCGAAACCAGCTTAATTCCAGACTTGGAGGTAAGCTTAATTTTTGCGCGTAAACTTGGATCTTCAGCGAGCAATTGACCAAAAATAGTTTCGCAGCTGTAATTACCATATATATCAGCATGATCAAATTCATTGATTCCGATATCTAGAAGCTGCTCGACAAGTCGACGAAGTTCCCTAGTAGAGTAATTCCATTCATTTAGTCTCCAGCAACCAAAAATAAAATTATCATTGAGATTTTTCATTGAAAATATTCCTCTAAATTATTGTCCTGCTTTATATCCACAGGTGAAAAATTTGTTCTTAAACTTGACATTACAGCGTAGGGTTGCTACAATATCGCATTCTTACGTTGTTAGGCGCAAGAATATTTCATTTTTAATTCCTCAAAGATATCTTGTATGCAAATGCAAGGTGTTTTCAGCTTAGCCGCCAGATGTGCGCTAAAAAACAGCCTTTGAATTTGGATTCACAACTGAGATATACTCTAAATATGCAATGTGTATAAAGCACCTTGTATAGATATTGCGACATCGCACGCCTAATGACAACTTAATTATTGGAGGAACCCATGATGTTATTTTTAAAGTTCGCGGTATCCGTTATAGCTTTGACCATGCTATTACGTGTATTATTAAAATCTAGCCATTTTGCGTATAAGTTACTGCATAAATTAGTTAAATTTGTTTCGCAAAAGCAACAAAGTCCGGTAGATGAGTTGTGTCATTGTGGCTCATCGCATAATCTGTAAGCAGTCCGGATAAGTAAGATAATTCCACGAAAAGTTATTTTATTAATTATGATTGATTAGCGCTGGAGTGATTCCATCAATTCCAGCCATGATTTTTTCCGCCAAAATTTCCACAAATCAAAACTCCGCACGCTTAGACGCCAACTATTGCTAATCCCAGGTATTAAAATATTAATTTGCTTCACCTTGTGCGATGATAGAAGTGTAATTAATTTCTGTACGATCTCTTGTTCAAATTGATTAATTTGTTGAATCCAAGCAAAACTATCGCGGTAACGAGCAGCAAAGTAACCAGTTGGTACAATTAATGTTGTTTCCGATGTTTTAGCTTGAGTTATTTTATCAAGCTGTTGATTTATTTGCTGGCTCGATCTGATTAGTTGTTGTGCAGTAGTATCTAAATCTGGTTTTTGCTTATTCCAAAACCATACACTATTTACCCGCATTAATCCATCATTTTGGCGCTGTTGATTGATCGGTAAATTAAATAGTAACATTTGAATTTCATTTAATATTTTGTGTAATGCTAATCGTGACTTTCCTTGGGGTAGAAAATCGTCGATATTTTCCCCAACAATATCAATAATCGGATAGCTTTCCAAATCAGCTAAATATAAATCAGTTCCAAGTAACCACAAATCATCCTCAAGTAAATATAGTTTTAATTCACCGCTAAAGTGCTGATTAATCGCATTAATGATTATTTCAGCTTCTTCAGTATTTAATTGCAGTAGTTCTGCTTCGGCAATTAATAAGCGATCACGGTCTGCCCGCAAATGAGTTGGTTCAACCATTAAAAATGAACTGAATTCTGTATAAACATTTAATTTGTGGGCATAGCTTTGTGCTAAACTTCCTATACTATAATCATAGTCACCATATACAAAATCACTATAGCTATGGCAATGAATTTCTTGCTTAAGCGTTGCGCTGGTGCATAATTTGCTCAAATTAGGGATATCCAATTGTTTTATCAGGTATTCATAATCCGCAATCTCTGGCCAAATTATGCCGGGTAAAACTAGATTTAATTGACTCATAGCTCAATTACACCATTAAACACTTCTACAGCTGCACCACGCATTAATAAATTTCCCTCATTCCATGTGACATTTAATTCACCGCCATCCATTTGGATTGTAAGTGTACTATGAACCAAATTTTGTTTAATTGATGCTGCCGCGCTAGCACACGCACCACTTCCACAGGCTAAAGTAAAGCCACAGCCACGTTCATAAGTACGTAATTTAATTAAGGTATTATCTACGATATAAACAAAATTTACATTCACGCTTTCAGGAAAGTAGGAGGCTTGTTGCAGGGTTTGTGCGATGGTTTGGAGATAGTCATCATCATTTAATAATTGTGCGCTAGGTAAATTTATTACTACATGAGGATTACCCATTGATAATGCACTAAACTCTAACGTTTGATGATTAATCTCTAATTGATATTGCGCTGCTTGTGGTAAGAGCAGAGGTATGTGTTCTACACTAAATTCAGGGACGCCCATATCTACTTCAATTAATTCAGGTGTAATTAATTGCCCACTAATAATACGTGATGGAGTTTGGAGCTTAATTTGTTTTTTTGTGGTTAAATCATGTTCGGTAACATAATGAATAAAGCAACGCGCACCGTTGCCACATTGTCCAGCAATACTACCATCACTGTTAAATATTTTATAGTAGAAATCACTTATACCATCATTGGCTGGATCAATAATTAAAATCTGATCGCAGCCGATACCAAATTTACGATCGCCAATATATTTAATCTCTGAGCTACTAAAGTTATGTTGTGATTGTAGATTATTGATTATCACAAAATCATTTCCTAAACCATGCATTTTGCTAAAATTTAATTTCATCTTAAACCTCGCTTGACAATTAACTGCAGTGCAAACGGTGTGATCACTGAAGTTACTACTACCATTAGTAGAACCGCAGCAAAAATATTTTCATTAAAAACACCTAGTTGGCGACCAGTTAATGCAAAAATTAAACCAATTTCACCGCGTGGTACCATTCCAAAACCAACAATCCAGCGATTAACTGTTTTGGGTAAGAATATTCCACAACCTGCTTTACCAGCAATCGCGACCAAACTTAACCAAAAGCCAGCTTGTAGGGTTTGCCAATTGGCAACCTGAACTAAATCAACCTGCATTCCGGCATAAACAAAAAATATCGGTACAAAAACATAATTAAGTGGTTTAACCAATTCAATCAAGCGATTGTGTTGGTGTTCGGCAAGAATTTGATTTTGAATGATATGTTTGGTATATTCATTCCCACTATTGTCATTGATTTCTAATAATTTTGCATGCCAAAATGGTTGTTTACTATTGCGGAAAATTACTTCATCCAAAATTAACCCTGCGACAAATGCTCCAATAATGGCTGCCAAACCAATTGCCTGTGCAAACCATGCCCAAAGTAAACAAAAAGCAATCAAAACACCTACAACCATTGCTTCTTCATTGCTGATTTTAAGTATCCAGCCAATTATTTTGGGAGTTACTCTCCGTGCGACAACCAGCGCCAAGATAAAAAATATACTCACATTCAATAAGATGTGCCCAACTGAGATAAAATCCATTTTACCAGCAATTACCAAGCCAGAAACAAAGGCTAATATAATTAGACCTAAGATATCATCAATAATAGATGCAGCCAGCACAATTTGGCACGCTGGGTTGCGTAAGATTCCCAAATCCTTAAATACTCGTACTGAAATTCCAGTTGAAGTTGCCGCGAGTGTTGCACCAAGAAACAAATTTAGTTTGATATCCTGACTACCAAAAATATATTCTGCAACCAACCATGTACCTAAAGTAAACGGTAGTATTATTCCAATAATTGCAGTTATTACACCGTGGCGACCAATTGAGACTAGTTCTTTAAGGTTTGACTCCAAACCAATTTCAAATAATAGTAGTATACTGCCAATTTCAGCTAGTAACTGGATTGTCGGGTTAGCAATTAACTCAGGCCAAAATCCAAGCTGATAATGCCCAAGTACTGCAATTAACATTCCTAAGGTTAATTCTCCAAGTACAGTTGGTAATCCGGCTTTTTGCACGATCCAGCTAAGACAAGCGCCTCCAATAATCAATGCTAGCCCAAGTAAGATATAACCTTGTTCTGCATTGTGAGCTGACTGAGCAAATGCAGCAATTGGCATAACCCCCAGTAATACAAATAGATAACGCCATAAAACCATAGATTGTCCTTGCAAAACAGTCCTCTATTATACATGAGAGTATTTAAAAATATTATCTTTTCCTCTCCGTATAAGTGCTAAAATAGCGTAGTTGCAATAGACTTTTTGCATAAGCCGCTTTTTGGGTCTTTATGTGTCTTCGCAAATATTTTTATGGTATCCATGTGCTTTGTGCGTATTTGATCCTCAAAAATATTTATTCTCAGTCTAATAATGAGATAAGTTGCTTATGCAAAAAGTCTAATACATTTTTTGTTAATACTGTTAACGTAGGTAGGATTTTAATATGTTTAAACCAGGTCAAAACTTTGAAGAGCTTTTTAGTCAGATTGCAAACGCCAATCAATCGTGGTTCCAAAATTTGCTAAATCATTCAAGCCACGATGCGGCAAATAAGCCAGCTAATCCTTTTTTGGATATGTATCAAAAATTCTTTGATCATACTCAAAGTTATTTAACGTCACAAAACCAGTTCTATCAAGAACAGCTTGCAATGTGGAGTAAATTTTGTGATATTAATCAAGCTTCGGTAGAAGCTGAGCAAAAAAAACCTGCGGATCGTCGCTTCGCTGATCCGGATTGGGAAAAAAACCCATTTTTTTCATATTTAAAGCAAAGCTATCTTAGTGTATCAAAACAGTTATTTGATTTTGTTAGTAAGTCTGATATGGACGAAGAAACTAAGTTCCGCATGGAATTCTTTATGCGCCAATATATTGATGCTATTTCGCCAAGTAATTTTGCTTTGACTAATCCTGAAGTCGTTAAGACGATGATTGATACTCATGGTAAATCACTGGCTGACGGTATGCGTAATATGATGGATGACGTCCAAAATGGCTATATCACGATGACTGATGAAACTCAGTTCGAAGTTGGTGGTAATCTTGCTTCAACGTCTGGAGCAGTAGTTTTTCGTAATGAATTAATTGAATTAATTCAATATACTCCAACAGGTGACAAAGTTTATGAAACGCCATTGTTAATTGTTCCACCATGTATCAACAAATATTATATCCTAGATTTACAAGAAAGTAACTCAATGGTTAAATATATGGTTGATCAGGGATACAATGTATTTTTAGTGTCTTGGAAATCAGCAGATCGCTCAATTAAAAATTTCCGCTGGGAAGAGTATGCTAATTTGGGTGTGATTGCTGCATTAGATTCAGTGCGTAAAATTACGAATAAAGAAAAAGTAAATACACTTGGTTATTGCGTTGGTGGAATTATCCTGACGACTGCTGCTGTTTTACTGAAACAACGTGGATTGGATTGGATTAATAGCATGGGTCATATGACTACCATGTTAGATCATACTGAGCCTGGTGACATTAAAGCCTTTCTTGATCGTGATTTAATGAAATTACGTGAAGCTAAGAAACATACTGGCGGCGTTATGTCAGGACGCATTATTTCACAAACTTTCTCGGCATTGCGTGCTAATGAGTTAGTATGGAATTATTGGGTTAATAATTATTTGTTAGGTAAAACTCCACAAAAATTTGATTTATTGTATTGGAATAATGACACGGTAGATTTACCTGTGCCAATGCATTCAGTTTTGATGGAGCGTTTGTATTTAGATAATGCACTAGTGAAGGGTGAGTTCTTTGTTGATGGACATAAAATTGATTTGAGCATCCTTGATTTCCCAATTTATCTATTTGCAGCCCAAAAAGATCATATCGTTCCTTGGACATCAGCTTATAAATCAACTTGGTATTTGAAGAGCCCTAATATCCGCTTTGTTCTTGGTGCATCAGGTCATACTGCGGGTGTAGTTAATCCAGTTACTACGGATAAGCGTAATTATTGGGTTAATGATCAATTAGTTGAAGATCCAGCAGCGTGGTTCCATAATGCGACTGAAATGCCAGGTAGCTGGTGGAAAGATATGAATCAGTGGTATGCTGCATTATCTGGTAAACAAGTTAAAGCACCTAAATTA
>CAZTBH010000027.1:0-36899 GCA_964611845.1 uncultured Neisseria sp.
AATCAATATACAGAATTTGATTTCACATTCATAACGTTATTCAGCATATACAGCCAGATTGGCAGAAAAAGAAAAGTCTCAAATACTCCAAATAGTGTATAGTTAACATTACTAACCATAATTTCAACTCCACAAATAATCAAGACTAAAAATACAGAGTGGATTAAAATACATATAAATTTTTGCAAATTACTTCCAACCCAGAAATAATTATATAACTGATCGGTTGAGTATGAAATTATGACTGTTGCCAGTAAATGACTTCCCAATGGCGAGAAATTTATGCAATCACTAATGCAGCCGAGAGCCAACAAATATGGCCATGAGATCATTCGAACTAACATAAGCCCGACAATTACTAGAGAGATGATGTCAATCGGCGTGTTTGTAAGAGAATTAACAACAAAGTTTGTAATTACCGCAATCACAATAAAGCAGTTGAGCCTGCGCTTATAACTGTGCATTTTGTAAGACCACCAGATAATCAATATCAGAAAAATTTATTGTTGACTTACATATAATACGGTTGCTTAGTCCGTTTTCAGTGCGAATCTCATGCACCTTGGCTATTGCATAATGTGCAGGAAATATCTCATCCAAACCTGTTGTTTCGATTACATCACCGATTTGTATTTTTGTGGTACTATTAAAACTCACTACTTCGAAGAGTCCATTGCCAAGACCATTAAGAAGAAGCTTGTCATTTGATTTTGTCAGTTGCCCATATGTTTTTATATCTGGAGATGATAACAGTTCAACTACCGCAAAAGAATTGCTGACTAATTTCGTTTTCCCTATTGCGGAATCAGTGTTGATAACCCCCTGTCCGACTTTTAACTCTGTAGAGCTATTGGAAGAAATATAGTTAACTTCTAATCTGTTATTATATGCTAATGCACTATTTTTATTGACTTCTACCAGCGTATACATATAATTATTGAGGGTAGTGGTATCTTTGATGCCAATTTGTCTAAGTTCTTTCTTGTAGTTAGCAAGTTGATTTTTTAGTAAACTATTCTCATGTACTAGGTTATTTGAACCTTTATTGATATTCAAAACCTGGTTCAGGTATAAATTTATTTTATATGTTGCATTTGAAGAGATATTATTTATAAAAGCTGAGATACCACTCCGAATGTCATCAACAACTGTATATTTACTTATACAGATACATAAGATACTTAGTAAGATAAGCCTTAGCCGAATTAACATTTATTACTCTAATCAATAAAAAATTGTATTATTTAAACTATGCTAATGAGGGCACTTTTTCAAATTGGTTTACTAAATTTTTTGTTAGTATTGAAGATAAGTTCGCTCCTTCTATACAAGCACCAGATAAATTCGCTTGCATTAGGTTCACATTTGATAAATTCACCCCTCTTAAATTTGCATTCAGGAGTGTTGCTTCCAACAGTGACGAATACTCCAGATTCGCATTTTCCAGATTTGATGTATTAAGGTTTGTTTTCTCCAAAATAGCATAGGAGAGTGTCGAGCTTGATAGATTTGATTCACTCAAGTCTGCGCTGGCTAGATTTGCCCGTGTCAGATTGCCTTTGATCAGGCTGCAATTGACCATTATCGCGCCAGTTAGATTTGCCCCAGTCAGATTTGCATTATCCAGAACCGTATTTGTCAAATTAGCATATGACAAATCAGCAAACTCAAGGTTCGTACCGCTAAGATCAGCATCACTTAAATCTGCATTGATCAATTTTGTATTTGATAAAATTGCATTTTTTAACTTTGAGGACTTGATATTTGCATTTGATAAATCCGAGTCTGTTAAATTGGTTAGTTCAAGATTACATAAAGAGAGATTAGAAGCAACCAGACTAACCGCTTTTAAATCAGAACTAGATAAGTTAGCTCCAGAAAGATTAGAGTTTGACAAATCAGTATAAATCTGTTTTTCTGTTCTGTTAATTAACGGTTTTACTTTTTTTACTTTATTTGCATAAACTATTTTATTATCTGCTTTTTTTGAGCGTATAAACAAACCAGTAAATTTTTTTAAACCATTATTACAGAAGACTATTGGAAAACATAAAATTTTAACGATCTTTGACATAATATCCCCTTTGTAGATGTCATAAATTAAAAATATTTACCTGATAAATTACTTGCATAGATGAGCCAATTATTTATACCAATAGCTGATGGATTTGAAATTATGTTTTACGTTTATATCTTCTGCTTAATAAAGCTATGCACAGTCAAGCGATATTTTATCGTAACGTGATTTGAATGTTTATAGCAAAAAATAGCACATTAACTGTAAAATTTGCAATGTTGACAACTATAGTCTGTGGATTGAGGACTGCATTTCATGCATTAACTACGGAGAATCGTTGATTAGACTAGATAGACAAGTTTATTGGGCTTTAAATCTGAGATGAAAAAATCCCCACGAACAATATTGACAAGGAAGAAAACAGTGTAGTAATAGTACTACGACCTAGTCATTGTAATCAATAAATAGGGGGCAATATCTCTGCCTCTAAACCGTTGTCACTACGCCTTTTAAAGGTAATGCCAAATCAAGTTAAAGTATTGTAATGCAGTTTTGTATAATGAACTATCCTGAAGTAGCACTATTAACTCCGCCAATAAAGATTTAAAATTATGCTTATTTATTAATCAGATAGCTGGTTAGTTGTCATATGGGGTTTATAATGCTTACATTTAATAATACCAAAACCATGCATAGTGCATGGAAACCGATCGAAGTTCAAACCGTGCTCAATAATATTTTATGGCTGGAGTCGTATGAGTTTACGTTACTTACTTTTAATACCAGTTTGTGCCAGCAATATTTTGTGCACCATGACTTACTGATTGGAGGTAATATATTTGAGCGTGTAGGGGATGGTTGGTTAGAGCGTGATAAAGATGCTAAATTATATGGTTTTGTCAATCATGATCCTAGATTATTTAGTGCTGAGGAGACTCGTCTTGAGATCAGTGCTAATGATGATTTTTATGAGTTTAAACTCATCGGGATTAATAAATGTGGAGTAAATCGCTCAATCTATGTCAATCGTAATGAGGTCAAGCAAGTAAAGATTAATCCGCATGACGCATCGCCAAATGTTTTTCGTCAATTTGCACAGCTTAGTATTATGCTCGCAAGTTTGATTAATAGTGATTATTTGGAGTTACTTGAACGCAATATTGATAGCATGGAATTTTCGCTGATTGTTCCGCTTTGGAAAATTCGCAGCGGCGCGGCAGAAATTACATTTGAACAAAAGTTAAAACTAATGATTGCTGGCTTCTATTTAGCACAACCTAACCTTTACCCACTGCGACTGCATGGTAAATGGATAATGCCCAAAGAAGAAACAAATGTCAAGTTATGGACTAATTTTTAGTGTGAAAGATATTTTTGCCAATCTATAGAATTATAATCTGAAATAATTACTTTTTTTTATGTCCTCTCCTGTATCTGGTTTATGCGATTTTTGATTTTTTTATTGTTTAGACCGGATTTTTTCATGCATGGCATATTGATTCTTACCAGTTTTATCAGCATCTGGCTATTATGTTTCAAAATATTATTGACAATATTTATTCATGCATTATTGCAATCTGAACTATCCTTAAATAGCACTCCCCAAAAATATGATTAGCTTTTATAATACTGAACTCTATGGATCATAGAAAGTTAGTTAATGATGCTATGACATATAAGTTGTACGTATTATTCATTACTTGATCTTGAGAGTAAAATGAAGTTTCTTATTTTTCGCAAGATTAGACAAATATAAAAAAATACAAAAATTCTAGGGGAAAATTGCCTAATTGAAAATAAAGTAAATTAGGTAGTTTGTTTAAATTTTGTGTGTTTGGTTTTTTAAAGTAACACATATCATCATATAAGGAGATAATGGTGGGATTTATTATTTTTGAAAAGCATCCTGGAGATATTTTACAAATCGTAGATATCAATAAACATCTAATTACATTGGCCGTTGGATCATTTTATCTAAAGGTGACTGGTGTGATCAAACCAACCTTTAACAGAATGTTTAAGGTTCCTGTAGAGTTTCCATCAAATAAGCATCCCCGAGAAGCGCTGATTAGAGAGCTGGATGGTTTAGTATTAAAGCGAGAAATAATTGAATACGCAATACATGATTAGCCATAATAATTAACGATGTTGTCCTGATCTCGAATAGTAGTCTCATATAATTAGACGCAAGATAACGTTTAGTAAAATAAGGAAGGAAATTCTAAACGAATTAACGGGAGTTAGATACGTGTTAAGCCCTTATTTTATGCACGGATTAAGACTACCGAGGGCTTGAGTTATTTTATTTAAATTCTTGAATCGTCAACTGGCGATGACGGGTAATCACATTAAATGCAAAGTTATGTCTGATTAACTCGCTAAGTACGCTGGCAAGATAAACTGAGCGGTGTTTTCCGCCAGTACAACCAATCGCAATAGTCAAATAATTACGGTTGTCACGGCTAAACTCATCAAACCATTTGCTGGTCATCGTGTAGATATCGTTTAACATATTTTGCACGGATGGTTCTTTACGCAAAAACTCAATTATCGGAGTTTCGGTACCATTAAAATCACGGATGGTTTTATCATAGTGTGGGTTAGGTAGGCAACGGACATCAAAGACGAAGTCCGAATCAATTGGTAGCCCATATTTAAAGCCAAATGATTGAACGATGATGTTTAGCTGATTAAAATCAGCGTCAACAAATTCTTTGATAAATTTACGCAGCGCATTGGCAGAGAGATTACTGGTATCAATGCGATGGGCAATTTGGCTAATATCAGCTAACAAATCACGCTCGATATTAATACAGTCTTCAATAGTACGTTCTGGAGCAGCCAATGGATGCTTACGGCGAGTTTCTGAATAACGCATAACCAAGCAGTTATTATTTGCATCAAGAAAGATTACGCGTAAATCAACACCATTATTTTTGAGGACTTTAAGTGATTTGGGTAATTGATCAAGCAATGGGCTGGTGCGGGTATCAACACCAACCGCAATTTTCTCATAACCATATTGACGATAAATTTGCGCTAATTGCTCAAGCATAGTTAATGGTAGATTATCAACACAATAATAGCCACTATCTTCCAAAATCCTTAAGGCGGTTGATTTACCTGCACCCGAGAGCCCGCTAACTAAAATTATTTGCACTTATTCACTACCTTGTCGCATAAAATTAGATTGTTGATCAATAAAAGCCTGATGGGAATCATAGCCTTTTGTTCGTTCAATAGCATATTTTACAATTAATTCAACCAGAACGGGTAAGTTTCGGTTCGCCCCAATTGGTAGTTTATAATGTGGAAATTTTAATCCCAAGATTTCAATCTCGCCGATGAGTTGATGTAAGCGATCCTGATTGACAATATTGAGCATATCATTGTCAACCAGTTGAATTACCAAGAATAACTCTTTGCTGGTACATATCGTGTGATTTCCATAAAAGCGCGCCAAATCAATAAATCCAATCCCGCGTACTTCAATAAAACCACGTCCAAACTCTTGGGGAGCGCTTATGATCACTTGATTTTCAGTTAATTGCCCAGCAACCAGATCATCGCAAATCAGGCGGTGACCACGATCAATTAGTTCTAATCCCAGTTCGCTTTTACCAACGCCACTTTTGCCGATAATAACAATACCACGATCAAAAATTTCAAATGCAATTCCGTGGTGGGCTAATGAGTCTTGAGTTGATTTCACGTGATCCTTAAACTTCCAACGGGGTATTTCATTAAATAATTCTTGTTGCAGTTGCTCATTCTGGGCGTTGTCCATTCCAAAGGCTTTCTAAATCGTAATATGAGCGTACTTGTGGTAACATGATATGAACAACCACGTCACCAGAATCAACTAAAACCCATTCGCCACCAGCTTCACCTTCAACACCGACAATTTCAACGCCATTTTTTTTGAATTCTTCAACTACGTTATTAGCCAAAGATTTTACCTGACGGTTAGAACTTCCTGTGCATACGATCATTTTACTAAAAAGTGGAGATAACTCCTGAGTATCAATTACAACGATATTATCGCCTTTAATATCTTCCAATGCATTAACTGCAATTTTACTAATTCCTTCGGGTGTAAGCATTTAAATTCCTTTATAGAGCTTATGTTGAATAATATATTGATAAATTTCTGGCTCAAGCCACTGCGAAAATTTATCATTGTTATGGCAAGCCTGCCTGATGGTTGTTGATGATACGTCAATGGGCGTAAAATCAGTAAAAATGATTTGCCCGTAAGGCTTAGAATCATCAATTTGATTTACGATTAAGGGCTGTACTATCGTATTTAACTCATGTGACATTTTATTTAGATCGTATTCTGGGCGCATTGCAACAATAAAATTGCTCAGTGTAAATAACTCTTGCCAATGATGCCAGCTGTCAATGCTGATAAATGAATCACCGCCAACAATAAAAAAAATTACCTCATTCTCAGGCATTGTAGCACGTAAACGTTTGAGCGTAAAATAACTTGGACTATATTCAGTCAAATGAGTTTCGCTTAATTCTAAATCAAGCTGGCTTGGGTACTTGTCACAAATTATTTGCAGCATCTCAAGTCGTTGGCTTAGCGTTGCTTTAGGAGGTGCTTTATAATCAGGAACACCATTTAATGGCATTAGACTAACTTTTGCCTGTAAATGATCACTGATATGCCGTGCAAGCGCAATATGACCAATATGCACAGGATCAAATGTTCCACCTAACAGAATTTTCATCTAGTGATTAACCCCGTTTGCCAGATTTTGCAAAAATTCCTCATTTATATCACCACTGATATAGTTACCGTCAAAACACGATGCTTCAAAGTTAACTAGTTTAGGATTTATTTCGTGCAGACATTGCTTAAAATCAGCTAATTCCTGATAAATTACAGCATCGGCACCAATTTCAACCGCAACCTCCTCATCGGTCTTGTTATGACCAATTAGTTGTGTATAAACTGGCATATCAACACCATAGACACTTGAGTAGCATATTTTGGGTGCAGCAGAAGCTAAATAAACACGTTTTGCTCCAGCATTACGGGCAATTTTAATGATTTCGCGTGAAGTGTTACCGCGTACAATGGATGTGTCAACTAAGAGCACATTTTTATTTTTAAATTCGAGGCTAATCGGACTTAAGCGGTTAATTACGCTGGTTTGAAATTGTTCCGAATCATGACTTGCTTTATCATTGCCAATCAGATGATTTTTTACAAATCCTTCCTGATAAGGCCTGCCAATCCCTTCTGCTGTAGCTATTGCCACTGCTCGGGTAATATCAGGTACTGGAATTACCACATCAACTTCTAAACGTGGAAATTTAGTTAAAATAGTTTGCGCCAGATATTTTCCCATTGCTTGACGTGCCGATTGGATCGGAACATGTTCCATAATTGAATCTGAACGTGCCAAATACGCATATTCAAAAATACAAATATTCAGGCTTGGGTTATCATGACATGATTTGGAAAATATTTTTCCATCCAGCGTAATGATAACTGCTTCACCGGGTTCAATGTCGCGAATCAGTTGAAAACCGTTAATATTAAGTGTGCAACTTTCAGATGCCAACATATAGGTAGTAAATCCGTCTAACGATTCTTTTTTACCAAGTACCAACGGACGAATGCCAAACGGATCACGAAAACCAATCAATCCATAATCAGCAATCAGACTAACTACCGCATAACCGCCAGCCAGGCGATTATTTAGCTGATAAATTGCTTTAAAAATCTTGTCGTTACTTAGTTCTGTATCCACAGTCAGCTTTTGTAACTCATGGGCAAATGCATTGGTTAGTACTTCAGAATCGGAACGAGTGCGAACATGACGATGATTGCGGTTGAGCACTTCATTGCGCAATTGCTCAGTATTGGTTAGATTACCATTATGCGCCAGCATGATGCCAAATGGCGAATTTACATAAAAAGGGTGTGCCTGTTCTGGATCATCCGCAGAACCAGCCGTTGGATAACGCACGTGACCGATTCCAGAATTTCCAACTAAGTAATTTAGATCATGTTGTCCAATTACCTGCGAAATTAAACCAATCCCTTTGCGTAAATACATCAAATTACCATCCATGGTTGCCATCCCAGCAGCTTGCTGACCACGATGCTGCACTCCGTTAAGTGCATTATAAAGTAGTTTATTGATCGGATAGTTGGCTACAACACCTACGATTCCACACATATTATTTTTTTCCTAAATTTGATGATTCATGGGCAATAAAGCTTGCTGCTTCATGTCCAATTTCCTGATTAATATTTTTGATGCGATCCGGAATTGCATTAACAATCATAGTAACGGTTGGAATTAAAATTGGGCTAAACCATGATTTTTGCCAACTATGGGTTTTATCAAAGTTAAACATTTCCATAACTATGATGAGTAATGCTCCGATAATGAGTCCGCGAATAATACCAAAAACTGCACCAAGTGCGTAGTTTAATCCACCAAGCCCAGCGCTATGTATGATTTTATGAAAAATAATTTTTATTATTGTAATTACAACGGCAACCGCTAAGAAGGCTAATAGATAACTAAGCAATGAGCGTAAAAGTGGATTGCTGACTACATTAGGAATAAAACGTTCAATAAGCTCGGAATAATTTCGTACCACGAATAAGGCAATGAACCAAGTACTGATTGATAGTAGTTCGGCAACACCGCCACGAAAAATCGCTAGCAGCATAGAAATCAAGATGATAATGCCAAAGACAAAATCATAATTAGATAATTGTAATGACGACATCCTAATTTCCGGTTACTATTCCACTGTATCCTTCGCCACTAATGCTTTGCAGTTTTTGCTCCGCACTGCTGCGATCAAAAGGTCCGGCACGTAAGCGGTACAAAGTTCCTTTAGCAGTTTGAATCGGTTTAATTGTTGCATTGATTCCGTGTGCAGCCAGAGTTTGTTGTAGAGCTTGAGCCTTGTCTTCTGAACTTAGTGCTGCAAATTGGATATAACTGGATTTACCAGTTGAGCTAGTAGCATTATTTTTTACTTTTGGCGTTGGTGCCGGTGCCGCAGCTGTGTCATCATTACTTGGGCTATCTCCGATGGCATCTAAAATATCAGCAGGATTAACCGCGGCTTTTTTAACTTTTGCTTTAGGCTTTTCAGGAGCTAAATCTACGCTTTTAGTTGTTTGTGGCGTTTGCGAAATAGTTCCCTGTAGTGGTAAACTATGTTTATTTTCAGTGCTTACTACACCAGCTTTAAAGCCATTCCCTGAGTTAGTAGGAGCTGCAGCAACTGTGGTTACTGTATTTAATGTTGATTCAGAAGGGTTAATCGCTGCAATTGTTGCCGAAGATGTGACTGGTGCTGAAGCATTGGTCGTCGTAGCAAGCGGTGCACTTGCATTGTGGTTGGCATTGGCAAGGGTAGCAGATGCATCATTCTTTATCTCAACCACTTCAGGGTTAATCGGAATAGGTTTTACTTTAGCGGTCACATTGAGTAAAACAACCAAGGCAAAAAAGAGTAAGACAATACTACCGATCAGGCGATGGCGTGATTTGCGCTTAGCGTCTTCAGTGATTTTAATAATGTTACTTTTATTATGAGTATATTTGGGTTGCATCTATTTTCTAACCTTTTCGATTGCCTTATATGCACTTTCGACTACTAAAAAAGAACCAAAGCACACCATTCTATCTTCGCTGTTTAATTGCTGATAGCACAGTTCAGTAGCAGATTCAATGTCTGAATTGATAATTATATTTTTACTATTTACGCCACCGCGGATTAATTCTTGAACTAGTTGTTCTATCTTGGCACTACGCTCCGAGTTAATTGGTGCAATATACCAAGCATCAAAATCTTGGCTGCAATTGGTAATTATTTGTGCCCAATCTTTATCCGCGGCAACACCGAACACTGCAAAATTACGCCGAGCAAAGTGTAATTTTAACATATTTTGGCGTAGTGACTCAATTGCCTGTGGATTGTGTGCGGTATCAAGAACAATTTGCGGCGTTCCAGGTAAGACTTGAAAGCGTCCAAATAATTTAGTTTGGAGTAGTCCATTTTTAATTTGAGCGCTGGTGAGCGGAAATTTATCACGCAATTTATAAAGAGCTGCCAATGCTAGAGTTGCATTTTGTACCTGCTCTTCGCCTCGCAAGCTTGGATAGGGTAAACTGTATAGTTTTTGTTCTTTACAGCTAAAATCCCAGCTTTGAGCATTTTTTTTATAGCTGAATTCATGATTAAGTCGCATAAAATCAGCATTAATTTCTTTTGCATAATTAGTGACTGATTGCGGAATATTACTACTTCCAAACAGTGCTGGTTTTTTTGCCCGGTAGATATGTGCTTTCTGTAAACCAATGCTTTCGATATCAGCACCAAGTAATTGACAATGATCCATCGCTACCGTGCTAATTATTGAAACATCTGGTTCAAATAAATTAGTAACATCATTGCGTCCACCAATTCCAACCTCAACCACGGCAATCTCAATTTTGTGTTTAGCAAAAATCAGATGGCTTGCCAGCGTGAATGTTTTAAATAAACCTAAATTATATGAAGTAGCATCAATTACTTGTTCCATTGCCTTAGTTAAATCAAGATCACTAACTGGCTGGTTGTTAATTGCGATTCGTTCATTGTATTCAAAAACATGAGGCGAAGTAAAGCTTCCAACCTTATAGCCAGCAATGGTTAAAATAGTACTCAAGTATGCACAAGTTGAGCCTTTACCATTAGTTCCGCCAACCAGAATTATTGGGTAATTGGGCTTTATTTGCAGTGCATTGATAGCTTCAAGTATATGTTGTTTTGTATCTGCAAAATTTGAGGCACTAATTAAATATTGAATTAGAGCATGCTTTTGATCTATTTGCGCCATTTGATTTGTCTTATAAGTTGCTTAAATGCGCTGGGAGATACCGCATCATAAAAAACGACTAGGGTCTTTATTTGTTGATTAATTTTCATGCTAATCACTACAGCATAGGCAGCAATATGATTTAGTTGTTTAATCTCCATCAGGTTGGTCGTTTGTTGCTGCCAGCTGATTGCGCTATTGATATCAGTTAATAGATCACACTGAGTAATTCGTTCATGAAAATAGGCAAATATATTGTATGTAGACCAGGTAATAGTACCACTTACAATCAGCAAACGATACCAGAGTGAGATATTAGCTTGAGTGCTAAGAGTGCAGATTATCATTGTAAGTAATGCTATGGTAACTAAAATAAATTTAGATACTGTGAGCTTTAGGCTAATTAAACGTTGGTCCATCTTTAGCGCAGCAAAATTAATGAATGGTGTCTGATGCTATTTCTTCATCTTCATTATTCGAGCTATCATCGTCTTCTGTTAAATCAATTAGGGTTGGCGAAATTTCAATATCAAACCATTCCCAGAACATTTTCAGGCTTAGCTCTTGTGGCCATAAACTCTGATCCTCAGACCATGAGGCTAATTCTAGTTGAAACAACGCTTCGTATACTTCATCAACGTAAGCAACGCCATCTTCAATTTCATTTATTTCAGGTATTAGGTAAGAGTTGCAATCAATTCTGATATTTGAAAGATCCAATAGAGTTTCATTACTAATGGCTAGGTTATTATTAATCCAGTCCAGAAATGGTTGTTTTGGTTTGATTACTACAATAGAGCGCTCTACAACATAAAACATATTCGTGCCTTGCAATTTAGATTAGTCGGCAATTATAACGGATTTAGTCCGGAAAGTGTTATTAGTTTTATGATAAAATCTTATGATTTTGCTATAAAAATTGCTTTGGAGAGTGTGCAATGGCGTTAAATATTCTCAATGACCGCGATGTGATGATAAACCGTGAACTTGGTCTCATCCAGTTTTACCGACGGGTTCTGGCTCAAGTATTGGATGAAAATATTCCTGCATTGGAGCGCTTGCGTTACTTATGTATTGTAACCAAAAACTGTGATGAGTTATTTGAAGTGAGAATAGCACGGTTATTAAAATGGGAAAAAGAGCAGCCGAATAAGACGTTACCAGATGGTTTGAAAGTTACTGAGGCTTTGGAAAAAATCCGCCATGATGTTAGTGACCTCTACAATGATATCTATTCAATTTATCAAAATACAATTTTACCACTTTTGAATAAGCATGATATTTATATATTAGATGCTAGACAGTGGAATAAAGAGCAACAGCGCTGGGCGTATAATTACTTTATTAATGAATTAAAACCAGTTTTAACTCCGATTGGTATTGATCCTTCGCATCCTTTCCCGCGAGTACCAAATAAAGGGCTGCATTTTGCGGTTGAATTAGACGGTAAGGATCAGTTTGGGCGTGAATCTAAAATCGCGATTGTTGAAGCTCCAAGGATTTTATCGCGGGTTATCCGCTTACCGGAAGATTTGGCTCCCGCGCCTAATACATTTGTCCTATTGCAAGATATTATCAGTCTGCATGTTAATGAATTCTTTTATGGCATGTCAGTGCGTGGCTGTTATCCTTTTAGGGTTACCCGTGCTGCTGATTTAACCGTAAATAGCGATCAAAAAAATCTTCGTAATGCCTTAACACGCGAATTACATAATCGTAAATATGCAGAGTGTTCACGTTTGGAGCTGGATATTTCTAATGGTGAGCCAGCAACTAAATTTATTGATATTCTGTTAAAACAATTTAATATTACTCGTGATGATTTATATCGTGTTTATGGTCCAGTAAATCTTTCCCGCCTGTCCGATATTGCTTCAATGGTTGATGATGACAGCTTGAAATTTACACCATATAATTCAGGGCTGCCAAAAGAGCTTCAGGAAGAGCCTGATATTTTTAAAGCCATGGCGAAAGGCGATATTTTATTGCATACACCATATCAATCATTTGATCCCGTCGTTGAGTTAACACGGCGGGCGGCAGAAGACCCTCATGTTCTGGCGGTGAAAATGACGGTTTATCGTACCGGAAATGATTCTGAATTAGTGCAAAACCTGATTAAAGCAGCCCGTGCTGGTAAACAGGTTGTGGCCTCGATTGAGCTTTTTGCACGTTTTGATGAAGAAGCCAACGTTGAGTTGGCAAGACAGCTGGAAGATGCTGGTGCACACGTGGTTTATGGGGTAATGGGTTATAAAGTTCACGCTAAAATGTTAACAATTATTCGCCAAGAAGGTGATCAATTACGTCATTATGTTCATCTTGGAACTGGTAATTATCATCAGTTTACTGCTAAAATTTACACTGATTTCGGGCTATTAACTACTAATGCGGAAATAGCGCGTGATGTCGATAATATATTCAGCCAGATTACTGGAGTAGGTAAGGCTGGAGTATTAAATGTGCTCTTTCAATCTCCATTTACGCTGCATGATATGATAATGAAGGCGATCGAGCGTGAAACCTTTAATGCTTTGGGCGGTAAGAAGGCGGAAATAATTGCCAAGATGAATTCCTTGGTCGAAAATCAGGTTATTCGTGCGCTTTATCGAGCTTCACAAGCTGGGGTAAAGATTACACTTATTGTTCGCGGAGCTTGTGCATTGCGTCCTCAATTGCCTGGGATTTCAGATAATATCACTGTTAAATCAGTAGTAGGGCGCTTTTTGGAACACCATCGAGTCTTTTATTTTTATGATTCTGGCAATGAAGATGTGTTCATTGCTTCGGCAGATTGGATGAAGCGCAATTTCTTCAAACGGGTTGAAACGTGTATTCCTATTCTAAACACTAAAATTAAACGTAGAATAATTGATGAGAGTTTAAAACTTTATATTCAGGATAATGTTAATTCTTGGCAAATGGATACAGATGGAAATTATCATAAAGTTGCGATTGTTGGTAAACGCGTTGCAGCACAGGATTTTCTAATGAATAAACTAGGTGGTGCAGTTTTTAAAGAAAGTTTGGCGAGTAAGCTAACCGAGCAGGTCGCAAATTTACGAGCTGAATCAGAGGCTGTTTTGACGCAAGTTGTAAAACGTAAGCGTACGCCGCGGGTTGTTTCAGATTTAACAACTGAAGCCGAATCTGCAAAAACTCCAGTGCGAAGAACTCGTGTGGCGAAGGTAAAAGAATAAATAATTTAGAAGAGTAAAATTTAGCGAAGAGGTGTAATGTGCGAAATTGGATTAATGTTGTATTGAGCGTGGTCATGGTTACGTTGGTTGGTTGTGGATTTCATTTACGTGGAGAGAATGGCAGTTTTCAATTTCCTTATAAAAAAACCTATCTGCAATGTGATAGTGTGATTATTTGTTCTGGTTTACAACGCACGATACAAGCTGAGAGTTTAACTATGCTGGTTCAAACTAAAGAAAGTGCTGAAGCAGTTATAATTGTTACTAATGAACAAACTAGCCGTGATGCGAATAATTTCAACAGTGTAGGGCAAATTGCTAGTTATTTATTGACATATCAAGTAACGGCTCAGGTCTATACTCCTAAAGGTGAACAGATTGGTAATGATATAGTTGTTCAAAATCAGATGGTTATGGCGTTTAATAATAGTCTGATTTTATCCGCACAGCAACAAGAGGAAACAACTTGGGACCAAGTTCATCAAAACGTAATTAATTCACTTATTCGTCGGATTGTTTACTCTCATCCGCTACTGATTTCCCCAAATGTTACTGAGTCTAAGTAATTTTCTAACGACGGCTCTGACGAAATCATCTGGAGTGTTGCTTAGTGCTCCAGAGGAGTCATTCGTGATGATTAATTTTTTACGAGAGCAGCGTCTTGCAAGATTAGCAGATAATTACTTGCGTAATACTTATGCGGCGGATCGTTATTTTCAATTTGCGGTTGTTGAAGAGCTTGTCCGCAGTAATTCATTGTTTGGTGATAAAAATTGGATTGAAGTTAGTTTTAAAACCAAACCAACCATTGAGCAACAACAACAGCTAATCAGTTTATTACCACTGTTAGATGAGAATAATTATCTGATAATCAGTTGTGATAAATTAGATAAAAAAGATCAGGGCAGTAGTTGGTTTAAGAAATGGAATGAAGCTGGTGATAGTTTGCTGCTTGTCGGCAGTGAAGGCGAACTACGTCAGTGGACATTAAGTTTACTTGATGTTTTCAAATTAAAATTGGACAATGCGGCATTAGATCTTTTGCTGGAAATGAACCAGAGTAATCCGGCACAACTTCATCAGGAGCTTATTCGTCTAAGCTGGTTATTTCCAACATCATCAGTCATTAGTTACAATGAATTAAAAGCACTGCTTCTGGATAACTCACAGTTTACCGTTTTTGCTATCTCCAATCATTATTTACGTGGTGATGTTGCTGAAGTTAAAAAAGTGTATGCCCAAGCTGTTCAATTAACGGAAGACGCTATTTTATTGATTTGGCAACTTAGTGAGGATTTGCGTAAACTAATTAAAATTAAAAGTGCGTTACGTAGTAACCCAGATTTTAGGGCAGTGGTAGGAGATTTAAGAGTTTGGGGTGAGAGTATTGCTTCGTTTAATCAAGCGCATCAGAGATTATCTTATCAGCAGATATTGAGTTATCTTGATGAGTTAGCGCAAATTGATGGCATGATAAAAGGGATTGTAATCGGTGATCCATTAGTTAAGTTAGAGCAGTTAGTGATTAATTTTTGCAGAGGGGTTTAGCATGTTAGCCAAGTTATTTTCTTATCATCCAGAGACACCAATTGATTTGCAGCGAGAGATCACTGGCGGATTAATTAATTTCATGGCTATTGCCTACATTATTATGGTTAACCCCTTAATTTTACATGCTAATGGAGCTGGTTTTCCTCTCAATGCGGCAATTACGTCGACAGTGGCAATTATTGTGGTAATGACAATATTTGCGAGCTTGGTCATTAAACTTCCGTTTGTTTTGGCTCCAGGAATGGGAATTAATGCAATTATTGCATATACTTTGGTTTTACATGATAAATTAAGTGTTCCAACGGTCTTAGGGGTGGTTTTATTTTCGAGTTTGTTACTTTTTATTTTTTCAGTGACTAAAATTCGCCAGTTAATTGTTCATGCCATTCCTGAAATTCTACAGATTGCATTAAGTGCAGGAATAGGTTTTTTTCTATTTTTTATTGGGGTTAAAAATGTTGGGATTGTGAGCGCCAATGAGAATACTATTGTCGGAATTGGACATTTTAATTTACCAATTATTTTGACCTGTCTAGGATTTATTGTGGCAAGTGTTCTGTTTATTAAGCGAAAAATATATGCATTTTTGCTTCCGATTATTATTATTTCTCTGATCTATCTTGTGATATACCCTCAATCATTACCTAAAACTTTTATACAGATGCCTGATTTTAGTTTGTTTATGCAAATTGATGTATTTGCAGCGCTTAAACTCAGCGTTTTACCAGCAATTCTATCACTATTTATTGTTAATTTTTTTGATGCAACTTCAACTACAATGGGGTTATTAGCTCAAATACATTTTAATTCACAGCATGAGAAGGGTGCATATCTCAAAAAATCTCTCTTGACAGATAGCATTGGTGGAATTGTGTCCTCATTCTTTGGAATATCGCCAAGCGTAATTTTCGTCGAAAGTTCTGCAGCAATTCAAAATGGAGCCAGAACAGGTTTATCTTCATTTATAACTGCACTGATTTGTGTTCCGTTTATCTTTTTAGCTCCATTAATAGGTGTAATTCCTAGTGCCGCAACTTCACCTGTTTTAATGGTAGTTGGTTTAATCATGCTAAGTAATATTCGTCAGATTAAATCGGTAAATTTTGAAGATATTATTGCTATTGCCGTGACCGTGATTATGATGCCGCTGTGCTTTTCAATTACTGCTGGTGCAATTTTTGGCATTTTATCCTACACTTTGTTAAAATTGCTACTTGGTAAATTTAATGAGCTATCACCGACGTTGATTGTGATTGCTATTTTTTGTTGTGGCTGGTTCTGGCTTAATTAATTAAAAGAGAGGGAATATAAATTGAAACAAGATCCGCGTCGTGCGCGCCCAAAACGTAATTATGATGAACCATTATCACGTGATGAAATGGATAATGATAACTATGGCGATGATGGTAGTGGGTATTCTAAGCCTCCTAAGCGTCGTCGTTCATGGCTTAAAATAATGTTATTTATTATCGTACTGATTGCTATTGTTTTTGCGGTTAAATCGTATCTAGATCATAAAACAACAGCCACCGAAGAAAATGTGACGATTATTGCAGTTACTCCCATAGAGAGTACGGTCTTGATTCCTCATGAAGAGTGCCATGATGAAACAACAAGCAAACTAGTTAAAAATAAAAATGCAACATTTTTTAATAACCTGTTTGATAGTAAAAAAAATCCTAAATACATACAGCAAAATAGCACTAAAAAAGTTTGTCAAACTGTAAATGCAGAAAGTCAGGTTACTAATGGTTATGTAGTTAAATATCAATTTGGTAATTATGTTGAATCAATGAATGTTGCTACTCCACCACCGTTAAATGCAGTAATACCATTGACTGAGTTACAAAAATATCAGCAACAGTCTTTAGAAAATAATGCTGCTTCAGATGTGGTGACCAATAAATAGTTATACTTAACGAAGTGATATGAAATTATGGCGCGCTTTATCTAATAAATATTTAAAGCGCTCCAAATGTTCCTGAGATGCTTTATCATCCTGTAAAATGCATTCTGAGTAATATAGCCCAAATCCTACCTTGCGTAGTTGCCATATAATTATACTGAATTCGTTGATTTTTTGCTTGGTTTCGGCATTAGTGGTTAGGCTTAATCTAATACTCTCTCCGCTAGTGGCTATATTGCTATAGATTTGATTAAAGCTCTCGCGCAGGTTTTCTACGATCAAATAGCGATTTAGCTTTTGCTCATGTGCGCTACGAATCATGTCAATTTTTTTCTCCAGCGTATTACACAATTCGTGCTGCAATAAAAAATATACCTTACGTGAGTAATCAAAGCGCCGAAAGAGAAAATGGTCTCCGGCGATGCAAATTATAATGCCAATTACGGTACAGATGCCACGGTTTAATGTTGTTTCAAAAGGACCTTCTTGAGTCGGTACCGTGAAATTATAAGCATTCATGGTAAAGACCATCATGGTCATAAAAATTACACTTATATCGTAACGTTTGGCATTTGGAATAGAAATCCCAACTCCTAATAAGATAAATACCAAAGGAATAAAACGATAATTCAGTTGTAACAAATAAATCAAGGGTAAAAACAGTAAGATACCTATCAAAGTTCCTTTTCCTCGATTAATTGATTTTTTGATGATTAGCCCAGGTTCAATAGCTGCACTCATCATCATTACGGTGAGGAATATCCACCAATTATGTGGTATTGTAGTAAACAGATACATCGCCATTCCTATCGTAAAAACGAAGGAAATTTGTCCAAAGCGAGCATAGTCTAGTTTTTTTTTCAAATTTTCTTGCATATTTTATTCCAGTTTGTAATTGATTTACAAAGGCAGCTAAGCACATAATCTTGAGTAAAGTCTGTTTCATTTGTATTAATAAAAGGTATTTTTGCCTCCTGTTTAGTAATTACTGCTGCTCGAAAAATATCTATTTCTTTTTGAAAATTGTACCAAAATTGTTCATTTTTGTCTTTTAAATAAATGTGGTTGAGTGCAAATTGTATATTGCGAATTCCTACTGTAGTTTTCATGATATTTAGTAGCAGTTTGCGGGGTAATAATCTGCGATAGGCACGGAGAGTATTTAGATGCGAAGCACCTTTGGCAAAAGTATGAGTATCAAATTTATTAATTGCATGACCGATTTCTTCCGAAGCTGTTGCAAGGTAATAGGCAAATGCTCGATGCCAAACTCTGGCATATAAGTTAGGGTGTAGTTTAAATGCTGCAAATGTTACCATTAGAGATAGCATTACACAAAAAAACATATCAATTGCAATTTGCAAGCTTGCAGCAGGTAATATTGTCATATTGAGTGCACTAACTACAAGGGTTTGTAAAATAAATGGCTTAAATTTGGGATAAAAATGATCACAGAAAAAATATAAGCCTGATAAGTAGGCAAGTGAAAAAAATAATAGTGTAAATTTGAATGGAAATAATAAGTAGAATAATACACAACCAATACCACTGATAATAAAACCAAATACCAGTGCTAAATCTTTTTGTTTATAGGTATTAAAAGATTGATTTTCATAAAATGGAGCTAATAACATTGCCGGCAACGCATATGCACTAAAAATATCTGGTTGAGCTAGTGTGTTAATTGCTGTTAGTAGTACTGCTAAAAACAATCCTTTTCTAAGTATTATCCGCTGTATGTAATAAGGGTCGACTTTTTCCAGCCAACGTGCAATAATGCCATGGTTTAATTGTGATAGTATATTCATTCTCTAATATTTTTATTCTCTGGCTAATTTACCAATTGCCCATTTAAATGTTCCGCCTTGAATTAAGATGGAACTTAATACAACCACATAAGTAATTGCAACTAAACCGTCAGGAAATCCATCAATAGAAAGTGCCAAAGCAATTGATAATCCACCACGAATTCCACCCCACGCTAATAAGGTACTTTTACTTAAAGAAAAACTTGCCCGGCGACGTAAAATTTGTCCAAGTATAAAGTCAGGTACCAATATACTTAATAAGCGCGCAACAAAAACGATAATGATGCATACTAAACCAATTGTGATTGCCGAGTTATCAACATGAATATTTAGCATTGCTAAGCCAATTAGAACGAAGAGGAATCCATTTAAAATCTCGTCAATTAACTCCCAGAAGTTATTTAAAACTAAAGTACTTTCTTCTGAAAAGTGAGCTTTTTTACTGTAACCGCCTATGATTAGTCCCGCAACCACCATAGTAATTACCCCTGAGACATGAAGATGATTGGCAATCACGTAACCACAACTAGAGGCTGCAATTGAAATCATCGTTGCAACCTCTGGTGATCTTGAACGTTTGATAAACCAACTGGTAAACATTCCAACTAGGACTCCCCATAAGATACCACCACCAGTTTCGACTAACAGGCTTTCAGCGACATGTCCCACTGTTAGATGAACATTTTCATAAACTACTTGACTTAAAATTACTAACATTAAAATTGCACCCGCATCATTAAATAAACCTTCCCCAGTAATTAAGGTTTTGAGTCGCAATGGTGGGTTTTTAATTGATTTAAATGTGCCTAAAACTGCAATTGCATCGGTTGGTGAAATTAATGCACCAAAAATCAAACATTCGCCTAAAGTGAAATTTACATTAAACAATCCAGCAATGTAGTACAACATGTAACCTGTCAAAAAGGTTGAGATAATAACGCCAAGACTTGCTAGGTAAACAACTGGTGTGATTTCTTTTTTTAGTTCAATTGAATTTACGTGTAGTCCACTGGCAAATAATAAATAACCCAGCATTACGTCAAGTACGGCAGTTTTAAAATCCACACTTTTGACTAATTGGTATACTGGTCCAACATAGTGTGGGAGTGAGCTAGAAACTAATGAGGTACCAACGGCAATGAAGATACTAATTATGGTAAGTGCAATTGTTTTCGGTAGCTTTAAGTAGCGATCATTAAGGTAGCTGGCAAAAGCAGTTAGTCCAACTAAGGTGGCAAATAATTCGTGATATGTCATAGGGTAAATTTTTCATGGGAATGTATTATATTTTAAGCCGTGATTATAGCATAATGTTGCGATAAATTAGGTTATACACTGCACATTATCTAGAGCTATTACGCTTGATAAATGAGGTGTTAATTTTGAGATTAGTAGTTTCTTTTTTTTGGATTAGCTTGATTAACGAATCTACGGCTAGCCGTCCCAACTCTTGTTTGGAATGTGAGATAGTTGATAAAGATGGTGTCACATAGCGGGAAATTACAATATCATCAAATCCAATGATAGATATTTGTTCAGGAATCTTGACTTGATTAGCAAGTAATGTCTGCTCAAGTCCAATTGCCATTTCATCATTGGCACATACAATTGCTTCAGGCCAATTGCTTTGGTTTGAGGCTAATAAACTTAGTGCCACACGCTCTCCCGATTGTTGGTCAAATTCCCCAGCGAAAATCCAAGATTCATTAATCGCAAGTTGATGTTTTGTCATTGAGTTATAAAATGCATCCAACCGCTGCTGGGCATCAAAATGTGATTTGATTCCACTAATATACCCAATTTTGGTGATTTTTTTTGCGACCAAATCATCAATCGCTTGCTCAATTCCAGAAATATTGTCTAATAGTATATTCCGAATGTTTGGGTGAGCTAATTCCCTGTCCAATAAAACTAGTGGAGTATTTTTAGTTGCCGTTGCCAACAAAAATTTACTTTCTAACATTGGAGCAAGAATGATTGCACCATCTGCACGTCGTTCACTTAAAATTTTGTAAGCGCTGGATTTATTATTGCCAAAACTGGTTGCTACAATAAAATTATAACCTAGTTTGATAGCAGCTTGCTCAATGCCATTAATTAACTCATTGAAAAAATAACCGTGAAGACTGTCTAAACAAATTGCAATAATTTTGTTACTTTGCTTTTTGAGATCACGGGCAGCGCTGTTAAATTCATAGCCCTCACTCTCTATTAGTGCCAAAATTTTTTCACGGGTAGCAACACTAACTTTATTTTTACCATTCAGTACATATGATACTGTGGCAACAGATACGCAAGCCTTTTTAGCTAACTCTTTGATGTTCAATGATGTATTCTCTTGTATGATTTGATTTTAAGCAGAGCATAGATTTGATTGTAACATATATTAATTTGTTCAATTATGAATTTTACTGTACACTATTTTCCAAACAACCAACTGATTCTTCGCAGTTACACATTGAAATTAATGGTTTGTTTATGCTATTATAGCGATTAATAAGTTAAACGTTTAACTAAATGGGGGGTTAATTGAAAAGTAAAAATATTATTTCTATAGTTGCATTAGTTAGTTTATTAGCAGCATGTTCAAGTGGCCAGTCATCACAGAGTCCTACTCCTGCAAATAATCTGGCGGTTTATACAACAAATGAATGGGCCCAATTTCAGCCGCTAAATGGTATAGCATTTCAATCAAATTTGTCTGAATCAGCTAATGTATTAATTGATGATAAGATGAAATATCAACAAATCGAAGGTTTTGGTGCAGCAATTACCGACAGTAGTGCATATTTATTATATTCATTGCCAGAACCTTTGCGAACCAATACTTTAAAGACACTTTTTGCTGTCAGTGGAATTCAAATGTCAATGATCCGTGTACCAATTAGTGCATCTGATTTTTCGCTATATAACTACACCTATGATGATATGCCTTTAGGCATGAGTGATATCACATTGCAAAATTTTACGATTTATCATGATCTTACCTACATTATTCCGCTGCTAAAAATGATTAAGCAAATCAATCCAACAATTAAAATCATGGTAACACCATGGTCAGCTCCAGCATGGATGAAAACTAATCAAAATTACTTTGGAACATATAATGGGCAGGTTGGATCGTTGCAAGAATCTGATATGGCGGTTTATGCGCAATTTTTAACAAAAGCAGTACAAAACTATCAACTTAATGGAATTAATGTTGATTATTTATCAATTCAAAATGAACCGCTTTTTGCTCCCGATTCATATGGTGGCATGTATATGTCAGCTACGCAACAAAGTAGTTTTATTAATCAATATCTTACACCTGAATTTATTGCTAATGGAATTACTACTCAAGTTTTAAATTACGACCATAACTGGGATCATCCAGAATATCCACAAGAGGTACTAAGTAATTTAACGCCAGAAGCAGAATCAGTGGTGACTGGTACTGCGTATCATTGCTATGGTGGTAATGTTGATGCGCAGAGTATTACGCATAATCAATTTCCAAATAAAAAAATCTTTATGACTGAGTGCAGTGGTGGCGATTGGGCGCCAGTATTTGGTGATAACTTGGTTTGGGATATGCAAAATTTATTTATTGGTGTTGTTAATAACTGGGGCAATGGTTCAATGAAATGGAATATTGCACTAGATCAAGATAATGGTCCATATGTTGGTGGATGTACCAATTGCCGGGCATTGGTAACGGTTAATACAGTCAATAATGCCATAAGTTATAACGAGGACTACTATGCTGTTGGTAATATGAGTAAGTTTATTCAACCTGGTGCGGTACGGATTGCTTCGAGTAGTACTAATTCCGACCTAGAGGTGACCGCTGTAAAAAATCCTAACGGTCAGATTGTAGTTGTGATGGTGAATGGTGGTGCGGTTATGCAAGCAGTAGTTTTACAATGGAGGGATCAGAAACTTCAGTTCCAAATTGAATCGCAAACAGTAGCATCTATTAATTGGAATTAAAAAACTAAAATTTTAGGGGAATTACTATGAAATATAATATTCGTCGGTGGAATCCGATTTTGATTTCTATTCCAGATATTGGAATTGGAATGATGTGGGGATCTTTGGGTAATGTAGTTGCTTTTTTTGGCTATACTTTTACTAATTCAGCCGCAGATATTGCCAAAATTTATTCACTAGCGGCAATTGTAGGGGTTTTTACCCAAGTTATCGTTGGGGTTTTGAGTGATAAAACTCAGCATAAATGGGGTAAACGTTCCCCATGGCTAGTCTTTGGCATGGTTGGTGCTGCACTTAGTGTCTGTCTCTGGCCACTAGCTCACAGCTTTACTGTATTTTTAATAATGACTGGTGTAACTTGTACTTTAGTTAATGTTGCGCAATGTGCATACTATACGATGGTGATGGAGGTAGTTGATGCCGATCAGGTGGGCTATTCCAATACTCTGGCACGTACTACCAGTACCGTTGGTGGTTTGTGCATGGGCGGTTTAGCTGGATTTTTGTGGAATGCTCAACACCCTGAAATGACCTTTTTCGCAATGGCTGCGCTTATGGCATTGTCAACGGTGTTAATAGTTCCAGCGATCTTAAAAGAACGCCCAGAAAATTATACTAAATCTGAACCATATCGTTTGTCATTTGATTTTTTAACTAACAAAGAAGTAATGAAGTTATTCATTATAACGTTTCTATTTTTTGCGGCACGTACCGGAACCGGGCAAATGGCAACCTCGTTATTTGTAAAAAACTATCATTTTAGCGAACATGTGGTAGGGCGTTTTGCAGTATTTGAATCTTCTGCTAGTTTATTGTTTGGATTTACGGCCTTTAAACTAATCGATGTTTTTAATCGTAAACATATTTTTGCATTCTCAGCAATTGGTTTATGTTTAGCCAATGTTTATCTGGTATTTTTCTTGCATGAAGGTGCTTCACCATGGATTCTTTATGCTTGGACGCTAGCATGTGGATTATTCTTTATCGGCGGTAATATTTGCATGTACACCGTATTATCTATGGTTGTACCAAAGAGTAAACTTGGTGAGTATATGGGTTTGTTAAATTTATTCATCGCCTTACCTCAGTTCATTTTCTCGAATGTTTATGGACATATCATTGATGCTGGGCATGCAACGTGGGTTTTACCAACTGTGATTAGTTGTTATTTTATCGCATTCTTATTTACGCTTACTATGAAATTAAAAGGACCAAAAGAATTAGCTTTGGAGATTAAACATGACTAAGAAATTTGTACAAGTAATTGAAACCAGTAAAGCTGCGAACATAGCTTTTCATCATTGTGAGCAAGTTGAGTTTGTTGATGATGTTAGCGAAATTGAAATGAATTTACTAATGGTTTATCAAGATATCCAATACCAAACTATCAATGGTTTTGGTGGGGCATTTACCGAATCAGCGGCAATCAATTATTTCAATATGAATCCAGATATTAGAGCGCAAATCCGTGAGGCTTATTTTGGTAAAAGTGGTTTACGTTATACTTTTGGACGCACCCATATCGGAAGTTGTGATTTCTCCTTGGGCAATTATAGTTATACCACTGCTAATGATACGCAATTAGCTAAATTTTCGATTGAACGTGATCGTGAGAAATTATTGCCGTTTATCCATGAGTGTAATGATTTTGCTGGTAAATCAATAAAATTAATGGTATCTCCGTGGAGTCCTCCGGCATGGATGAAAGATAACCAACATTTATTGGCTGGTGGTCGCTTATTGCCAGAGCATTATGCAAATTATGCGACATATTTGATTAAGTACTTGCAGGCGTATCAAGCCGAAGGTTTTATGATTGAGTACATCAGCGTACAAAATGAACCTAAAGCGGTACAGACTTGGGAATCATGCATTTATACTGCTGAAGAAGAGCAGATTTTTATTCGTGATCATCTTTATCCGGCATTAGTTGCGGCTAATCTAACCTCAGTTAAAATTATTATCTGGGATCATAACAAAGAGCGAGCTTTTGAGCGTCCACGGCAGATTTTATCTGATCCGAAAGTTTATGCAATGGTTCACGGGATTGGCATTCATTGGTATTCTGGGGATCATTTTGATAATTTGCGGCTGTGTAAAGAGTTTTTTCCTGATAAAGAATTAATTTTTACCGAAGGCTGCGTTGAGTTATCCAAAGACGCACCAACCAATAGTGGTGGTAATGAACTAGTAGAAGTAAGTAACTCTCCGTGGGAATTTGGTGAGAAGTACGCACATGATTTAATTGGTAATTTCAATAATGGACTCGCATCATACATTGATTGGAATCTGTTGCTTGATACCCAAGGTGGACCTAATCACGTTGGTAATTACTGTAGTGCGCCGATTATTTGCGATGCCGTTAATCAAGAGATTATATTTCAGCCATCATATTATTTTATCGGGCATTTTAGCAAATTTGTGCCAGCAGGTTCGAAAAGAATTGCGCATAGTTCATTTACCAATAAATTAGAATCTGTTGCTTTTATTACGCCACAACAGCAAGTGGTAGTGGTTATCTTAAATTCGTCTGAGAAAGATATTCCAATAGTGCTTAAAGATGTTGCGAGTCAAGAGGTTGCTTCATTGGTGATTAGGAAACAATCAATTACCACATTACTTTATTAGTAGAGCGGTAGATATTATCCTTTACGACGCAAAGTAAAAAATACACCAAGGTATTTCACACTTGGTGTATTTTTTATGTGATTAGTTAAACACTATTTGATTATCCTGTGTTTCGACTAAGATAGTTTGCTCAGGCAGATAACTACCAGCCAAAATAGCTTTAGCCAATGGATTCTCAATATATTGTTGAATTGCACGTTTTAACGGACGAGCACCATAGACTGGATCAAAACCAACCTCAGACAATAAGTCTAGCGCCTCACTGCTAACTTGGAGATTAAGATCCATTTTGGTCAAGCGTGATTCTAGGCGTTTAAGCTGAATCTTGGCAATTTGGCGAATTTGCGCTTGATCCAGACCATGGAATACCACTACATCATCCACCCGATTGACAAATTCCGGACGGAAGTAGTTTTTAAGCTCTTCCATAACCGTAGCTTTAATCGCTTCATACGGTTCGTGACTCATGCTTTGAATCTGTTGTGAACCAATATTGGAGGTCATTACCACTACGGTATTGCTAAAATCAACGGTACGTCCCTGACCATCAGTTAAACGTCCATCATCCAATACCTGTAATAAAATGTTAAATACATCTGGGTGGGCTTTTTCAACCTCATCCAACAGAATCACACTATATGGTTTGCGGCGAACTTGCTCGGTCAAATAACCACCTTCTTCATAACCCACATATCCTGGAGGGGCACCCACCAAGCGAGACACGCTGTGTTTTTCCATGTATTCTGACATATCAATCCGAATCAAGTGATCTTCGCTATCAAATAAAAATCCAGCTAGAGCCTTGCATAACTCAGTTTTACCAACTCCGGTTGGGCCTAAGAATAAGAATGAACCGTACGGGCGATTTGGATCAGACAGACCTGAGCGTGAACGACGAATCGCATCGGCAATCGCGGTAACTGCCTGATTTTGTCCAATTACCTTCTCATGGAGTTTATCTTCCATGAGAAGCAATTTATCTTTTTCACCTTGCATCATTTTTGATACCGGGATGCCGGTAGCACGTGATACAACTTCGGCAATTTCTTCTGCGCCAACCTCGGTACGTAGCAGCTGCATATGTTTATGCTCACCTTTTTCTGCTTGGTGAAGTCTGGCAGTCAATTCTGGTAGCTTACCGTACTCAAGTTCAGCAACTTTTTGCCAATCACCTTTGCGCTTATAATTTTCAATTTCCGATTTAAGCTTATCAATTTCATCTTTAATTGATTGCGCACCTTGGATCATCGCTTTTTCATTATTCCAGATTTCTTCTAGATCTGCATATTCTTTGCCAAGGGTATTGATTTCCTCTTCAATAATTTCTAGGCGTTTTTTACTTGCATCATCTGATTCTTTTTTCACTGCTTCACGCTCAATTTTGAGCTGAATCAAGCGCCGCTCAAGTTTATCCATAACTTCAGGCTTAGAATCAATTTCCATTTTAATCTTGGAAGCTGCCTCATCAATCAGATCAATTGCTTTATCGGGTAAAAAACGATCGGTAATATAGCGTTGCGATAATTCAGCGGCAGCAACAATTGCTGGATCAGTAATCTCAACGCCATGATGGATCTCATATTTTTCCTGTAAACCACGTAAAATTGCTATCGTGTCTTCAACACTTGGCTCGCCAACCAATACTTTTTGGAATCTACGTTCTAAAGCTGGATCTTTTTCGATATATTTACGATACTCATCCAACGTAGTTGCGCCGATACAGTGCAATTCTCCACGAGAAAGGGCTGGCTTAAGCATATTACCAGCATCCATGGCACCTTCGGCTTTACCTGCGCCAACTAAAGTATGAATTTCATCAATGAAAATCAAGGTTTGACCTTCGTCCTGCGCTAATTCATTTAAGACAGCTTTGAGACGTTCTTCAAATTCACCACGGTACTTAGCACCCGCAAGTAAAGAAGCTAAATCTAATACCAATAAGCGTTTATTTTTAAGCCCTTCAGGAACTTCTCCATTGACAATCCGTTGCGCCAAGCCTTCGACAATCGCAGTTTTACCGACACCTGGCTCACCAATTAAAACTGGGTTATTTTTAGTCCTTCGTTGTAAAACCTGTATTGCACGACGGATTTCATCATCACGCCCGATAACTGGATCAAGTTTACCAATGCGTGCACGCTCAGTTAAATCCACAGTGTATTTTTTAAGCGCTTCGCGTTGTCCTTCTGAATCTTGGCTATCCACCATTTGTCCACCACGAATGTCCATGATGACTTTATTAACTTCAGCTGTTTTTACGTTGAATTGTTTTAAGATTCTGCCAAGCTCACCTTTATCTTCAAGTGCAGCCAGTAAGAATAGTTCGGAAGCTATAAAGTTATCTTGCAGTTTAACCGCAATTTTTTCAGTTACATTGAGTAGATTATTTAAGTCACGGGAAATGGTAATTTCACCACCCGTTCCTGTTACTTTGGCAATTCGATTGATACTAGCTTGTAATTCTGCTTTTAGCGGATTAATGTTTACACCAACTTTTGCCAATACACTGGCAATTGTTGAGTTTTCTTCATTGAGCATTGCTAATAGTAAATGTTGCGGTTCAATATAAGCATTATCATGGGTTAGTGCCAAACTTTGTGCTTCTTGTAAAGCTGTTTGGAATTTAGTAGTTAATTTTTCAAAACGCATTATTTTCTCCTTCGCGTATCGATTATGTTAACCATTATATAGTGATGGAGAATTAGATTTCAATAGCTGAACTTGGTTATTTTAGATTTTTCTAAAATTATGACTAAACCACCAGCAAGAATGAAAGAGAAATGCTAAGACTAATATATTTTTTATAGTGTGGATAAAGTTTTAACCACATATTCATAAGCATCATTCAGCAATGGCTCACCATGAGCACTTAATAAATGACAGAAATTAAGTTCTTTTAAACCTAACAGCTCTGATTTATCTATCTGGGTTGCTTGCATCCATATCTCATTAACGGTAGCATAGCCAAAGAGTTTTTGCTTTTCATAAAGCTTTGCGGTAAAATCACTAAAAAATTCGTCTCTTGCTAGCCAATTTTTTATGCTATCACAAGTTACTAATATTCCATTGTTTTGGTTGATATGTAAAATTGCTTCTGGGAATTTAGATGAAGCTAATGTAAATATTTTACAGCTAGTAAATGGCATTAACCCACCAGAAGTTAGATTATAGTCAGCTTTTCTATTATTTTCATGCTCCATTCCAGCTAATGCCCATAACTTTGCATAATACTGATCAAGGTAAAAAGCATCATCCCGCCCGTGAAAGCTACCTATTCTAATAACATTTTCAATTTGACCAAGAGAAGTTAACTCATCTAAACCTTCTTCAGTTAATCTAACGGTGTTGATAAGTGAAAGTTTACTTTGGTTTCGAACAATTATCATATTGCGACTATGTTGTAAAGTTATACCTTCATGCTGCGTAATATTAGTGCCTGTCACAAAGAAAACATCAGGGAAAATTTGTTTTATCTTTGAATGAGTCCATGCGGAAGAGTATTGAGACATTTAGGTGCTCCTATTTGGCTAAGTTATCACAATAAAAGAAATTGCCAAAGCGATTACATTTTTCAGTTTGAGTCATAGTTATAATCTGGTTGCGCAGATTATCAGGGGAAATTGGCCATATATCGCCAATAATCGCAAAGACATTGACACAATTACTTTGATTGGCATTTTCTCCACCAAATGGCTGCAGTTGTGGGAAATCACGATAGTCTAAATGCGGGTAAACCTGACTGGTAGGGCAAATCCGACTGTCCTTATAGTTATCTTTTAAACTTTGGCGTAATTTATTAAAATCCTCTGCATCCTGTGAGTTAACAGGGAAAAATTCTTGCCAGCGCCCACGAGACATTGGAGCCGAGGTAAATAATGCAAACTTCTGGTCTGAGCTCAACTGTGAATAATCAATTTGCATCAAATCCATAAATCTAACGAACAAGAGATTATGAATCAAGAAAAGAAAGACGATTGCGATACTCAAGTAGCGCCTGAGATTCTCATTAACGCGGCAACTTATCGTATGTAAACCGCAAACTACTCCTAGGTAAGCCAGTGCACTCGGCGTTATTGCGTAGTACTCGCTGAGAACGTGCATGCGCATAACATTTGATATACTAAATAATATTAACGGTAATACTGCGGATAATAACAAGAACGGTGATAATAGTGGAATAAGCAACCAAAAACCAAAAGTGTACCAAAATCCAGAGTTGGAATTAAAAAACAAGCTGATTATTTTTAATGGACTGCTTAATAGATTTAGCATGATTTCATGATTATTTGCTCCCCATTGATTAAAGAATCCTAGCGTGTCAGCTACTTGTTGACCGCTTTTATGCACAAAATATGGCTGTACTATCAAGATATTAAGCAGGACTGTTGCAATTGCCATGGCTATAACGATAAGTGCTGCTTTGTAATCTTTTTTACGACAAAGTAGGTAGATATAGCCTGGAATATAAAGTGGAGCATCTTCTTTTACGGATAAAAGAAACAGAGTTGCCAAAATAATATATACAAGTTTATTTTGAGTAACGCAAACATAATATAGTAAAAATAATGCTAACGGATAAAATAACTCGGGACGGAACCCATAGAAATGGTTAGAAGGTGAAGCATAAAATGCTACTACACAACATAGCGCAATAAACTGATTAAAATATAAACGAATAATTTTCCATAATATAATTCCTGCACCCCAAGTTGCAGCACCACCGATAAATTGTAAAAATATCGAACTACCGAATATAGCGTAAAATGGAGCTAACAACATTAGTATATAGTTTTGGTGAGTACCAAAATGATAAATGCCTGCAACCGAGGAAAAGCCAAAATTACCTGCAAGGATACCCTGAATCATACTGAAAAAAATTCCGGGGTCACGTGATGGAGTGTAGAAAGCTAGGTACTTACTTATAGTGGTATAGGAAAATGAAGCTAAAACCAAGCCAAAAAACACCATCAGACTTTTATTTGAAAATACCAGCTGGTCTAGCTTTAATAATATCGGTTTAAAGCAGATTGCTAGTAATATAATGAAACCGATACTCCAGCTAACGTACCAGCCACCAATGTAAGTCATGGAGTTATTATATAAGCAATAAATTAGAGGTAGCAGAAATGGTATTATAGACAGATAAACTAAATAATCACTGGCGATTGTAACATTGCTTGTTGCTCTGGGCGGTTTTTTTGACATCTAAGTGCTTTTCTTGGTATATCTAATAAAATCGTTGTTATTGTTAGCGATAAAGCCGCAGAAATTATACACTATAGCTATCTATAATTGGTGGTTTTTGAGTGCTTGCCAATTAGGTTTGGTGATTAATGTTATTTAGTGTGATTGATTTAGCAAAAAGCGCAGTTGGTATTTCGAAAGTGTTGATATATAAATTTAAGCTATAATAGCGACTTGATTAATTATTGTGGTTTATAAGGTAGTCTATGTCTGAGTTACGTATTAAGAATTCTGTGCCGCTGGGGATTGCGTGGTTATGGGTAAAAGCAAGTTTTGCAACTTTTCGTGAAAAACCAATTCACTTTTTAGCTTTTGCTATTGCTTATATTTTATTTTCCTTGTTTCCTTTTTTTGGTGCTTTTTTGGCGGTATTTGTATTAGCGCGAATTTATTCAAGTGCCGATAAAATCTTTAAAAATGAAAATTTTGATGTCGCACTAAATTTAGGTGAATTTTTTCGTCAGCGTAATATCTTAAGTTATGCACTTTTCTGCATGGGATTTGACTTAGTTGCCATGTCTGCAATCAGTGAAACTTTGAATTCATGGGGTGTTAATACCGCTGCAATGAACCCAGCAACTATGAGTGATCCGCGAATATTGTATTTATTGGTTGGTGTTAGTATTTTTCGTCATGTATTTTTTGGAATCTCACTGGTTATTGCTAGTTTTAATCCTGAAATAAAGATTTTACAATCATTGGTGCTTAGCTGGAAATTTATGCTTAAAAATTTAGTAGTGCTGATTTTTGCGTTATTTTTATTATTACCTTTTTTAGTTATTCCTCTTTATCTGAGTGTGCTTTTAGCAGTATCTATTAATAATATTGTAATATTTGGCTTTGCGGCGCTGATAATGTTAATTGTTATTTTGCTGTTTATCAGTGTGACGGCGATTTTTAGTTATAAACTATATCAAGATGGATTTACCAATGAAGAATAATCAGGTGCTAATAGTTCAGCGAGTTAAAGTCAGCTATTTTTTACGCTGGATTATTACTGGTGCAGCATCTTTGTGGCTTAATCCGTGGCGCTTGCTTTTACTTAGTGCCGCTTGTTTATCCTTGTTTGGATTGGGACTTTTTGCTGGCAGTATTTTACAAAGTAATTTTGTAATCGTAACGATTGCATCATTATGTTTGAGCCTGATTTTTCCACTCCTTTTATCGTGCCTGGCTATTGCTGAGCTCAAGCAAAGTTATCACGAAGAGTTACAGTTTAAACTGATCTTTCGTCAATTTTGGCAGGGTACTAATCTGCGATTGGTAATTGTCTATGCGCTATTGGTATTATTGGTTTCATTAAGCTGTAGTTATTTATTGTATCTGTTACCTGAATATCAAGCGGTGCTTAGCTATATTTTAGAAACCATATTAGCCTTGCTACAGATAATTATGCTAATTGCTATTCCAGCAAATATTAGCTATCAGGGTAAACCTTTTCATGCTTTGGCATATGGATTGCGTGCATTTGGCGTAAATTTTATTGCATGTATGTTATTTTTGCTAATAGTATTTGTGATATTATTTGCAGCTATTGCAGTTGCTAAACTAGTAGCATTATTAATTGGTACATGGGCATTAATTATTTATGTATTGGAATTATGGTTGTTTGTGACTTGGCTGGGATTAGCTTCGGCGAAAATGGCACGAGATTTATTTATGGTAGATGCATAAGATTAAATTTTTACGCGGTGGGAATATGAAGATAATAATTAACGAATTAAAAACTGAAGCGATAATTGGTTGTTATGATTACGAACGTAATCAAAAACAGCCATTAGTGATTAATTTAGAGCTAGAACTAGGAAACTGGAATTATCCAGATGAACTAATCCATACCGTCAGTTATGACGAATTATGTCAGATAATCCGCGAGCTAACGCAAGCAAGTAAATTTTTACTACTGGAAAGTTTGGCGCATTATTTAGTTAATCAATTATTTACTCGCTATTCGCAAATTAAACACATTAGTATAAATATAAGTAAACCTGATGTGTGTGATGCTCTGGATTGTCTTATTCAGGTTGAATATGCTCAAAATCGACAATATAAAATTGCTCTGGCATTGGGCTCAAATCTCAATAATCCACAGCACCAGCTAATCAGTGCCATTGAGTTTTTAAGTGAAATTGTCAGTGAGATAAAAGTAGCACCATTTTATAAAAGCTCTCCACAGGGTTTTAGCGAGCAAGATGATTTTTATAATACTTGCATTAGCGGTGTTACCACACTTGAGCCACAAGAATTACTAATTGCCTTGAAAAAAATTGAAAAATGCATGGGTAAATCAGAGCAATTTACCAATGGTCCACGGATTATTGATTTAGATATTATCTTGTTTGAGAATCAAATAGTGCGTGGATTGTTTTTACAGATTCCTCATCCACGGATGCATGAGCGCGATTTTGTTTTGCAACCACTGGCTGAGATTGAGCCGAATTGGCGTCATCCCAAACTACAATTGAGCATCAAAGAATTACTGGCTAATTTACAACCCAATCAACAATTTATTCTGCAGCAAGTAATGTAATGTTTTTATATCTCTTAGTTTCCAATTCGCCGCAGGATTTAAGAGCTGAGCTGCGCCAAATAAAGCTAGAGCTTAGCTATGCAAGCTATTATTCTTTGACAAATAAATTTTACTTATTAATCCAGACACAGCAACCAATCCCAAATAAAGAGCAATTTACACCTCCATTGGAGACCAATAACTTTGCTATTCCTGAGCTGGTTATGAAATCATGGGCATACAGTGAATTAGTGCAAGATACTAATTGGCTTAACTATGAGCAAAAGGCACAAGCGAGTTATAATGGTTGTAGCTTGTTTATTGCTGATGTCGAAATAAAACGTTCTTTTTTACCTCTATCTGAATTAATGTTAATAATCAACCAAACTCCGGACTCTTTTTCAGATGGTGGTAAATATTACCAGCAAATTAATAAAATAATCGAAGAATTAGAGTCCGCTTTAGCTGCTGGAGTTAGTATTATTGATGTGGGGGCAGAATCCACCCGTCCAGGTGCAAAAGCTCTAAACTCTACCCAAGAAATCAAACGCCTAGAACCATTGCTGGTCGTTTTAAATCAACTCAAATCATGTTACTCATTTAAGTTAAGTTTGGATAGCTTTCGTGCAGAAACACTGCTGCATTTTTTACCATATTTGGATATTATTAATGATGTTTCGGGTCAGTTGGATTCTGATTGTTTGCGCCAAATTAAGGATGCTGGTAAAAGTTATGCCTTTATGCACAGTTTAACTATA
Source organism: uncultured Neisseria sp. (assembly GCA_964611845.1). Lineage (GTDB taxonomy): Bacteria > Pseudomonadota > Gammaproteobacteria > Burkholderiales > UBA11063 > Aquella. Next base: position 34,442 of record CAZTBH010000027.1, read on the forward strand.
CCCGCTAATCCGCAGATTGTGTTAGCTGCTAATTGTGATCCCTGTGTTGAAATTTTGCAATGGGCGGAGTGCAAGCTTGAGCAACTTCTTAGTCTTGGATTTACACACAATCAATTAATCTGTGATCCGGGGATTGGTTTTAATAAAACTGCTGCCCAATCATGGTATTTGTTACGCAATATTTCACGCTTGCAAAATTTGGATGTTGAATTATTAGTCGGGCACTCTCGTAAACGTTTTTTAGACAAAGTTACGCTTTCAGAATATGCAGGACGTGATAGTGAGAGCGCTGCAGTAGCTAGTTTTTTAGCAACCCAGAGCGTTGATTATATTCGTATGCATGATTATCGTGAGTATTTTAAATTAGCTAAAACCAATAATCAGTTAGAACGTAGATATTTTAGAGTAACAAGCAAATGAATCAACAGCAAATTCTTGATGAACTAGCCAACTTAAACCCTCCGCAAACTGAATTTAATGCCAATGCAATCAAAAAAGCCTTGCAACTATGCGATGAACCACAGCATAAATATAAAGTAATTCATATTGCTGGGACTAATGGCAAGGGTTCGACGGCTGCCTTTCTTGAAGCTGGTTTATTGGCTGCAGGCTATCGGGTAGGGAAGTATACTAGCCCATATATTCACTGCTTGAACGAGTGTATCTTGCTAAATCAACAACAAATCAGTGATGCTGATTTGGCTAATTTATATCTGGAGCTTAAAGAATTATTAAAACCTAGCTCAATTGTGCTTAGTTCCTTTGAAATGCTGACGCTGATTATGTTTGTTTATTTCGCTCGCTGTGGGATTGATTATCTAGTGCTGGAAACTGGGCTTGGTGGTCTAGATGATGCAACGAATGTAGTCGATAGCGAATATAGTGTTATTACCAATATTGCGTTGGAGCATACCCAGTGGTTAGGAAATAGTTTGACAGATATTGCACGACACAAGGCTGGGATTATTCATAATGGTAAGGTGGTGATTGCAGATACTACGCCAGAGTTAATTGCTGCAGTTAGTGCGCGCACGAATAATTACGTTAATGTGCTGGAAAAATATAATTATCATAGTGATCTTGACGTATCTCGTTTTATTACGCGCTTATGGTTTACTTCCAAAGGAAATGATAGCAAATATGTAGGGCTGGGTTTATTCGGGCATTTTCAGGCACGTAATTTTTTAGCTGCCTACGAAGTATTGCAGGATATTGGCATTAGCGATACAATGATCCTTGCTGCAGCCAAAACTGTCAAATGGTCGGGGCGCTTACAGTTATTAAGTAGATATCCGCAAATTATTGCCGATGCTTCGCATAATGCTGATGGCTGTAAAGTTTTAGTTCAATCGCTAGAATCATTTATTAACCCCGCTGATTGTGCCGTGATTGCTTCGGTTTTACGTGATAAAGATCGTGATAAGATGTTGGGGCTTTATGCTAAACTGGCAACTACTTTGGTGGTTTGTAATCTTTTTGATCAGCCCCGCGCAACTCCTGCACGCGAATTAGCAAAATTAGCCTATGGTAAATTTGAGCAAATTCATGTGTATAATGCACCATTAACTGCGCTAGCAGCAGCCAAACGAATGAAGAAGAAATTTATTATTATCAGTGGTTCAATCTATTTGTTAAAATATTTTGTTAAATAAGTCCAAAGAGGGATAAAAATGAAGGAATACGATTATCAGCTAGGGATGAGGATTAATCAACTCCTGATTCAGAAAAATCTGGAAAATCAGGTTGATTTTAGCAAAGTTGCCGAGTGTCAAGATGTAGAGTATCAAGAGTTGATCAAAGCTAAATTTGCGGAAGTATTAAATTTGCTCGGTTTTGCGGCAAACGAAAAAGAAAATTATAATACCGCCAAACGAGTGATTGATCTTTATTTGCAAGAGCGCTTTTGGGGCTTAGACTACCATAAATTCCCGACTTTTGCCATGATCTCCAATGAATTTAGCTACCATGAACCATTGATTGCCAGTAATATAGTATTTCAAACCAGTTGTGAACACCACTTGGTAGCAGTCAAAGGACGGGCGGTAATTGCCTATATCCCTAAAGATCATTTGGTTGGTCTTGGTAAACTTAACCAAATTTTACATTTTTTTGCGGCACGCCCACAGCTGCAAGAGCGCTTAACCAAACAAATATTTGTTGTATTGCAGGACTTATTAGCTACTGAAGATGTGGCGGTGGTACTTAAAGCGCAACATGATTGCATGAATAATCACGGAATTATTAATGACGATACATGGCATAGCAGCTCTCAGTTTGGCGGTATATTTAAGCTAGACTCAGCACTCAAACTGCAATTGAGTGCTGATATTACGCATAAGACGCACTAATCCAAATCATATAATCAATATTCTAAAATTGGCAGAAAGTGGTATGCTAATCACGGAAGTATGTCGTAGCAATGGAATAAGTAGTGCAACATTTTATAAATGGCGCTCTA
>CAZTBH010000028.1:0-783 GCA_964611845.1 uncultured Neisseria sp.
CCAATCAACAATAATCTGTTTATTTTGCATATCGACTTTGACAACATACTGCGCAACAAACGGAATTAAACGCTCTTCTTGTTCAAGCTTAGCAACTAATACATCATTAGCGCCAGTTTCCATCAGGTCTTTTACCACCCCCAGAGATTCACCTTGAACATTAATAACATTCAGACCGATTAAATCAACCCAATAAAATTCATCTTCGTCTAAATCTGGAAATTCTTCCCGATCAACCGCAACAATTGTTCCTTTAAGAGCAAAGGCAGCATCCCGATCATCAACTCCAGCAAGCTTAGCATGAAATACACCGTCTCGCGCAAAACTTTTTTCAATTTTTTTGCTAAGAATCGTTCCATCTTTGAGTTTGAGATACACTTGCGTATATTCATCCAAAGAATCACTGTATTCTGTAGCCGTCTTAATTTTTACCCAACCTTGAATACCAAAAGCATTGGCTATATAGCCCATGTCAATCAGATTTGCAGGTATAGACATCAATTAAGCGTTATTTTTGATAAGTTTTTTAACTGCAGGAGATACTTGCGCACCAACTGAAGTCCAATGAGCAACACGTTCGCTATTAATACGAACAGCTTCAACACCCTCAGATGCAACTGGGTTGAAGAAACCTAATTTCTCGATGAAACGTCCATCACGACGCGCACGAGAATCAGCAGCAACGATGCTGAAATATGGACGGTGCTTATTACCACCACGTGCCAAACGAATAACTACCATTGTGTTATTTCCTATTAAATATAAAGATTAAACAATAAAGCA
>CAZTBH010000028.1:793-36825 GCA_964611845.1 uncultured Neisseria sp.
ACGTGATTTTACATCATTTTACTCACGTACGTCAAGGATAAAAACCACTAACCACTGCTAGGTGTTAGCGGCTGAGAATAACTTGTTTATCACTAAAAACTAAATATTGGATATTAGTCAATGTTTTTACTCCATCCAGACCACTTACAATCGCAATACCATTCGCTGTACTTATCACATACAAACTTGAGCTTAATTCAAAAACTACACCATTATACCCACTACCACCATCAATAATGTCATCTCCAGCGTAAGGGTAAAATAAATCATTACCGCTGCTACCATACATCTGATCATTACTTGAAGTGCCATTAATTCTACCACCTGCTTCGGTTATCACCAATGGTAATACACCTGTTGGAATAGCTTGTTGTGCCACACTGCCGCCATTACCGCCATTCCAGTAAATCATGCTGTAGCCCAGATCAACATTATCACGTAAATCCATAAAAATAGCACTTGGATAGGATTCATTGCCATAATTGTTATACACTGGAGATGAATATAAATCTTGTGCTAGATAGCCCCTAGACTTGCTCCAGCCAGCAGGAAATACCGCGGATTCAAATCTTGCAGCAATCTGCTCAGTAGTTTGATCAGCAGCATTACTTGATTTGATAATGTATACATTGCCCCACTGGTCAGTCACAAAGAAACGTAGAATTGGATTTCCATCTTTATTATTTTTAGTAAATAAAATTAACTGATTTTTATTAATCGAAGAATATTTTACCTGCGCTGGCGGTACATACACACCTGTTTGCCCTGCTTGCCAGCCGTTAACAGGTTGTGGAGCAGGATATGCGGAAGACTCAAATGGCCAGATATAACTGATATTTTGAACGATCAAACCCCAAGTGTGCCCCTGACAGTCTGTATAAGGAAGAAGTGAGCCTGCTGCTACGTCTGGGCTGCCTAATGTATTGGCATAGTCAAATACAGCATTACGAGGCGTATTTTGCACCCAACTTTCACCACAATTAAATGCTCTAAACTCTTCATCGCTAGCGATTGGATTAGAACCATAATCAATATAAACATAGACAAAACCTTGGAAATTAGAACCGATATCTCCAGTATATGCAACCTCATAGCCACTTTTAGCTTCTGTGCTTTTATACCCAGCTGACTCTGCTGCAGTAATTGAAGATGTAACATTAAATGGATTACTCGTTGCTGAACTAACCCCACTAGCATTAGCAGCTAAAGTATAACCAACACCAGGTTGACTTACAGAAATATCGTTAAAGCTAGCCACTCCATTAACAGAAGTAACCGTAGTTGTTCCATTTAAGTAACCAGTATAAATCTTGCCATTGGGCAAATCAGCATTTGGTTGATTTCCAATTGTTAAAGTGATAGGAATAGCTGCGCTATTATCTAAATTCCCTTTACTATCAAGTACTTTTACCTGAATAGCTGGCGCAACAACGCTATTTGTACCAGTTGGAGTACTATTACTACTTGGTTGAGTCATAAATACCAGCTGCAAATTATTCGTGTTGATGTTGCCCCCGCCACCACAGCCCCAGAGCGAGACCAAAATTGCACAAGATAAAACAAATTTCAATTGAGCAAAGATATTTTGTTTCATGACAGCTCCAACTAGTTAAATTAAAGTCACTTTTTACGATAAATAAAGCTATTTTTATTAGCACGAAGTTTAAGAACCATCAAAATTGCTTCTTTAAAAATACTTCCTGACATCTTTGATTGCCCCAACACTCGATCTTCAAAAATAATTGGTAATTCTTTAATTTTAAACCCATTTAAGTAGGTTTTGTAGGTTGTTTCAATTTGAAACGAATATCCAGTTGACTGAAGCTCATTAACACCAATGGTTGCTAAAACTTCTCGGCGAAAACATTTAAAGCCACCAGTTAAATCATTAAACGGTAATCCTAAAATAATTTTTGCGTAAAAACTACCACCGCGGCTGATAATTTTACGTTTCAAGCTCCAATTCACTACACCACCATCACCCACATAGCGACTACCTAAAACCAAGTCATAACTTTCTAAACTTTTAAACATTTCTGGTAGGTATTTAGGACTATGTGAAAAATCAGCATCCATTTGCCCAATTAAATCATAATCACGTTCCAAACCCCAATTAAATCCAGCAACATAAGCCGTCCCCAGACCAAGTTTACCAGCTCGCTTCATCAGAAAAAGCTGCCCAGCATACTTTTCAGCCATCAAACGCTCAACGATTTCATAAGTTTTATCTGGAGAATTATCATCAATCACTAAAACATGCGTATCTGGTACATAGCTAAACACTTCAGCTAATAATTTTTCAATATTATCTTTTTCATTATACGTTGCAATAATTATCATTTTTTTCATAGTTACCCCCTTAGTTGCTTAGCCGATATACATAAAGTTTATTATTCACAAAACTATCCCGATAGCCTACTGTTGGCAGCTCTTCAATATTTTTAAAGTATGCTTTTAGTTGTTCTTGATAAACTGGATCATTGCCATCACAAAAATACACTGCATTTTTAATTGGTAGACTTAAATCTTTATTCCAGTCACTATAACTATTGCTATATTTAAAATTGCTCAACACATACGTACGTCCGCGATTTAAATAGTACCAGCCACGTGAAGCATTGCCATAATCACAAGCCAAAATTATATCATCAGGCTGCAAATAATTATTATTGATCTGATTATAGAGCTGAGCATTGCCCATAAAAGCATTAATTGCCGGAATTTTGCTACGGTATTCACGCGGTACAAAAATTTTCGGCATCTTAATTATCGGCAGTAAGATTAGTACCAGTGTAATCGCTACACGATATGTCCATTTTATGTTGTACTCTGCAAGACAGCCCGCCAGAAAAATAATTCCGCCAATAAAAGCCGGAGCAACCCAATTCGCTTCCATAAATTTATATAAACTATTGTAAGCAAAGAATAAAACCACAAAAACAAAGATACACACTAATAAGAGGTATTTAGGGTTATTGATAAATTGCTTACGTTTTATAAACAGAAATGTTAATAACGGTAGTGAGATAAATGGATTAGCTGCACCAATAGTCGCACCGATATAATCCCAGAGTCCAGCAAAATTTATTTGTCGTTCACTAGCTACCCCATGATGAAATTGAAAAGCAAATGACACCCAATCATGCTGGTAATTCCAAACAATAACTGGGCTGAACACCAGCAAAGCCAAGAGCAAGGCTAGATAGACATCTTTCTTGAAGAGCAAATGACGCTTCTGTGGACTCAGTAATAAAAAAATCAACACTCCAGGCAAAATTAAAATCGCAGTATACTTAGATAACAATGCACACCCCAGAGCAACTCCTGCAGCATAGATTGCACTTTTTTTCTCAAAGATCAATCCTTGAATTAGAAAGTATAGCGTTATACTCCAGAACATCATCAGTGGACAATCAATTGTGGTAATAAAAAAATCACCCTCCAAGATTGGCCATGCCAACGCCATAATTACAGAGATATCTGCCGCTTTTTGCCCGAACAAACGCTTAGTACTCAAATAAATCATAATAATCGTAACGGTACTACACAACACTGCAGTTAGACGAATAAATAATGCTTGATCTGATACTAAGGTAGTTAGACGAATTAAATAAGCGATCATTGGTGGATGGTCATAATATGAGAGTTGAAGATTTTTACTCCATACCCAATAATAGGCCTCATCAAAATGTAGTTGTAAACTCTGGTTAAACATTATATGCGTAAAAACGACCAAAACAAACAGCAGCAAAACTTTAACATTCATCCGTTCCATAGTTAACTCACCTGCTTATTCATGAAATACTTATCCACTAATTTAGTTACCAATATATTCACCGCCCAGACTAAAATTGCCGCCATAAAGATATCACTAATGTAATGTCCGCCCTGTAAAAAACGAACTACTCCAACCAGAACAAAACCTACCCCACACAAAGTTATACCTAATTTACGCCTTCTTGCAGCAATAAATGGTACGCCTATAAATGCGCCAATTGAAACATGTCCAGATGGAAAACTATTATCCTTTGGACGCCCTAAATGAGGTTGCCAAGGAAATGAAAAGGGGTGATGATCTCGAATTACTTGATATGGTCTTGCGCGCCCCCAATTGTCTTTGAACAAGGTATTCACCAGTAACCCAGGACCGAGTGCTAAACTTAAATAGCTAATCAGTACCATTCTATGTACCGCATTTTTTTGCAAAGCGGAAGATTTGCGTTTACGGATCAAGATAAGCAGCGGAACAACAATCAGTAAAACAGTTGATACAGATACACCATAGTAAACCACTTTACACCAAAGGCTTACCTCACCATAAAAATGGTTAGTATTAAAATCAAAGGGAATTATAGCGTATTGCTGATCCAAGTATGGACTCAAGCCAAACACTATCAGGCTGCAAAAAAACAAAATTATCAGGTATTTTTTTAGAGGTGTCATATTTTATTCTGCTAAATATTTGGCATAATTCTAACATGATTCGATAACTTTTGTGCCGAATGATAATAAAGATACGTGTAACAACATATATAGATAACAGATTAAGAGTTGGAAATAAATTGCTGGTAAAAGTGATTTAATAGTTGTGATGGCGGAAGCTGTGAGATTCGAACTCACGAAGGACTTGCATCCTTGCCAGTTTTCAAGACTGGTGCATTCAACCGCTCTGCCAAGCTTCCTTTAGGTTGAGAACGGTATTATAACCACTTCCAATTATATTTTGCAACTTTTTTATAGATTTTTTACATTTGAGCACTCTCTTTATTGCGCTGCAATAAAATATCCTACTGAAATCATGCTATAATTCGAAGGTTTTTTACTCTATTAAAAATAAAAGGTAATATATGTTAAAACAACGTCAACCTCATGGATTTCCTATTTTCTTTCTAACCGAAATGTGGGAGCGCTACGGTTTTTATGTTTTGCAATCGCTGCTAGTGTTTTATGCATTAGAAAAAATTCAGCTAAGTGACTCAGATACTTATGCCATGGTTGGATCATTCACCGCATTAGCGTATGTTAACAGTATATTTGGTGGTTTGATTGCGGATCGCTTTATTGGTTATGATAAAGCTATTTTGCTTGGTGCAACGTTGTTGTGCGCGGGATATACATTATTAACTTTTGCTTTGGATCATAATATTTTTATCTTAGGCCTAGCTATTGTAACAGTTGGGACAGGGATGTTAAAACCAAATATTTCCAGTATGCTCAGCATGATTTATCAAAAAACTCCTGAAAAAAAGGAAATAGGCTATACCCTATTTTATGTCGGTATTTACTTTGGTGCAATCGGTGGAAGTTTTCTTGGTGGGTTTATTAAAACCTATTTGGGCTGGCACGCTGTTTTTGCTTCAGCTGCAATCGGATTAGCTATCGCGTTTATCACTTTTTTTGTAGGTAAGAAACGATATCAGCTACACGACTCGCGGAATATTACACACAATAAAAGTAAACTATTTAAAGCCTTTATCGCAATCATTTTTCTGATTATTACAGCTTTTTGCGGCATTCATAACAAGACTATGTCCGATATATTCTTTACTTTGATTGGATTACTAAGTCTTGCTTTTTTAATTTATAATATCAAGGCACATACTGGTGACGAACGTAAAAAACTTACAGCTTTCACTATCTTAACCGTTTTTTCTGGGTTATACTGGGCAGTATATTTTCAACAATTTTTCTCGGTAAGCCTTGCCGCCGAAAGAGTAACCAATCTAAGCATGCCAGCAAGCTCGCTCACCGCGTTTGAATCACTCGGGGTAATTATTTTTGGACCACTGATCAATGGGTTATGGTTATGGCTGCAACATCGCAACAAAGATTTATCAATTCCAGCAAAATTTAGTCTAAGTTTTCTGTTTAATGGTCTTAGCTTCTTTATTTTGATTGTCAGTTTACAATATGCAATTAACCACAACTCACAATTATTACAAATTTTTATCATTATAAGTTACTTGATGATTGCATTTGGTGAATTACTCATCGCCCCAATCGGTCTGGCAATGGTAAGTACTTTAACCCCACAACGCTTAAATGGTGCCATGATGGGGATATTTTTGATGTCTATCGGACTTGGTGGTAAACTTGCGGGTATTTTGGCGCAAAGTGCAGCAAGTACCGAAAATAGCACCATAAACCAGCTTGAACATATTTACCGCAACTCGTTTATGATCTATTGTAGTTTCAGTTTGCTTATTTTCATCATATGCTTGATAATGATTAAACCAATTAATAAACTAATACAAGGAACAACTACGTGACAAAAAAAAATTCAGATACGTTTGAAAGTGCAATTAACCAACTAGAAACAATCATTCAACATATTGAAAACAATCAAATTGACTTAGAAAGTGCATTAAATCAGTATAAGCATGGCATGGAACTGGTAAAATTCTGTCAGGACAAACTTAAAGATGTAGAACAAAAGATTAAAATCCTTGATCAGGAGACTAATCAATTAAAAAATTTTCAGACGGAATGATATGCCAAACTTAGAACAATGGCGCGTCCAAACCTTGGATGAAATCGAACAATGTTTAAATCAAATCTTAAAGATTCAAAGCAGCTGCAGCCAACTACTTGATGCTATTCGCTACTCAACCTTAGATGGTGGTAAGCGAATTCGTCCATTATTTACGATTGCAGCAGGTAGCTTAAACAATGCAAATCAATTAAACTGCCGACTGATTGGTTGTGCTATTGAAATGATCCATTGCTTTTCACTGATTCATGACGACCTTCCGATTATGGACAACGACGATTTACGTCGTGGAAAACCAACTAACCATAAGGTATATGGCGATGCAGTTGCCCTCTTGGCAGGTGATGCCCTACATGCATTATGTTTTGAAATACTAAGTTCTGCTCAGCTAACTATTCCTCCTGAACGGAAATTACAAATTATTGCATTAATTGCCAAATCTATCGGGATTGAGGGAATGGTTGGTGGACAAACTATTGACTGGCTTAGCACGGGTAAAAAAATTAATCTACAACAACTCCAGCAAATGCATAGCTTAAAAACTGGAGCGCTACTCAGAGCTTCGATCTTAGCCGGGTATCTTGGAGGAAATGATTTTGACCAACAACAATACCTTGCAATAGATGAAATTGCGCAAAAAATTGGATTACTTTTCCAAGTTGTCGACGATATTATTGATGTCACTGAAGACACATATACTCTTGGCAAAACGGCGAATAAGGACTCAGAGCAGGACAAGGCAACTTACGTCAATATTTTAGGACTTGAAACGGCACAGGAAACAGCCAAACAACTCCACTTTGAAATAGTTACACTACTAAAAGATCTCGAGAATAGTTCACAATTAGAGTTTTTGGCTGATATGGTTTATTATCGTAACTCTTAAACAAATAAAAGATAAATATACATGACTCATCAACAACTGTTACACAAGATTAACTACCCACATGAATTGAGAAAGCTAAGCCGCCAAGAACTCTATACTCTTGCTCAGGAATTACGCAGCTTTATATTAAGCAATGTCAGTAAAACAGGCGGACATTTAGCTTCGAACTTGGGATGTGTCGAGTTAACTATAGCTTTGCACTATGTCTACAATACACCTGATGATGCCTTAGTTTGGGATGTAGGTCATCAATCCTACCCACATAAAATCTTGACTGGACGTCGAGAAAAAATGGATAGCCTACGTCAAATGGGTGGATTGTCTGGCTTTCCAAAACGAGGAGAAAGCGAATATGATACTTTTGATGTTGGTCATTCATCAACTTCAATTTCTGCAGCGCTAGGAATGGCTGTTGCCAATCAACTTCGCGGACGAGATAATAAAGTGGTAGCGATAATTGGTGATGGTTCAATGACTGCCGGTCTTGCTTTTGAAGGACTCAATAATGCAGGATGGTTAGAAAGCAATATGCTGGTAATTCTCAATGACAATGAAATGTCGATTTCTGAGAGCGTTGGTGCAATTAGCTCATACTTATCGCAGATTCTTGCCAGTCGCTTTTATAACAAAGTAAAAGGTACTGCCAACAAAGCGCTGAGTGTAATGCCTGGGATGCAAAAACTTGCGCATAAAGTTGAAGAACATATGAAAGGCATGGTAATGCCAAGCACAATGTTTGAAGAGCTGGGTTTCAATTACATCGGGCCAATTGATGGACATGATTTAGAACAGCTTATCGACACATTGAGCGAACTTAAAAATTTATCAGGTCCACAATTTTTGCATGTCGTAACCAAAAAAGGACAAGGTTATAAGTTAGCAGAAAATGATCCAATAGGTTATCATGGGGTAAATAAGTTCAATCCTAACGAAGGAATGATCAGCAGTGGAAAGAGTAGCGCACTAAGTTATATGCATGTTTTTGGCAAGTTTCTCTGTGATATTGCCAAAATAGATGATGAATTTATTGCAATTACTCCTGCGATGCGTGAAGGATCTGGGATGGTTGAATTTGCAAAACTCTACCCTGAGAAATTTTTTGATGTTGGAATCGCCGAACAGCATGCAATTACATTTGCTGGAGGTGCTGCCACTAAAGGAATTAAACCAATTGTGGCAATCTATTCAACATTTTTACAACGTGGTTATGATCAGCTTATTCATGACGTAGCTTTACAGGAAGTTTCGGTTCTCTTTGCAATTGACCGTGCTGGTGTAGTTGGTGCAGATGGTCCAACTCATATTGGTGCCTTTGATTTGAGTTTTTTACGTTGCATCCCTAATCTAATCATTATGACACCAAGTGATGAAAATGAATGTTACCAAATGCTTTATACAGGCTTTAGAATCAACAATCAATCATGTGCAGTACGCTACCCTCGTGGCGCAGGCATCGGACAGGAATTGGATGCTGAGTTTAAAATGATTCCTGTTGGTAAGGGGCGTGTAGTTAGAGAAGGTAGTAAAATTGCCATTATGGCATTTGGTTCAATGCTGCAAGCCGCACGTGAAGCTGCAGAAGAAATCGATGCAACCATTTGCGATATGCGTTTTGTTAAGCCGCTGGATCGTGATTTACTATTACAAATTGGTAAAACTCACGAATTTATTGTAACAATTGAAGAAAATGTGATTGCGGGGGGTGCAGGATCAGCTTGTGCAGAAGCATTGCAGGATTTAAATATTCAACGACCAATATTGCATTTAGGAATTCCCGATCAATTCGTTGAACATGGCGATCCGAAACAATTGCTGTCCTTAATTGGTTTGGATAAAGATGGAATAATACGCTCAATTCGCCATAAAAATTGGATTTAAAAGAATAAATACTTAAAGGAAATAATATAATGAAAAAAATACTTATTGCGCTTGCTGCAACTACTTCAATACATGCTTTTGCTGACAAAATTTACCTTGAACCACAATATACCGTAGCAATTGAATCAGCTAGCTTTGAATCAAATACCCAAAGTTACATAACTAAAACACTAACTCCTATTGTTTATGAAGATCGTCTATTACCTGCAGGAGAAAGTATGGTACTAAGCTGCGAAGATAATAAACCTATAATTCGCAAAATAGATCAACAAGAACTAAAAATCCCGGTACAAATTGCCAGCAATACTAAGCAACCAGCTAATTGCACAAGCTCAAACCTTGGTTTATTCTGGACGAAAGATGAGTATAAAGTTAAAAATGATGGAATCGTGGCTATTGATGATAAAAAATTCAGTGTAATTCCTTTTAGCTCAACGGTACAACCTTCGGCTGATAGCAAAATTGTAAGCGTAACTAGTGATGGTAATTTAACCAATGTACTAGTGAACAAAGCAAAATACTTTAAAAAAGCCCAATTTTATGGTACTATCAATGGAATCAGTTATCTATTGCAAGCTAGCAATGATGATAAAAAATTTACAGTACATGCAGCTAATTTACAAAAATTACTGATTACAGATGCAAATGGACAAGTTCTGGCAAGTATTGATTTCCCAAGCTATGAATAGTTAATGTGTTGCTACGAAGGATCAGTATGAGAATCTGGCTGTACTATATGTTAGGCTCTAGTGTGTTATTGATTTCTGCCTGCAATAGTGGTGCAAGCTCCAGCAATAATTCGGCTGTGGTGGCAAATGCAAGCTATTACGGCAAATTATGTTCAGATATTGGTGGTTACTTTCAGTACGGAATAATCAATGCACCACCAAGCAGCGACTATTCTCAAGTATTGAATTATGCTCAAGCAACAGAGTCAATTGACACTATTCCGCTCTCTCATACCCATATGGAGATGACTTCAGCGATTGATGGCAGAATATATAACGTTGCAATTGACAATGTATTTGCAAATAACTATAACCCATTTAGTGGGGCAATTCCTAGCAGTTATGAGAGTAATTTAACCGCAGGCAGCACGGTTTATTTGTGTAGTGGTAATCCATCCAAAGTTCCATATTCTGTAACTGGGACTTTTGCAACACAAGGCTTTGATTGGGTACATACTAACTGTGTAGCCAGTGGCTATCCTTCGACATATTTGAACGGTTTCTTATACGATAGCAAGGGTAATAACTTAACAAATAGTCAAACCTATTGTTATTTATGGCCTTAATTAAATGTCGTTCTGTTAAAAAAACGCCATGTAATTTACTTACATAGCGTTTTTATCATTTAAGCTTTGTCACTACTGAGCATTAATAAATGCACCAAACTTACTCCACTCATTGGTATTAGATTGAGCATTATATGCTGGATCATAACGAGCTCCGCTATAATTAAATCCAATATACCATGGCTCTTGAACATTCAAATTACTACCACTAGTTTCACCAAAAGCACCTTGCGTTGCTGTACCTGGATTTTGTAGCGCATATACTGCATAACCTGCTTGATTAGCTTTAGTTGGTGCATAAACACCATAGTTATTCTCAGCATAAGCTAATGCATCTGGATGGTTAATAGAAGCATCGTTACTCCCCTTACCTGGCAAACCTGAAACCATAATACATTGTGCATAAGGAATTGGCTGTCCCGAAGCATTATTACCGCAATGGCTAAAGGTTTGTAAGGGAACTGATTCAATATTAACATTTTGCATCACACATGAAGCTAACTGATTATATGCTTGAGAGCCTGGAGAACTTAATGCGCTTTCATTTGCAGCTAAGAATGCATTAGTTAAACCATTACATGCAGATTGGTTTAGCATAATTTCTGAAACTTCGCCTGGCTTAGTATGTTTGGTAAAATCAGGTGTCCAGATTTCTACTTGTGACCATTGAGTAGCGGAGGTAGCTAGCGGTAATACAGGTGCATATTTTCCATCAAAATAAGTCATTGCATCACTTGGTGAAACGGTGTGATAAGTTTCGTTAAACATCCGGTAATTTTCGGATACAGAATCATTTAAAGTTGAATTACACCAGCTAGTAACAGTGGTAACTCCATTGACCGTAGTATTACATGCCGTATCACTTTTAAAAGTTGCATACAATGCATTAGCATACTCTGAAGCAAATGCTCCACCAAAGGTATTATCAACATAGCTAATTTCATCAGGAGTTTGACTTAGTGGTGCACGATAAGTTGCAACATCATAAGTCGAAAAATTAGCTACACCCAATGGACCAAACGCTGCTGAAGTAACTGGTGTAAAACCGCTTGAGAAATAGAAGAATGTAAACCATTTACCATGATAAGCCAAACGATCCGCAACTTTTTTAAATACTTCTGCGGCACGGGTTTGGGTAAAGCCGCCCTCCAAATCCATCGCCAATCCATCTATTTTATAGTTAGAATTAAGCTCACTTGCATATAGCACCGGATGCACTAGAGCATCAGCCAATAAATCCTGCTGCTTGGCATTATAGCCGATCAAATCCGCCTTAACATCATTATCAAAGGCATAACTAAGGGTAAAACCAACATTATTCGAAGCAAAGGCACCATTGGATGGATCAAGCACCGTACCTATCCATTTAGCAAATTCAGGATCTGGACGATTAGTAGTTACCCCTGCAGCGGTAATTTGACTCTCAGGATTACTCGTGCTTGTGTCTAATTTCCAATAACCAATTTTTGGCATACCCGCTTCGCTATAGGTATATCCCATATCTATCATCTCAGTCAATGCAGTTTTAATTGGGCGTTGATTTAAGTAATCATTATTAATTTGTTTTAAATCTTTACCATAGCTTTGAAGGTCAGCCGGCCAGCCGCTATTGGGTTTGTCTGGATCTTGTGAAGAATAAACGTAAATTGAATTAAAGTCACCTAAAACATTATTGGTCGCAACACTTCCGGTTTTCCACGCAGCTAAATCTGGATTAGTAGCAGCAACATTAAGATAAAAAGTTTGCCATGCATTTTCAACTACACCACCACTAGGTTCGCTGGCTTTTACATTGATTTGATAAACCCCAGCAGTTAAACCTGTTGCAGATAAATAGCCAGCTTGATTGATACTAAATTGCGAGTCTGAACAGCTAACTGGATTAGCCTTAACTTGTGAATCAACCCCAGTAATTTTGACAATATTACAAGTAGTTGCGTTACCATTATTGAGTTGACTCGCATCAAAACTGAAACCTTCATTGTTGTCTGGGCTATAAAAATAGTTATGTAGATCAACTATCGAAGTTGCGGTATTAAAGTCACTTGGAGTGGCAGAAATTTCCATATAATACGGCTGTGATTTGTTAACTACTGAATTATCTCTATCCCAGCGGTTTGGACGTGCCGCTACACGATCATAAGCTGGTAAATCACGAATCATTTCAGCTACATTATACGCCCTTAATCCACGATATAAAATAACTGGCAAACTCCCAGTACTACCATTCAAACCACCATTAGCCATAACCGTTAGATTACATGCAACCTTATTTTTGTCGCCATCAAGTATATTACAACCTTGGCTACTGCTTAATGCAGCAAAGCCACTTTCGGTTAATGGAGTTTGCTGAAATAACTGACTAGCTGCAGAACCACTACCAAAAGTTAAATAATTTTGGATTAACTTATTACCAGATAAACTATAGCTAGTTGCTTGTGTTCCATCGCTTTCGGTTGGAAAATAACTTCCTAGGCTACTAACGGGGCTCGATGTGTCGATTGATGGCGTTGGTGCCGGCACGTGATATGATGTCCAGCTAAAATCATCTAATTCATCAACATTAATTTGCACATATGGCAGTGCAATTCCTGCATTGCTCCTAGCTTGGCTACTGCTGTCTAAAGATGAGGATTGATTTGTTGTTTGAGTAGTAGAATCTTGGCTGTTAGCGCCACCGCTGTTACACGCGCTTAAACCAGTTAATGTTGTTACTAATAATACCAAAGAAAGCTTGTTGAGTTTCATTTTAAATCCTGAATTAAATTAACGTACAGGCGCAAGTGTAAACAATTTAGATTTAAAATAAAACCGCGTTTTTGCATGGGTGAATATCAGTTAGTAAATTTAAAATAATTTCTAATAATCAGCATCTTTAATACTAAATTTTGAATAATTTAGCTTTTATGCAAAAATGGGAATAAGCTATCCAAAGATGGGAAACCATCTCAATAACCCAAGTGATAACATAGCGCCATGACAGATGAGGAGCGTTCATCTTAGTAAAAATTTATTTAGGACCCTATCATGAAAAAACAATTAATTAATACTTTAATGTTGGCTGGAGTAATCTCATTTTCTGTTAGCGCATGCAACTCTGGTGCGAGTAGCAATAATAACAATAATCAAAGTACTCAGTCAACCAGTTCGATGGTCAGCACTCAAGAAGCATCATTAGGTGAAGGTCTTGGTGGCGCGGTACTTGACGTCGTTACGGGTAACCTTGAAGATGCAATCGTTGGGGAAGTTGGCTCAGTATTTTGGAATCTGATTACCAAAGGAACAGTATCGCCTCAAACTCCTGCACAATGGGATAAACAAGCTTTAACTCAGGTTTTACAAGGTGTATCGCAAATTGAAAGTGAAATTACTGCCGAAAATGCTGAATTAAATGTTATCTCACAAAACATTAATACTAATGCGTATATTGCCGCTCAACAGCCAATTTATCAGGATATTCAAGAAATCAATAATGCTAACTCAGATATCAATGATTTTCTTGTCAAAGCAATTAATAATCCTGAAAGCGCCCAAATAACTGAGAATGCATTACTAGGTACCTCTTCAACCCCAATCAGCAATCAAGCATTACAATCTATGTTAACTTATATAAATAACTATAACTCGCCTTCACTTTCTTTATTTACTGTACCAACAACGTCGGCAAATAGCCTAGACGTAATAGAGCAGCAACTCTCATGCGATGTTTCTTCACCAGCCTACTATACTTTGAATAGTGCAAGCAATGCAACTAATCACCCTGTACCAAGCTTGACAAATGACGTTGGTCAATGCCTACTTGCATCGGTGCTTAACTCTTCATTGACAGATTTCACAAATGCTCAATCACTAACGAGTGGAAGTAATATTTTTTATAATTTGCAACAATACGATCAATTACTTGATTCCAAATATGTTCAAATTGTTAATACTCTGGCGCAGGCTTATCGTGATGATCAATTACGTGAAATTCTATATCTAAACATGTCACCTTCGGCACAAACTACCATTTCACCAGTACTGACTGTAGAGGGTGGCACCAATCTCGCTGCTGCTGAATCAGAAATCCAAATTGCTTACAATACAAGACTTAGTTTTGTTCAGAGCTTGTTTGCTCAAGCAAAAACAGCGGCATTTAATAACTACGCTAGTAGTATTAGCTCAAGCAACCTGCAAAATAATTGTAACTTCAACTATCAAACAATCGAGTCAATGACTTATTTAACGGCAGATATGTCAGACAACAAAAATTTGTATGGTTGGGATGGTAAGACATTGCGCATGAGCTGTAATAATACGCAAGCAGCTACTTCAGGCACAATTACAACTAATAGCAGTATTGCTCAAATGTGCAATCAAACTAATGGATCGTACAACTTGAGTTCCTCAAATGGCTATATTAGATGCGGTGGCGGTAACAATTACGGAAACTATTCAACTAGCAATATCAATAGTAGCCCAGAGCCAACTGATCCACTAAGTTCTATACTCCAAGAATATGATGGTGCAAAAAGTAAACAGCTTGATTATATGTTAGCTAGTAATGATGGGGATGGAAATTTATGGTTAAATTTCATTAGTGCTCCTTTAGTTAATTATCAATACAATGGCTATAACAATGGCGGATTAGAAGCTAATTTTCAAAATCCAAGCAATACTTTTGTTAATGTTTACGTAAATTCATATGTTGGTTCTGGGAATGTTAGCAGTCAATGGAGCTATGTGGATGATGGAGTTCATGCCTA
The DNA here is from genome assembly GCA_964611845.1 of uncultured Neisseria sp. Classification (GTDB taxonomy): domain Bacteria; phylum Pseudomonadota; class Gammaproteobacteria; order Burkholderiales; family UBA11063; genus Aquella. The sequence goes on from CAZTBH010000028.1 coordinate 16,087, forward strand.
TTTAATTTCTGCAGCGTGGAAAGGATCATCTCCGGAAGCTCCAAGACCAATTATTATGTGTATTCCAAATGATACTAATTGCATCCAAGGATTTTTCCCGAATAGCAGTGGACAAGGCACTTATCCAAAGGGCAACTCAGGATATGGTGATTACCAAGCACTCTTATTTAGCAATGGTGATGAAATTACAATAACACAACTGATGGGACACGGTGATTACAACATCCAAACGTTCTACAATGGAGCACCAGCACCAATTGCAATGACCGGACACAGCCCAGCAATTAATTTTCAGAATGTAATTTATACTGCCAGCTAAATTTTAATCACCCCCCCATTAATGGGGGATTTTTATTTTACCACATTACAGAGCTTAAATACAGCAAGAACAAGTAAGTTATTGTTATATTTACAATTAAGATATTAAATACCTGAGAACTCAGCTACTCTCCATAAATGAACATAACATAGCACGCATTATATTATGTACCATACGGCAAGCTACACTACAAGAAGCTGCTATTCACCTGAATCGAACGGCTATGGTTGTGAAATAATTTTTGAACCATGAAATTTAATCCATTTAGATTGTTCGACATTAAAAAAGTTATGCTCTACATCAAGATTCTGAATATAAGGTTTTACCAGTTTGGAGTAATTGGGCTGAAAGAGCGGAATAATTGCATATTCGTTTAGCGCGAGAGTTAAAGCTTGGGCGTATAGTTGTTGCTTTTGTGTCAAATCAGTTGCTTTGTCTGCATCTGCAATTAGTTTATCGTACTGAGGATTGCAGTAATGCGAATTATTTTGCATGCCATTACACAGATAAAGTTGAGTGTAGCTCGTGATTGAATTATAATCAGCTACCCAACGATCCCGCGCAACCACATAATTACCACTATGACGGCTAGCAATAAATGTCTTCCACTCCTGATTGGATAAGACCACCTCAATGCCTAGATTTGCTTGCCACATTCCTGCAATAGCCAAAGCAATTTTCTTATGTAAATCGTCAGTATTGTAACTTAGATTAATTTTTAAAGGATGGGATGAAGAATATCCAGCTTTAGCATACAGCTGCTTAGCAATCTTCAGCTGTTCTGGGTATGACAAATTTGCCCAATTATATTGAACTGATTTATAAGCCCCACTTTCAACCGTTGCTGTCACATCACTATACAAAACGGTCTCGCCTTGTCCAAGAACTTTGCTCACCAGTGTTTCACGATCAATCGCCATACTTAATGCTTGGCGCAATGCTGGGTTATTTTTGAATTGTGGTAATAATTGATTTAAGTCATAAAAATAGATAGCTTCTTGCTTAATTGTATGTAATTCTTGTGGGTACTCTTGTTTGAGTGCCTGATATTGATCAATTGGTACACTTTGATAAACCAAATCTACCCCACCTGTTTTATAGGCACTTAATCCCGCATTGTGATCAACATAAGGAAAATATTCGACTTTAGGAATCAAGACTTGATTTGCTTGGAAATAATAAGGATTTTTACTAACTAAGATATGTCCATTAACAATGTGCTCAGTTAAAGTATATGCGCCGGAAGTCACCATATTCTGTGGCTCAGTCCAAGCATTGCCATATTTCTCAATTATTTTTTGTGAAACAACTCCCACCGTACCCAGCGTTAGATAATTAAGAAAATTAGCATCGGGATGCTCTAGCTGAATTTTTACCGTCTGTTGATTAGGAGCGCTAATCCCAAGACTCGTTGGAGGCAATTCACCTTTGATAATTTTATTCCCATTAACCACGCCTGCAAGCAAATAATTATGTCCCGAACCTGTTTTGGGATCTACAACCCGTTGATAAGTATAAATAAAGTCGTTTGCACTTATTGCCGAGCCATCAGAAAATTTTAAATTAGGACGGAGGTGAAAAGTATAGGTTTTGCCATCAGCAGAAATATCCCAGCTCGCTGCCATGCCAGGGATAGGATTATTTTGTTGATCAAAATCCACTAAGCCTGCAAATAAATCATTGATTATCCTACCAGATGCCGCATCTTCTGACAAAGCAGGATCTAGTGTTGGCGCTTCACTACCAACATCTATTCTGAGCATATCCAGCGGATGTTGCAGAGCGTTTTGTGGTGTAGATGTTCGAGAGCATGAGTTTAAAACGAATACGCATACAATAGTAACACTGGAGTAAAACCATCTATTTCGATCCATCTTACTACCTCTCATAAAATCTCAAATACTATAAAATTTATATATTTTTAATTTCCGCTCAAAATAGAGCATAATTTAAGAACGGCTGGAGCAAGTAAGTCAGCATTCTGTTGCCAATCAAGATATTGAACTTCTGAAATTTCAGCTACAGGAGTAATTTCACCAGTAAACTTTGCTCTAAAACAATATAGCTCAACATCATCGTCAATACCATAGGCTTTATCACTCACCATCGTTATAAACTCAATTGACGAAGGTATCAAATCAACATTAAGCTCTTCTTTGATTTCGCGAATCAACGCCTGCTCGTTTGTTTCACCTGTTTCAATCTTACCGCCGGGAAGATACCATTTAATATTATCTCTGACTCTAACGACCAGTAATTCATTTTTTGTTTGACCCAGTTCAACCAAGCACGCACAGCGTATCATTAGCTTCTTTCAAAATTATGATTATTTACGTAATACTTCAATCACACCATTAACATTAAATATTTTGGCAATCAACCAAGTAAAATTAAATTCATTACCACTCACCTGAATTGTAAAAGTCATAATTGCTTTATTATTGCGGCAAACCGTCCGTAAACCAACAATATGTAATTTCTCACTGGCAAATAAATCCGTCAAATCACGAAGTAAACCATGACGATCATTGGCAATTACTTCGATATCGGCACTGAACGTAGAGTTTTTAGCCGCACTTGCCCACTCAACACTAACTACTTTATGTGGGTGAAGTTTAGCCTGACGATTAAAGTCATGACAGCCCACACGGTGAACGGCAATTCCATTACCCTGCGTAATAAACCCAACCACATTATCGCCAGGAATTGGTTTACAGCATTTGGCAAAATTAGACACAATTCCGCTCACTCCATCTACCAAAATACTGCCACTCTTCGCTTGGGGTTTTAGTTTATCCTTGCGCTCTTGTAAGCGTTTTTCAAGCTCGACTGCAGTTAAATCTTCTTTGGGCTGCGGAGTTGCCGCATGGATTAATTTTTCAATCACATCACGTAAGGTTGCGGGCATTACATCCCCCTTACCTATCGAGATTTGCAGATCTTTCTCATTAGTATGATTCATTTTGCTGACAATGTCATCAACTTTAGGGCGGATGGATGAAGGAAATTTGGCTAATTCACGCTCATAAACCTCTTTACCAGTTTCAAGAAAATCTTCATTATTCAAATCCCGGATATAACGGCGTATATGCCCGATTGCCTTACTGCTTTTAACCCATCCTTCATGTAACCAGTTAATACTTGGTCCACCATTTTTAATCGTGAGAATCTCAACTCGTTGCCCATTTTTTAGCGGAGTTGAAAGTGGTACAATTTGCCCATCAACTTTAGCACCGCGACAGCGATGTCCGATAGCACTGTGCACTCCATAGGCAAAATCAATCGGAGTTCCACCATTTGGTAATGTAATTACCTTACCGTTAGGCGTCATAACATAAATAGTATCTGAGAAAATTTCATTTTTAAAAATATCAGTTAAATCTTTACGTTCTGATAATTCATCACGCCAATCCAAAATCTGTCTAATCCAAGCAATTTTTTCTTCAAATTTAGGGTTATTTTCGCCACCTTCTTTATAACGCCAGTGCGCCGCCACACCATATTCAGCGTGATCATGCATCGCAAAAGTACGAATCTGAATCTCAACCACGCGATTTTCTGGACCAATCACACAGGTATGCAAGCTTTGGTAATTATTAGGTTTCGGATTAGAAATATAATCATCAAATTCACCAGGAACTGGTGAATATTTAGTATGGACAATCCCGAGCACAGTGTAACAATCACGAATCTCAGGAACTAGCACTCGCACGGCACGAATATCGTATAAATTATCAAAATCATAATTTTTTTTGCGCATTTTCTTCCAGATGGAGTAAATATGCTTCGCACGTCCGCTAACCTGAAAATCCTGAATCCCGCTCTCTTCCATCTGTGAGGCTAAAAACCCTTTGATATTTTCAATATAGTCTAAGCGCTCTTGACGAGTTTCATCCAAGAGTTTTGCAATTCGCTTGTACTGTTCTGGGTGCATATATTTAAACGAAAGATCTTCTAACTCCCATTTAATTTGCCAAACACCTAAGCGATTAGCAAGTGGTGCAAATATCTCCATCGTTTCAATCGCAATTTTCTGCTGTAAGCTTACATCCTGACAGGTTTTTAGATGAAGCATCAATTCGCCACGCCCAACTAAAACTATCAGCACGATTCGAATATCGCTTGCCATTGCCAGCAACATTTTACGAATTACTTCAATCTGACTCTTTTTCTCTTGTTCATCTAATTCAAGATCTAAATCACCAATCTTCCGAATCTGAGTTACACGATTAACACCGTCAATCAGTTCAACAACTTTCTTATCAAAGTTCTTTAATTCATCTAGCCAATTATCACAATAACGCGGCAAAGCGTATAAAATCGTTGCAGTTACGGCATCAGCATAAAGATGTAGCTCGGCAACTTTATTAGCACAATTTAAAGAATGTAGTAATAAATTAACATCAGTCGGGTAAAACACCTGTCCTTGATAATATTGCTCCGCTAAATTAATTGCCGCCTGAAAAGTCTCAATTTCGGCAGGAGAAAAATGTTGGCTCTGAACTTCCAGCCAACTATTAACATCATGAAAATTACTTTTTACTGTTACCATTATTTTGTTCTCTCAGACAGTTTCAACCGTAAACAAGCGATTGTATTGACGAAAAGCGTAGCGATCAGTCATTCCAGAAATATAGTCAGCCACTACCCGCGGTAATCCATCTTTATCAATATGCGCCTGAAATTGATCAGGTAGTAAGCGCGCATCACTCATAAAGGCGCTAAACAAAGAACGAATTACATTCTCTGCTTTAAAGCGCAGTTGCATGACACTAAAATGTTTATATAAGTTTTTAAGTAGAAATTTTTTAAGCTCACGTTGTGCCGCAAAATCTTCATCGCTATATTGGACGATTGCTGGAGCAAAACGAACTTCTTCAGCTGAGGCTGGTTGATATTTTTTTAAATTTAATTCGGTATTTTCGATAAGCTGATAAATTGTCACATTTATCAGGTGACGAACCAACTCTTTATGAAGGCGACGACCATTAAGCGTCGGATACTTGCGTAATACAATACTTAGTTGTTCTTTGATAATTCCAACTTCTTCAAGTTGTTCCAAGGTTAATAAATTAGCGCGCAAACCATCATCGAGATCGTGGAAATTATAGGCTAGTTCATCAGCAATATTAGCTAACTGCGCTTCTAGGCTTGGGCGTTCATTATTAATAAAGCGTTCACCCAGCACACCTAATTCCTGAGCTTTAGCTAAAGAACAATGTTTAAGGATTCCTTCAAGAGTTTCAAAAGTGAGATTTAGTCCATTGAATTCAGCATAGCGCTCTTCAAGCTCAGTGACGATACGCAATGATTGTAAATTATGCTCAAAATGTTCGCCATGTTTCAGCATACATTCATTGAGCACATCTTGTCCACTGTGTCCAAAAGGGGTATGCCCCAGATCGTGCGCCAAACAAATAGCTTCGACCAAATCGACATTCAAATCCAAAGCATTAGCAACCGAGCGCCCGACTTGCGCCACTTCAAGACTATGTGTCAAACGAGTGCGGAATAGATCACCTTCGTGATTAATAAACACTTGAGTTTTGTATTCTAAGCGCCGGAATGCACTCGAGTGAATAACCCGATCACGATCGCGCTGAAAATCACTACGATAACGTGGCGCGGCTTCGGCAAAGCTGCGCCCACGACTAGAGTTAACTGCATATGTGGCAAATTTTATCATGAACTACCCAATGTGAATATCTCAAAGGGTGATTTTATCATAGAAATAGGGTTGAAGCCTATGGCTTGAGCTGATTATTAGCTTGGTTTAAACATAAACAATTATGAAATTGCGGCACAAATTAATTCAGTGCTATTAGTAATTGCCAATGATTTGGCTTTAAGTCCAATTTGTTGACACTTCTCAGGATTTAATTCACTGATTAAACTAGCTAAACTCTCTGGCGTTAATTTAGATTGAGGGAGTAAAAAAGCAGCACCTTGTTCAACAAGATAATTAGCATTATGAGTTTGATGATTGTCAACCGCATAAGGATATGGCACAAAAATTGCGCATTTACCCGCACAACTAACTTCAGCTACGGTGGATGCTCCAGCACGGCAAATAATAATATCACTATTGCTATAAGCTTCTGCCATATTATCAATAAAATTTACCACCTGAGCATTTAAACCATGCTCACGGTAATAATCAGCAACAGTAGAACCATCATTACGCCCGACTTGGTGCGTTATTACTCCGACTTTATCTTTGATAGAGTTTAAGGCTAAAGGAACATTGTCATTAAGAGCTTTCGCACCAAGACTACCGCCAACAATCAAAATATTGAGTTTGCCACTAGTATTAGTACTCGCTGGCGCTATATCAATAATCTCTTGCCGAACAGGATTTCCTACTAATTGCGTCTTTGTGCTATTTAAAACATTAGGAAAAGCGGTTAGCACTTGATTGACAAACTTAGCCAATGTACGATTGGTTAATCCAGCAACCGAATTTTGTTCATGAATCAGAGTTTTTTTACCTAAAATTCGTGCAGCAAGTAAGATTGGAAAAGTTGCATAACCACCGAAACCAATCACGGTGGTTGGACGATATTTACGTAGAATACACCAACACTCAAATAACGCACGCAACATAGTAAAAGGTAACATTAATTTACGCACTGCGCCTTTATTTCTAACACCTGCTACCGATACGGTTTCCAAGGGGTAACCATTTTGCGGAATGATTTGGTTCTCCATTCCAACTTTACCCCCGACCCACACCACATCATATGAGTCAGCTAATTGTTTCGCCACAGCTAATGCTGGGAAAATATGTCCGCCGGTACCACCAGCACTGATAATAATTACAGGTTTACTCATGTTAATGGGCTTCCATGCTTTAAGAGCTTATTTTCATAGTCAATCTTAAGCAAGATAGACAAAGCTATACAATTAACCAATACCGAGCTACCTCCAAAAGAAACAAAAGGTAATGTCAAACCCTTAGTTGGTAACATCCCAATCGCAACTCCAATATTAACAATAGCTTGGGCAAAAAACCAAACACTAATCCCCTGTGCTAGTAAGCCTTGAAATTTACGCCCCGGTAGGCGTTTGGTTTCAGTAGCAATCATGGTAAAACCACGATAAAAGATAATCCAGAAGAGCAATAAAATAACCAAAACACCCGCAACACCAAATTCTTCGCCAATAATAGCCATGATAAAGTCAGTATGAGCCTCTGGCAAATAGTATAATTTTTCAATACTATTACCCAGCCCGACCCCAAACCAGCCACCATGACCAAAAGCCAACAGAGAATGGCTCAGTTGATAGCCCTTACCTAACGCATCTTGCCACGGGTCTAAAAACCCAACCACACGCTTCATGCGGTATGGTTCAAATACAATCAATAATACGAAAGCAACAGCACCAAAAAGTACAGCCGCAAAAATCACTTTAACATTTAAATCCGAAAGGTATAAGATGGTTAATGCAATGATGAAAACAACGGTTGTTGAACCCATATCTGGTTCAGCCAAGAGTAACACGCACACTGTCAGCAACGTGGCAATCACGGGCACAACATCGCTACGAAAATTTTTCAAGCTCAATGTTTTACCGCAAAAATAATTTGCCATATAAATCCCAATCCCTAATTTTGCCAATTCAGATGGCTGTAGATTGAGCAAACCCAAAGGTAACCAGCGCCGAGAACCATTAACGACTCTCCCAACATGAGGGACTAAGACTGCAATCAATAAAATTATTACTCCAACAATAATCTTATTAGCATTTTTCTTCCAAAATGCAGTCGGCATATTAAATGCCAGAACCCCAGCAACAGTTCCGAGGGTTATTGCCATTACATGGCGAATCAAATAAAAATAAGGATTACCACTACCAGAATCTTTTGCCGCATAGGCAATTGATGCTGAATAGACCATAACCAGACCAATCGCCAGCAAAATAATAGCAGAGAAGAGTATGTTATTGTCTATTCCAGCCTTTGCCAAATTTTGGCGATCAGTGGTCAGCCACCGAAAAAATTTAGTGAATATGCGCATAGATCGAATCTACAAAAACTTGAGCACGGTGTTTATAATTGGTAAACATATCCCATGAAGCACAAGCTGGAGATAATATCACAGCATCTCCAGAGACGGCATTTTTAATGCATGCACTAACAGCATCTTCCAAACTCGCATAACCAGACACATTATCAATTCCAGCTAAAGTCATAAGTATCGCGTCTTTATCCTGACCGATTACCGCAACTGACTTACATTTTTTTAGAACTAGCTCACGTAAGGGTGCAAAATCCTGCCCTTTACCATCTCCGCCTAAAATCAGATGTACTGGACGATCTACTCCACCAACACCTGCAATTACTGCACCAACATTAGTACCTTTAGAGTCCTCAATATACAAGATTCCATCATGTTCCGTAACTTTCTGCATTCGATGCTCTAGACCGGCAAACTGTACGCAGCCAACTTTAAACTGCGCCAAATCATAGCCTGCACCAGCCAATAGTGCCAGAGATGCCAAAACATTGAGATAATTATGCCGTCCAAATAATTGCAGCTCAGATGATTTAAGATATTCGACGCCATTTATCTGTAAAATCGAATCAGCATCATCAGTTAAATGATAATTACCTTGCCTATCACCAAAGCTGCTTTGTGCCAGACCATGGCGCGCCATTGCTAAAACTAGAGGGTCTTCAATATTTAATACTTGATGTTGGCATAGATTAAAAATATGCGCCTTAACATATGCATATTCTAAAAGATCACGATAGCGATCGAGATGATCCTCTGAGATATTCAAAACCGTGGCACTGGCAAAATTCATACTAGTTAACGTTTCTAGCTGAAAACTCGATAATTCAAGAACAATTAATTCAGGATAGTTATTTTGTTTTTCACATTCTAGCAAGGCATCCAATACCTGAGTTCCGATATTTCCAGCTACCAGCGTCTTAATTCCGCTATGTTCAGCTAAAAACCCAGTCAAACTAGTTACAGTTGTCTTACCGTTACTACCAGTAATACCAATTACTTTACTTTGCCAATCACTAATTTCACGTGCAAATAATTCTATATCACCAACAACTTGTTTGCCTGCATGTAATGCTTGTTGTAAAATAGGCTCGTAGATTGAAACTCCAGGACTTATCGCAATAATATCTGCATCAGCAATCTGTGCATAATCCAGTGTCCCACCGATTACCTTATATGAATCGATTGAAGGTGGATTATTGCGGGTATCCAAAACTCTTAAAATACAGGCATTACGACTGCGCAAATAATTTAAGATTGACTTACCCGTTTCACCAGCGCCAATTATGACAAATTTAGTTGTAGAATAATTAATTTTCATTAGCGTAACTTAATAGTAGATAAACTGATTAATAAAAAGATTATACTGATAATCCAAAATCGTACAACGACCTGAGTTTCTTTCCAGCCTTTTAATTCAAAATGATGATGGATTGGAGCCATCAAAAAAATTCGTTTCTTACGCAGTTTGTATGAACCAACTTGGAGCATAACTGAAATTGCTTCGATAACAAATAAGCCTGCCATAATCCCAAACACAATTTCCTGACGGACAATTATCGCAATCGTTCCTAATACCGCCCCCAATGCCAAAGCTCCAACATCACCCATAAAAACCTGGGCGGGATAAGCATTAAACCATAAAAAGCCTAGAGTCGCACCGACTATTGCCGAACAAAAAACCACGACTTCATGCGCACCAGGCACGTGCGGTAGATATAAATATCCCGCAAAAATCTTATGTCCCGCAATATAGGCAAAAATCGCCAAACCAAGAGAGACAATCACCACAGGTACTGACACCAAGCCATCAAGTCCATCGGTTAAGTTAACTGCATTCGAGCTACCGACAATTACAAAATAAGTTAAAACCAAAAAACCAACTATTCCAAAGGGATGCTGTACTAATTTAAAAAACGGTACAACAACTTCAGTTGCATTCGGCATTTTAACTACATAGATTAAAAATAGGCCTGTTCCAATTGCAATAGCGGACTGTGCAAGCATCTTGGCACGTGGCGGTAAACCCTTGGGATCTTTATAAACCACTTTACGATAGTCATCGATAAAACCTAACGCTCCAGTTGAAATTAAGACAAATAAGAGCACCCAAATATATAAGTTAGTTAAATCAGCAACTAAAAGAATGGTAATTGTAATTGACAGAATTATCAGTACACCACCCATCGTTGGCGTACCTGATTTGACTAAATGAGTTTGTGGACCATCAGTGCGCACCGTTTGTCCAACTTTTAATTGTGTCAGCCAATTAATCACACGCTGCCCAAAGCCAATCGAAATTGCCAGCGAAAATATTCCAGCAAGTAATGCCCGAAAGGTTACATATTCAAAGACACGAAAAGCGCCAATGACTTGCTCAAGATATTGAGCTAAAAGATAAAGCATAGTCTACTACCTTTATTATGGCAATAAGGTTAATTGGTCGGCAACTTCATTTAATCGCATTGAGTGCGAACCTTTAATTAATAATGTGCCACTCTTAGGTAGCTCAGAAAGACAGTATTTTACTATATCCTGATTTGATTCAAAATGGATTTTCGTACCATTAAAATATTTCGCAGCATGAGCAGCCAGATTACCCACGGTTAAAAGACGGTCAATTCCATCCTTCTGGATTTGCTCACCAATTTCACGATGAAAATCTAATTCACCGCTACCCAGCTCTTTTAAATCAGCAAAAATAAACCAATGAGGTCGCGGTAACACGCTAATCGCCTTGAGTGCGGCTCGCACAGAGTCTGGGTTAGCATTGTAAGTATCATCTACAATCAAAGCACCGTTAAAAGCTTTTTTACGCTCCAAGCGTCCACTATAGCCATTATAGCTTTCTAACCCAGTTTTGACGCTATTTAGCGAACATCTTAAATTAATTGCCAATGCAATTACAGTCAATGCATTGAAATAATTATGTTGCCCCAAGATTCGCAAATTTATTTCCAGCTCACCAAGAGGAGTTATATAACGCGCACCAGTCTCGGTAAACTCAGCCAGACAACAACCACTCTCAGCTGTACCATAGTCAAAAATTTTAGCAGTAGCTAATTCTGTTTTAACGCTCCACTGTGCACTAAATGGATTACTCGCATCAATGCATGCTACTCCATCGCTAGCTAAACCATTATATATTTCACCCTTAGCCTCAGCAATTTCGGCTAATGATTTGAACTGTCCAATATGAGCAAACATCACATTATTTACGACCGCTAAAGTTGGTTTGGCTAACTTAGATAAATAATCCAGCTCGCCTGCATGATTCATGCCCATTTCTATAATCGCGACTTGATGATTATCATTTAATTCAAGCAAAGTTAATGGCATACCCCAATGATTGTTTAAGTTGCCACTAGTTGCTAAAACATGATCCGCACCAAACTGAGTTTGACAGACACAACGTAACATTTCTTTAACTGTAGTTTTACCATTGCTACCAGTAATTGCTACCATTGGAATTGTAAACAATTGACGGTAATTACTCGCAAGTAACCCTAAAGCCTGTGTCGTATCTTTCACGCGTATCAAATTTGGCAAATCCGCTTTAAAATCATCATTTACCAAGGCATAAGTATTACCACGCGCGATAACTTGAGCGACATAATCATGTGCATCGTGATTTTCACCAACAATCGCAATAAACAGGCTGTCATCACTAACTTTTCGGCTATCAATAACGACACTGGAAATAGCGCCATCAACGGCAAATACCTCTGACGCCGTGCCATTACACATGTTAACCAATTGTCGTGCATTCAATTTACGCATAGATCATCCATTTTCAATTAACTTGTAAAATTTCATTTACCAGCTCGAAATCACTAAAATGGTGTTTTACACCATGGATTTCCTGATAATTTTCATGTCCTTTGCCTGCCACTAGGACAATATCACCTGCTTTTACTGCCGCTAATGCCGCCCTAATCGCCTCGGCACGATCAACTATTACTTGGTAGTTACTACTGGTTAAATTCGCCGTAATATCTTGAATAATTTGTAAAGGCTCTTCATCGCGCGGATTATCCGTGGTAATAATTACCTCATCAGCTAAATCAGCCGCGATTCGCCCCATCTGCGGACGTTTACCACGATCACGGTTACCACCACAGCCAAAAACACAGAATAGTTTACCTGTATGCTTAATTTCCTGCAAAGTGCTAAGCGCTTTTTCCAAAGCATCCGGTGTATGGGCATAATCAACCACAACTAAAGGTTTATTGGCGATAATTAGCGCATCCATCCGTCCGGTAACTGGTTTTAGCTGTAACGCAATTTCAGCTAATTTTTCCCATGCGACTTGTTTAACTAATAGCGTCGCAAAAACAGCTAGTAAATTATAAACGTTAAAACGCCCAACTACCGCAACTTTGATTTCTTGCTTCATCCCCTGATAGAGTAAATCAAAACTAATTCCTGAGCTGGATAAATGCAAATTATCTGCGCGCAAATCACCAGAATTAATTCCATAGCTTATTAAATTTAATTTGGGATTATTTTTACGTAAATCAGTTAATAATTCAGTACTATAAACATCTTCAGCATTAATTACTGCACACTCTAACGATTTCCAATAAAATAACTGTTTTTTGGCAGCAAAATAATCTACCATAGTTTTGTGATAATCCAAATGATCTTGGGTTAGATTGGTGAAAATCGCACATCTAAAATCAACACCGTTTACCCGCCCCTGACTTAGAGCATGTGAAGAAACTTCCATTGCCAGATATTGCACTTGTTGCTGCTTAAAATCATGAAGTAAATGTTGTAGTGTAATTGGATCTGGTGTAGTTGAAGCATAATCAGTTACATTGGGATAAATACCAGCACCAGTTGTGCCGATTATCGCACTTTTGTAGCCTAAGTATGAATATGCCTGATTCAGCCAATGACTAATTGCAGTCTTACCATTCGTGCCAGTAACGGCTATGCTATAAAAAGCTTGACTGGGAAATTTAGCTTTAGCTGCAGCGATAAGACCAGTATAATGCTGTAAATTTTTAAAAGAATAATTTTCTATAGGGTAGGTAAAATTTATTCCATCTTCCCATAAGATGCAGTTACAGCCGTTTTGCACAGCTTGAGAAATGAAATTGCGCCCATCAAGAGTAGCTCCGGGATAGGCGCAAAAAATAGTCGCAGGACTCGCTCTGCGACTATCAATAACCAGTTCACGAGAATCATTCAATACAGAATGACACAACTGTCGATCAATATCTGCTACCGTTGCTTCATCCACAAATGGATTTAGAATAGAATACATGGTTGCAATCCAATCCTATCTTTACTTTTTATCTGGAGTAACTCCGAGTACATGTAATGTTGGCTGTACAATCTGCGCAAATACAGGCGCCGCAGTTTGTGCACCATAGTACATGCCTTTTGTTGGTTGATCAATCATAACCGCAACAATAATTCGTGGATTAATTGCTGGTGCAAAACCAACAAAAGATCCAATATGCTTAGTATTACTATAATGCGCGCCGTCCAATACCTGAGCCGTACCTGTTTTACCCGCTACAGTATAATCTGCAACTCGTGCATTTTTACCAGTACCCTCTTCGGTAGTACTTGCTAAAATTGAACGAACAGTTTCCGCGGTAGCTGGGCTAATTACTTGTGTACACGGTAATTTATCGCTACCCTCTAGTTTAGTAAATGTTACTGGCACCATACATCCGTTATTGGTGAATATCGTATAAGCATGCGCCATTTGGAACAAACTAACTGAAATACCATAACCATACGACATCAAAGCCTGATCTACCGGATACCAACGTTTCCAATCAATCAAAATACCTTTGGTTTCACCCGGGAAGCCTGTGCCCATTTTTTGTCCAAAGCCAACTTGACGATAATAATCCCATAAATCATGGGCTTTAAACTTCATTGCAATTTTAGAAGTACCAATATCGCTGGAGTGTTGAATAATCTCCGCTACTGTCATATGTGGATATGGATGATCATCTTTAATTAATTTAGGCCCAACTGACCATGGATGGGTATCGAACACCGTTTGTGGCGTTACCATTTTTAAATCCAGAGCTTTAGCAATCACTAAAGGCTTCATGATTGAACCTGGGTCGTAGACATTGGTTGCTGCACGGTTTTTCAACATATCTGGCGTAACGTTTTCACGATTATTTGGATTATAGGTTGGCATATTAATCATTGCCAATACCTCACCAGTTTTGGCGTCTAACACAACTGCAGAACCACCTTTAGCTGCCGATAATGCAACTTGATTCTTTAAGGCATTGTAAGCAATATACTGAATCCGATTATCGATTGACAGTGCAACTTGTTTACCATTTTGCGCAGGCTGCATTACACCCACATTTTCAACTACATGACCACGTAGATCTCGAATGATTTGTTTAGAGCCATCACTACCTTCAAGTAGTTTCTCGCTAGCATATTCAATACCATCAGCACCACGATCATCAATATTATTGAATCCCACCACATGGGCAGTAATTTCACCACTTGGATAGAAGCGTTTGTATTCTTGCATGGTATAAACACCTTCAATACCCAGCTCTTGCACTATTTTTGCCTGTTGTGGAGGTAATGAGCGTTTTAAATAAACGAAAGTTTTGTTTTTATCGTTTAATTTTTTATTAAGTTCGCTAATCGGCATAGCCAAGGTATCAGCTAATTTTTGCAATTGCGTAGCGGTTAAACCAGATAATTCAGAAGGGTCTGCCCATACTGCTTCAACAGGTGTACTCACTGCCAAAGGACTATTGTTACGATCGGTAATTGTACCGCGCATGGAGCTTAATTTAACAGTGCGCAATACTCGGGTATTAAGCTGATCAGTCAAAAAATTACTGCTAATCGTATTGATATATGTCAAACGTAACAAAACTCCGCAAGTTAATGCCAGAGCTATATAATTAACTACTGAAGTTCGATCTTTAGATTTTACAAATGCCCGATCTGTTGGTCTAGTATCAGCACCAGTCGCAGAAAAAGCATCCGTATTTTTAATGCGCCAATAGAGCTTTTGAATGTCTTGATTAGCCAGCATTTTATTTCAACTCCACAATATGTTGTTTATCTGCCTGTACCAGGCCCAATTTATTTAAGGCATAATCCTGTACTGCCAAACCTGAAGAATAAGTACCCTCTTCGAGCTGCAATCTAGTATATTCTTTGTTTATCGTATCAGTTTGATTCTGTAATTTTGACAATTCCATATACGATTGCCGAGCAGCAAAACGCTGTGAAGTCAAATAAAATGCATTTACCAAAATCGCAATCACCAGCGATAAATTAATTACTCTTAACACTAACTCGCTCCAAAGCTCGCATAATCGCACTGCGACTGCGACTATTTTCCGCTATTTCATTGTTACCAGCTTTAATTTTTTTGGCAATAACTTTATATTCGCTGGAACTTTCCTCACTTACCATTACCCATTTAGGTAACTTATTCACCGAAGTATAATCAGCAAATGAAGTTTTAACAATTCTATCTTCCAATGAGTGAAAACTAATTATGACCATTCTTCCTGCAAGATTCAATAGCTTAGGTGCATCCGCTAATATTTGCTCTAAATCACCAAGTTCGTTATTAACCTGAATCCGTGTTGCCTGAAATACTCGCGTTGCTGGATGCTGCCCTTTTTCACGATAAGGAATTACACTTGCAACTAATTCAGCTAATTGAGTCGTAGTTTCAAGTAGCTGATTTTCACGTCTCTTTACAATT
The DNA here is from genome assembly GCA_964611845.1 of uncultured Neisseria sp. Taxonomy (GTDB): domain Bacteria; phylum Pseudomonadota; class Gammaproteobacteria; order Burkholderiales; family UBA11063; genus Aquella. The sequence continues at coordinate 32,147 of CAZTBH010000028.1, forward strand.
TCCTTGGCTATCCGCCGCGAAAACTTCTCTTCACCATAAAGCCAAAATACATTCGCTAACTCTACCTCTTCCGCACTATTTAGCCATTGTGCGGCACTGATACCCTGAGTATTATCCATCCGCATATCTAGCGGAGCATCAAATCTAAAACTAAAACCACGTTCTGGCGTATCCAGCTGTGGCGATGAAACCCCCAAATCGAGCAAAACGCCATCTAAAGAATTAATACCGATTTCTGCCAATTTAGCTTTTAAAGCTGCAAAACTAGCATGAATAAGCGTAAATCGATCATCATTGATTGTCTTGCTTGCATAAGCAAGCGCATCAGGATCTTTATCAAAAGCAATCAAACGCCCATTCGTGCCTAATAATTTCAAAATTTCCTGTGAGTGACCACCACGCCCGAATGTGCCATCAACATATACGCCATCTGGTTTGACTTGAAGTAAATCAATTGACTCTTTTAATAAAACTGAATAATGCATTAGATACTAAATCCATTTAATAAACTTGCCAAATCCTCGGCTGAGGCTTGCAGCGCTTTTTCAGTTTCTAACGTCCAATTGGCTTTATCCCAAAGCTCAAAGCGGTTACCCATTCCAACTAACACCAATTCACGATCAAGTCCCACCATGTGTTTTAGCGTTGCGGGCAATAATACGCGCCCAGCTTTATCTAGTTCAATTGATTCTGCGTGTCCAAGTACCAGCCGTTGATAACTTTTTACCAATGGATGCACTGAATTAGGTAAATTTTGTACTTTAGTGCGTACTTGCTCCCATTCCACTTCAGGATAAATCAACAAGCACTGTGCTGATTCAAGAGTAATTACTACTTTCCCGCTATCTTGCATCTGCAAAATATCCCGATATTTCGCTGGAATTGCCAAACGATTTTTCGGATCAAGATTAAGATGAGTTACCCCACCAAGCATAGTTTTTACCCCACAATTTAACACTTTCCGCCACAATACAGCACTTTACCATATAAATATAGGCATGTCAAGGAGGCATATCCTGAAAAATGGAAATATTTCAATCATTTAAACAAGTGTTTTAATTTATTGGGATATTTATGTAGAAAAATAACTACACCAACAAGGTTTTAGGCAAATTTAAACCCTAACAGCGGTATGATTATACGCGTGGATAATTTGACTACATTTTCATAACATAACCTGATTACTCGCCAATTGAAATGAATTTGTCCACGCTTATCCATTACGTCCTTAAATTTCATAGTTCTCTACAAATAAATTTTTTGACCTAAATCATTACTTTGAACACTTAGCTCAATCAAGCGAATTACATTAGCGGCCGAGCTTGCACTAACTGGTGATTCACTACGACAGTCAACAAGAGCATAGTAAAGCTGTTGATAAAAGTCAAGATAATTACCCGCTTGACTAATAATTGACTGTTCACTAATCCCAAGCTCATTTTTAATACTCAATTGAGCACTGTTTATCTCATTTTCGATACCAAAACCAGCCTCAAGCGGAGTCATACCACTACGCAACATATCTTCTTGTGGATCAAGTCCGTGTTTTACATAACTTCCCTTATCCCCATAAGCTGCAATTACTGGGCGAGCTTGTGCCATAATTGAAGATGAACCCAATACCACTCTCATTTTTTGATAATACAATATTATTTGAAAATAATCAGTTAACTGAGCATTTATCCGCTGGATTTCCAAATCAGCAAAAACCGCCTCGGGCATGCCAAACAAATTTAGTGCCTGATCCAATAAATGAGAACCTAAGTCATATAAAATTCCACCACCATGATTGGTTGTTTCGCGCCATTTTTGTAAATTTACTTCAGGGCGATAACGATCAAAATATGCTTCATAAAGAGAAATTGTCCCCAATTTGCTTATCTCTTGTTGCAGCGTTAAATAGCCATTATCCCAACGTCGATTATGATATACGCTTAAGCACAAATTTTTGCTTTTTGCCAACTCAATTAATTCTTCTGCGTGAGGCGCGTTAACTACAAAAGGTTTCTCAACCACCACATGTTTACCAGCTTCCAGACAACGCTTGGTTACTGAATAATGTAATTCATTAGGTAGCGTATTAATCAGTAAATCAATCTCGGGATTTGCCAATAACACCTCGATATGTGTAACTACTTCAATATCTGGGTATATAGCAAGAACTTTATCTTTCTGGCGAGACAAAATATGAGTCAACTTAAAGCCAGGAATAGCTTTAATCAAGGGTGCGTGAAACACTGAGGCTGACAGACCAAATCCTAGCAAACCTACATTAATTATTTTTTTTGACATACATTTTTCTCCACTATGATGGTCAAATAAACCTATCATCAAAATACTATGCTGTGATGATCCTAAATCTAATACAGTACATAATTGTAATAGCCCATAAATATACCATACACCATAAAAGTGATAAATGTGTATTGTAGGACAAACTTGTGCATAATATAATTAATTATGTTAGAATAACCGAATCTAGCGGTCGCTAGAAATAATTTATAACAGAAGGACAATAGTTAATATGAAAAATTTTATTCTCACCACTCTTCTTAGCTTAACCGCAATTGGCGTTGCTAACGCAGCTGATGCAACCACCCCTCCATCACCACCACAAATGCCAGCAGCATGTAAGCCAATTATGGAGCACATGATGTCATCACACAAACAAATAGAAGCAGCAGTAAAAGCAAATAATCCAACCTTAGTTGGTAATCTGGTAATTGCTGAACATAATTATATGGAAAGCGCAATTGCTCAAAATCCAGAGTGTAAGCCACAGCATAGAATGCAACCTATGCCCCCACAATAACTATAAACAGGAAACAGCATTATCCAATGGTGTTTCCTTAATCTTTTAAGGGTAATACATCACAGCTAAATTCCGATAATCAACAGTTTTCTGATACAATACCTCCTACTACAATAACATAATGAGGTAAAGAATCATAATGACGCAATTTAGCATAATATTTTTGTTAATTCTCTGTGCTGATAGCGGATTAAAGCTATGGCTTAATTTGCGGCAAAAGCATGCGATTCATAAATCATTTAATCAAGTTCCGGTACCATTTGATCAACATATAACTCTTAAAGAACATCAAAAAGCAGCACGTTACAACCTAGCAAAACTAACTGAAAATCGTTATGAATTAGCCTATAGTGCATTACTTGTGCTTATTTTTACCTTGGGTGGTGGAATCGATTGGATTGCTCAAAGTTTTAATCTAGCAAACTACCCTCTAACTAGTGAAGTATTGTTAATCGTAATTTATACCCTGTTCAACTCTCTCCTAGTACTACCGTTTAGCTATTACAGCACCTTTAAAATAGAACAACGCTTTGGTTTTAATAATACGACGCTAAAATTATTTATCGTTGATTTAATCAAAGGAACACTATTAGGACTAGTTATTGGCGTTCCACTACTCTACCTAGTAATGTGGCTAATGAATAATCTAGGTAATCAATGGTGGCTGTGGGTCTGGGGTGTATTGGTAGTGTTTAATCTCTTGATTTTAATTATTTATCCAACATTTATTGCGCCATTATTTAATAAATTCACGCCACTTGAAGATCTAGAACTTAAAGCTAAAATTGAACAGCTACTAACAACTTGCGGCTTCAAATCACAAGGTGTGTTTGTGATGGATGGCTCAAAACGCTCCAGTCATGGTAACGCTTACTTTACCGGGCTTGGTGCAAGTAAACGAATTGTATTTTTTGATACCTTACTTAAGCAGCTAAGTCAAGAGGAAATCATTGCAGTTTTAGCGCATGAACTCGGTCACTTTAAACATAAACATATTTTAAAGCAAATGATTATTTCCTTTGGAATTACCCTGCTTGGTTTGTACATTTTTAGCTTATTAATCAATCAAGTTTGGTTCTATGCGGGTTTACATGTTAGTCAGATTAGTAATGCCAGTGGCTTGTTATTATTATTTATTCTGACAGGATTAATTAGTTTACCGTTAGCACCACTGAGCAGCTTTATGTCACGTAAAAATGAATTTGAAGCCGATGACTTTGCTAAAACGCATGCGGATAAACAAGATTTGATTAACGGCTTAGTTAAACTTTATCGGGATAATGCCAGTACGCTGACGCCTGATGAACTCTATGTCAAATTTTACTATTCTCATCCGCCAGCAAGTGTGCGCATCAAAAATCTGGAACAGTAATGGAACAAGGATTAATCGTCAGTAGCTATGGTAGAATTTTTATTGTGGAAGTCAATGGTAAAAACTATGAAGCGGTAACTCGTGGCAAAAAGACTGAGTTTGTCGTTGGAGATAAGGTTCTAGTAAATCTGTCAAACCAGCAACAAGCTCAGATTCAAGAGCTAGTTCCGCGACAAAACCTGGTTTATCGTAGTGATCGCAATCGTAGCAAAATCATCGCCAGCAACTTACAGCAGATTATCATAGTTATTGCAGTTAAACCTAATTTCAATTTAGGATTTCTTAATAGTTGTCTGCTAAGTGCCGAATCGAGCCAGATTGAGCCTTTAATTGTAATCAATAAAATGGACTTAGTTGAATCGCCAGAATTTGCCGCAAAAATTACTAAGCTCTACCATGATACACTGGGATATAAAATTTTGCAATTAAGTGCTTTGGAAAATTGCGCCGATTTAAAACCATATTTAGAAGGTAAACGAAGTCTGCTCATCGGGC
>CAZTBH010000029.1:0-11860 GCA_964611845.1 uncultured Neisseria sp.
TTACCGATGGAGGTAAAATGCAAAAAATTAATTTCTGTCATGTAGCAAGATAAAATTTAGTAAAGGTAGTGAATTATGGATAAAAATTATATCAGTTATGGAAAATTTGCAAAGTTCTTGCATTGGACTATGGCTACGCTTATTTTATTGAATTATATTCTTGGTCTGACATTAGAAAAGAGCAATTTATATATTTTTCATAAGCAAACTGAATTAACAATTTTAGTCCTGTTGCTAGTTAGAGTAGTATGGCGATTATTTGCTTTGTATCCTAGACCAGTTGAGTCTTTGTCAACTATGGAACGCCACGCTGCAAAACTTGGTCATCTGGCATTATATTTATTCATGCTGGCAATTCCTCTTTCAGGGGTTGTGATGGTTAATGCGTATGGTTATCCGTTGAAATTCTGGGGTATGTTCACCTTACCGGCAATAATAGGTGCACAATCAGACTCTACCAGTGGACTGATTAGCAAAGTTCATGAATATTGGCTAATGTCATGATTGCATTTGTTGCACTTCATGTTTTAGCAGCATTAAAACATCATATTGTAGATAAAAATGAAGTGTTACTAAGAATGATTCCCTTTGGACGTAAAAAATAAGAGATGAGACTTATATTTTTGACAAATCTATTCAAAAAAACCTTCAAGTTCTGGAAGAATAATCTCAATTAAGTTTAGTTGTTGGTTTTGGCAGTGAAAAATTGATTTACGCTGCCAGAATAGCTGTTTTAATTGGTATTTATGGCTTTGGAAATAATTCTGCAAACGTGGATCATTAATGATGGCGCTGTCAATCAAATCTAGTTCCATATTACTATCGCGAGTTACCGCAGAACCACTGGCAAATAAAAATTTACCAATTGGGGTTGTATTGGCATTTTGTAATAATTGTGCAAAAAAATCATGTTCAAGCAGCGCATTACTGCAAGCCAGTACCACTGGTATTTGGTTAAGGTTAAGAGTTATGTAACGATAGAATTGATTCCCAATTATGCCTTCATAGAGCAGTGTGACTGATAGGTGACGCCCCAACGCTTCAAGTTGTTTAGTCATTGAACCACAAGAATTGAGTAACTCTTCAAATTCAGGGTGATTGGGATAATCTAATAATGGTTTAGTCATTGCTGTAGGCAATTTGTGCCAGCTCATAATTTTCCAAATTTATTGCAGTTAGTTTACGTCCCCAGACACAGCCTGTATCCAGTGAAATATAACGCTCTTCATGGAAGAAACCTAGTGCTGCCCAATGCCCAAAGATGATCTTTTTGTTAATGCTTGGATTAAATGGAGTATGAAACCACGGGGTCAAGTGTTCTGGCATATTTGCCAAATCACCTTTATAGCGATAATCTAGCGCAAATCCATCTCGTTCCAAAAAACGCATCCGAGTACAAGAGTTAATTGCAAATTTCATCTTTTTGAGGCTACTGAGATCACTTGACCAATAATTAGGTTTATTGCCAAAAATATTTTCGATGAATTGGACATAATCAGCTGATTGTAAATGGTTAGACACGGAATGATTAATATGGAGCAATTCGTTAAAATCCATTTGCGGATATATGCCAGCGTGAGCCATAATATATTGATTATCATGGTATACTAACGGACATGATCTTAGCCAATCAATGTATTTATTGATGTTTTTATCACGTATTACATCGTTTAAAGTATCGTCATTATCCAGTTTTACCAGATGGTTAAAGCGTGCGAGTAAGTAAATATCATGGTTTCCCAAGACGGTAATTACGCTATCCTGATTTTTATAGACCCATTTAAGTACTTCCAGTGATTGTGGTCCGCGGTTAACCAGATCACCAACTAAGTATAAAACATCCTTACTTGGATTAAAATCAATCAGTTGGAGTAGCTCCATGAACTGTTTGTAGCAACCCTGAATATCACCTATTGCGTAGCGTGCCATCTAAATCCCTTAAATCAGTTACAATACCGTATTTCATATTCACAGTAATATATACTCGAAACTGAGTATTTTAGTAGAGCAAAATTTTATCACATATGCAAGAACTCCTTAATAAATTAAATACCCCGCAGCGTGAAGCCGTGCAGTATTGCTCAGGACCACTTTTGGTCTTGGCTGGTGCTGGAAGTGGTAAGACACGGGTAATTACCCATAAAATCGCCTACTTGATACGCGAACGTGGTATGCAAGCAAAACATATCACAGCGATTACCTTTACCAATAAAGCTGCTAAAGAGATGCAGGAGCGGGCAACTAAGCTGATGAATGGTTTGGCAACGCGTGGACTCACGATTTGTACTTTTCATGCTTTAGGGCTAAAAATTCTTCGCGAAGAAGCTGCTGCGCTAGGTTATAAGGCTAATTTCTCGGTGCTGGATAGTTATGATAGTGGCAAGATAATCAGTGATTTGGCACAAACGACTGATAAATCTTTGATTCGTAGTATTCAAGGGCAAATCTCACTTTGGAAAAATAGTTTTATTAATCCTGATGCTGCCGTAGCTGCAGCTAAAGAAGAATTTGATCGAGTAGTTGCCAGTATTTATCAACAATACCAAGACACGCTTAAAACTTACCAAGCAATTGATTTTGATGACTTGATTAAATTGCCAGTAGAACTATTTAAAAATAATCTGGCGGCATTGCATAAATGGCAGCTCAAGATTCGTTATTTGCTGGTAGATGAATACCAAGATACCAACGTTTGTCAGTATCAGTTGATTAAAATGTTGGCTGGCACGCAAGGACAACTTACTGTAGTGGGGGATGATGATCAATCTATCTATGCTTGGCGTGGCGCGGATAGTGAAAATCTGCGCTTACTTAACCAAGATTATCCAAATCTAAATATTATTAAACTAGAGCAGAACTACCGTTCAACGATTACGATTTTAAATGCCGCCAATCAGGTAATTCAGAATAATCCCAAGCTCTTTGAAAAGAAATTATGGAGTGAATTTGGGACTGGTGAAGCTATTCGAATTATCGCTTGCCCGAATGAAGAGGCTGAAGCAGATATGGTGGTACGTAAAATTATGCTTCATCAGTTAAATGCACAGCATAAATTCTCCGATTACGCGATTTTATATCGGGGGAATTATCAGTCACGGATTTTGGAGCAGGCGCTACGTAATTATAAAATTCCCTATACCATCTCAGGTGGGCAGTCCTTCTTTGATAAAGCTGAAATCAAAGATATTATGGCGTATCTCAAACTAATTCTCAATGATGATGATGATACTGCGTTTATTCGCGCGATAACTACACCTAAACGAGGAATTGGGCAAACAACTTTAGATAAATTATCAACTTATGCTACTCGTCGTGGAATTTCGCTCTTTGCGGCTTTATTTGAGGAGGGTTTTGCTGCGGAATGTAACCCTGCTCAGTTAGGTAATGTTTTGGAATTTGGTAATTTTATCAATGATATCCAATTCCGCCAAACTAAAGAACCAGCTGGGGATCTACTTAATGCGATTTTGAAAGCGATTGAGTATGAAGCCTATCTCTATGATTGTGAAGAAGTTAAGGCTGCCGAGAAGCGTTACGCCAATGTAGTTAGTTTTGTTGAATGGTTAGCAAAAAAAGGTGAGAATGATAATAAGACTTTGCCGGAGCTGATTCAAACTGTTTCATTGATTAGTCTACTAGATGGGCAAAATGAAGAAGAACCAGATGCGGTGAAATTAACCACCTTACATGCATCTAAGGGATTGGAGTACCCATATGTTTTTTTAATTAGTTGTGAAGAGGGAATTTTACCGCATCAAGAATCAATTGCTCAGGGTACAATTGAGGAAGAGCGACGCTTGATGTACGTGGGGATTACCCGTGCACAATATGAACTGACAATTAGCTACTGTGAACAACGCCGTAAAGCTGGAGCGGTAGAAACCCGAGAGCGTTCACGCTTCTTAGCTGAGCTTGGTGGGCATAATATTGTCGATGAAGCCAAGCGTAGATTTGAGAAAATTGATGATAAGGCAGAGCTGGCAAATAAGTTCAATTTATTAAAGGCGTTATTAAACAAAGCTTGATTATCTGATACGTTTAGTATACTATAATGCCTATTCTTGGAGAAAAAGATGAAAGATCAACCAATTTTATTTATTATTCCTGGAGCTTGCTCTTTGGGTTCACAAATTACTTTAGAATGGTTAAAGATTCCTTATAAGGTCGGAATCACTACTCCTGAAATCAGACAAAGTGAACAATTTCGCAAAATTAATCCAGCAGGTAAAGTTGGTGCATTAAAAGATGGCGACGTGGTTATTGGTGAAAATCTGGCGATTTTGCTTTATTTGGCAGATAATTATGCATCTCATGCTATTTGTCCGCCACATGGTAGTAATGATCGGGCACTAATTTATCAATGGCTATCTCATTTATCTTCTACATTACATCCAGCGTTTCAGCATTTTAATTATCCAAACCGATTTGTTGAAGATGATTATGTCGATAAATTTCGTGAACTAGCAGAAGTAAGGCTATTGGCGATATTACAATATATTGATAATAATTTATCCGAGAGTGGATTTTTCTTATCAACTGGTGCAACGATTGTTGATGCACAGGCTTATGGTTTATTGCGCTGGTGTAAAAAGCATAGCCGTGGCGAAAATTTAGTCGATTTAACAGCATTTGCTAAGATTCGTAATTTTTTTACACTGATGGAACAAAACCCGGCAGTGCAGAATGCATTATTGATTGAACAACAGCAGTTGCAAATGGTTACAGATAGTTTATTTGCTGGTTATTTTGAATTTGGGTAGGGGTTAAATATGGGATACAGAACATCATTGTCAGATTATATCAGTGACGAATTAAAACCAATGTTCAAAAAGCAATATCTGCGTGAAGATATTGGTGCTTCAATTGCGGTGGCTTTTGTCGCGATTCCTTTGTCTTTGGCGATTTCATTTGCTACTGGAGTTGGTGCTGAGGTTGGCTTGATTTCGGCTGTTGTTGGTGGTATTTTGGGTGCACTATTTGGAGGTTGTCGCTTAAGCGTCACTGGACCAGCTGTTGCGATGTCGGTTCTTCTTGCCGATACGATGGCAAATTTTGGCTTTGCTGGTCTTTTAGTCTCAGGGTTGATTTGTGGTATTTTACAAATTATTTTTGGTGCTTTAAAGCTCGGACGTGTCGCCAAATATATCCCATTGTCATTGGTTCTCGCCTTTACCGCGGGTATTGGTTTTTTACTGTTTTTTGAGCAGCTACCGCATATTTTTCAGATTAAAGAAGCAGACACTAATACAGTAGAAACAACGATTCGCCATGCGCATCTTTATTATAGGAATATCAGTTCAGCCGGGGTTTTCTTAGCCATTTTGACGATTGCTTTATTGAGTATCGTTCCACGTTATTTGCCACGGGCATATGCATTTGTTTTTGCTGTACTGATTCCAATGGCTGCGGTTAAGTTTGCAGGATTGAATGTCGCTGTGGTTGGAACAATTCCGCATGATCTGATCCATCCTGAGATTATTGATTTCGATATGATTAGTAATTGGCATAAATTATTATTGACTGGTTTGGAAGTATTTCTTTTAGCGTCATTGGAAACGCTTCTTTCTAGTAGCGCCGTTGATTTGATGGGTAAGGGTGACTTACATAACCCAAGTCAGGAGCTAATCGGTCAGGGTATTGCCAATATCGGAACCTCAATTTTTGGTGGGATTCCAGTAACGGGTGTAGTTGCCCGTTCTTCGGTAAATGTATTGGCTGGTGCTAAAACCAGACGTTCTGCAATTTTCCACGCTTTTATTGTGCTGGGTGTAGTTTATTTTGCACCCAGATTTATTGAAAATATGCCACTGGCAGTTTTATCCGGGATTTTGTTAGCTGCTGCATTTAAAATGATGAATGTACGTCAGGTTATTGATTTGTGGAAAAGTGATCGCTTGGATGTTTTGATTTATTTTATTACATTTTTTGCGATCATTGGAACTGATTTGGTAAGCGGTATCCAAACTGGTCTTTTAGCCGCATTTATTATTGTTGGCTTTAGAATGTTGCGCACTCGTGCAGAGATTAAGCTTTGGACTAACAACAATGTATTGCGGGTTGGCTTAACAGGTAATATCTCTTTTCTCTCTTATGAAAAACTTGCGAATATCAAAGAGTTTGTGCAAACTCATCAAGCGCTGCAATTTGTAATTTTTGAATTTGCTGATTTACATAATATTGATAGTGGCGGAGCTAAGCATCTGATTGGTATTGCTGATGAATTGACTGAAGCTGGTCTTAAAGTAGTCTTTCATTCAATGAAGGATTATCAACAAAGCATAATCAGTGCTAATACTTTTGGTGAGAAAAACTATTATATTACAATTACTGAGCACCAAATTAAAGACTTATTGGAAAAGTTTGGGGTAACCCACTCTGCAAATGATGTACTTCGTCATGGTATTACCAAATACGTCAGTCATTATGCGCAGGATAATCAACAGCTGATAACTACTTTGGCTCAAGGGCAAAAACCACATACTCTGCTGATTACCTGCTCCGATAGTCGGCTTAATCCAAATGCATTTTTCTCGGCTAACATCGGTGAAATATTTATTGTGCGCAATGTAGGAAATGTTGTTCCGCCATATATGCCAGATAATATCTATAGTGAGATTGCAGCCATTGAGTATGCGGTTGCTGAATTGGGTGTTCGTAATATAGTAATTTGTGCACATACTGAATGCGGAGCGGTAAAAGCCTCGGTTGCAACTGGTGATGATAAACTGGGTTATATCGGCTTGGATAACTGGTTAGGCTTGATTAAAGCTGGCTTTAAAATTAACAAACCCAAAGACGCTGCTGAGGGTGTGCGAATTAATCTTTTACATCAAGTACAAAATCTTAAAACCTATCCAGGGGTTGGTGAAATGCTTGTTAGCAAAGAATTGACGCTAAACGCTTGGATTTATGATGTACATTCTGGACATATGCTGGAGTGGAGCGATGAGAAGCGTGATTTTGTGCAAATTGTATAATGAGTTATTCCAGTCCAAATAAGCCTATTTAATTAGCGAATGGACGTGTTATTAAAAAGCCGTATCCTGTGATTGATACGGCTTATCATATTTATAAGATATATTTTATTCCACTTTACACCCTTGTTAGCATAAATTAAGAGCTGGAAATAATATCAATTGATTTTCCGTTATTAGTGATTTAGGAATAATCTTGTCTAATCCTAAAGAATGGGCGACTTTAACCATGTCATACTTATTTCTAACTTCTAATTTTGTATAAACTTGTTGTTTAATAATATTAGCAATAGTATGTTGTGAAATTTCTTTCTCGTATATAGTACCTAAAATTTGGCTAATTTCTAGGTTAGTCTTTCCCATGACCTTCAAAATTATGATTTCCCGTTCCCGTTCAGTAAGGTTTAGTGATTCAACTGGTCGAAGACATTCGTTACTAGCTAAAGTCACAAGCGGGAGACTTTCTAGATCCAAAGCCTCTAACTCTATACCAATCAAATTATCATTAGAATCAAGAATAGGTGACAGATGTATGCTATCTACCTGATGAACATTTAAATTATTTACATGTTGAGCTATAAAATATCCGAAAACTCGCTTAGTTTTAATTAGGTTATCATATATTTGCCGCTTAGTTTCAAAGCACGGTAAATCGCGTAAACATTGGAAAATATCTACATCAAGGGCAAATGAGTTGCTATAACGTCTGAAGAATGTTGGATTACTAATATGTACTATTTTAAATCCATCGTCAATAATGACGATGTTCTGTTTTGACTTAAAGAGTTTTATATGAGTACAATATGCTAAAAGATGCTTATTCATAACGAGATTATACTATATCGCACTATTTGTTGATAAAACAAAAGAATGATGCTTTATTTAATGCGTGTGCCATAAATAAATTATTACTTAAGAGCTCTGCTAGCCCGAGCATTAGTAGCGATTTTTTGCTATTGATGCTTCAAACTATCTTCATGTATAATATCAAGTGTGATTTTTTATTAATCAAATTAAGGAAACTAATTAATGAATTATAAAGATAGCGGTCGATACCAGATTGGTATTAAGTTGATGCAAGAAAAATATGAACAATCGGTAATTGATTCTATTGATAAGACTTTATATGAATTTTCCCCTGAGTTAGCAGACTTGGTAGTTAGTCACGGCATGGCTGAAGTCTGGGGAGAGAAAACTTCGTCTATCGCATTGAAAGATAAGGAACTCTTAATCGCTGCTACTTTAATAGCACAAGGTGGCTGTAATGAAGAATTTGAGGGACATATTTTTAATTCATTAAATGTTGGTAATAGCAAACAGCAAATTAAAGATTTACTAACCTTACTGACTCTTTATGTGGGAGTGCCAAAAGTTCTTGAAAAATTACCTTATGTAATCAAAGCATTTAAAAAATTCGATGAATCTAAATAAATAAAAAGAGAAAACCAAATGAAAGCAAAAAATTATGTAATTGAAGCGTTAAAGGCTGAAGGAATCAAGCATGTATTTATGGTACCAGGTGGAGAATTAGATCCACTGGTATTTGAAATGGTTGAAGAAGGCAGCATCCAGCCAATTTGTTCGGCTATTGAGGGTGGTGCAGCATTTATGGCAGATGGTTATTCAAGAAGTTCAAATAAATTTGGCGTATGTGCAGCAATTGGCGGTCCTGGCATATTAAACATGGCAACTGCTATTGCTACTGCCGCAGCTGATCATTCACCGATGCTGGTTATTTCGGGCGATGTTCCTTTGGATGAAGAAGGCAAAGGATTTATTCAAGACAGTAGCTCTTTGGGAATTAATACCTCCGCTGTTTTAGCTCCAATAATGTCAGGTCAGGTAGAGGCTCATTCGGCGCATCAAGTTCCATTTGGTCTAAAAAATCTAATGACAAAAATGCTTACTCCAAGTACCAAAGGTCCAGTACATTTATCTATGACACTTGACGTACAAGACAATGATGTTCCTGAAGGTTCAAGCTATAGACCTGTTTCAGAGTCAATGCTGCATCCTAAGTATTTAAATGAAGCTGCATTTGAAGAAGCATTTAGCGCATTGGCAGAGGGCAAAAAAGTAGTAATTTATGCAGGTAGTGAAGTTAGAAAATCATGCTCATGGGAGTTGTTAACTAAATTTGCCGAAAAGTATAGTATTCCTGTTGCAACAACAATTAGTGCCAAAGGTGTGATTTCTGAAGAGCATGAATTATCATTGGGAATAGTTGGCTGGGTGATTCATCCATTTGCCACTAAAGTGGTAATGGAGGATGAAATTGATGTTATGCTATGTTTAGGGGTTCAGCTTAACTCTGCTGAAACCATGGCTGGCAGTAAAGAATTCAATGCTAAAACAACTATCGTTAGCTATCCTAATTTCCATAATGTCTTCCAAAATATTGATTATCAATACGAAGTTCTTGGTGATAGTTATTCATTCTTAACCCATGCATTGGAAATTGATGATAAACGGAGTGAGGAATTATTACAAACTAAACAATTCCGTGAAGAATGGTTAAAAAACGCCAAAGCGGCATGTAATAATGTAAATGCTTATGATGTCGAAAATACATCTAACGAGAGTAAACCAATTCACCCAGCAAGACTAGTTAAGGCACTGCGCAAAGTATTGCCGCAAGATACCGTTATGGCGATTGACTCTGGTGCACATATGATGTTTGCGTTTCATTACTGGACAGTAACTGACCCAACTCAAGTAATTACCGCCTTGGACTATATGGGTACTATGGGCTGGGCATGGGGAGCAGTAATTGGGAGTAAAGTCGCATTGCCCAATCGCCCACACGTATTATTTACTGGCGATGCTTGTACGCTTATGCATGGCATGGAAATTAAAACTGCAGTCGAATATAATTTACCAGTAGTATTTGTAATTTCAAATAATAGGGCTTATGGTAACCCTAAACTCCGGGCAATGAAATTTAGTCAAAAAGTAAATGACTTTATGGATATTCCTGCTTTTGACTTTGCTGCTCTTGGTCGTTCTTTGGGTGCCGAAGGATTCACTGTTACAGATCCAAATGATTTGGAAGCTACGATTGAAAAAGCTTATAAACTTAATAAGCCAGTAGTAATTGACGTTATTGTTGATAATGTACCTACGCCAACTAAAGTTTATGATAAATATTTTGCAGCAAGTTTCTTCCACGGTGGAAAATTATAATTAAATTGCTACATACTTCAATGTAATAACCATTGAATTAAAAATAAGAACCTCTATTTATTCGAGGTTCTTATCTGATGCATGATTTTATTGAAGTAAAGCAAAAGTCAGCTGGTACTGATAGTCTTTATCACTATATAAGTTAGCAGTATAGTACGTTATGGCTGAAGAAAAGATTATGTTTCATTGCAAACAATTAATGTTGCATAGCCATTAAAATTAAGTTTTCGCGTTTGATTGGGAACAATTAAATGATCCCCTTTTTTGATTGTTTGACCGTTAAGTATTGCTTCACCAGTGATTACACTAATTAGTAAGTAAGGGACGTTTAACGTTAGTTCTAATGCACCATTAATTTCTAGTTTGCCAACTTGAAAGTGTTGATTGATTGTAAGATTGGTAAACACCGCTTCAAGTCCAAGATCACGTTGCTCCAGTTTAGTTTTAGCCTCTTTATGTGGAGACTTAATCACAGCAAATGCTTTATCTAAATGTAACTCACGTAAATTACCTGAAGCATCGCGTCGGTCATAGTCATATAAGCGATATGTTGTATCTGAAGATTGCTGTATTTCTAAAATTAGTGTACCTTTACCTAATGCGTGTACTGTCCCTGTAGGGACATCAAAAAAATCTCCGGCTTTAACTGATATATAGTTAAGTAATTTATTCCATTCACCATTTGTGGCAAGTTGTTTAAATTCATCTGAGGATTGCGCATTATGCCCATAAATTATTTTGGCATCCGTGGCTGCATCTAGGACGTACCAACACTCTGCTTTACCCAAATCATTTTCAATTAGTTGAGCAAATTTATCATCTGGATGTACTTGCACGCTGAGATCATCATTGGCATCCAAAATCTTCACCATAAGTGGAAATTCACGGCTTTGGCTGTTTGCAAATAATTCTGGATGTTCGCTCCATAATTGAGAGAGAGGCATTCCTGCGTAGATACCATTGCGGATGTGAGTTTCACCATTTTTGTGAGCGCTGATTGCCCAGCATTCACCAGTTTGATTACTATTTAAGGCGTAACCAAAGTCCGTTTTTAATTTATGTCCACCCCAAATTCGTTCTTTAAAAATTGGTTGTAAAAATAGTAGTTCCATTGTCTGAGCTTTTCTTATATTTGTAGTGCTTAATTATAACAAACTATACTCAATCAGATTCATCATTCTAGGTCGTTGATTTACTCATCACCTGACTTGGGTGTAGGCTTCATTGCAAATCGTCTACTAGTATTTCCACGCGGGTGTATTCGAATTAGTTTGAGTATGGTCTATGTGTATTAGAAACTTAATTTAAAATAAAAAACCCGAAGCTGTAAAAACTTCGGGTTTTTTATAATTGAGTGCTTATTTAAGCTTAACTTCCTTGTAAGTCACGTGTTTGCGTGCTTTAGGATCAAACTTGGTAAGTTCTAATTTTTCAGTAGTAGTACGTTTATTTTTAGTCGTGGTATAAAAATGTCCGGTACCTGCTGTAGATTCTAATTTAATTTTCTCACGCATGATAATTACTTTCTAATTATTAGATAACAAGGCCATCGGCACGTAATTCAGCGATAACTACATCAATACCTTTTTTGTCAATGGTACGTAATGCTGCGTTTGATACACGTAAGCGCACCCAACGGTTTTCGCTCTCAACCCAGAACTTGCGAGATTGTAAATTTGGAAGGAAACGGCGTTTAGTTTTGT
>CAZTBH010000029.1:11870-22726 GCA_964611845.1 uncultured Neisseria sp.
CCAACCATAGGCTTTTTGCCTGTCACTTGACATACTCGTGCCATAATCTCATCACCTTTTAAAATTAATACAAGCCCGTTATTTAAGCATATTTAAGACAGAATTGCAAGTCTAATTTGATTTAATTGCAAATCCTGGCTCATTGTCAGGCAATAATTTAGCAGCCAAATTAAGCTTAGAATAACGTATAATAACCACTTAAACTTTCATGGAGTACTCGATGATTCCTGTGATTATTTCCGGAGGCGCTGGTTCCAGGCTGTGGCCTGTGTCACGTCAATCTGATCCCAAGCCATTTTTGAAACTGTCAGATGGTAAAAGTCTACTACAAAGTACCTTTATTCGTTCGCTTAATCTTGGGCAAACAGTTAGTAGCACCATTACAGTTACTAATGAAAAATTGCACTTCAGAATGCAGGATGAATATCAACAAGTTAATCCAACACAAGTAAATTGCGATTTTATTTTAGAACCATTTGGGCGTAATACCGCACCAGCCGTTTTGGCAGCCGCATTGTTTGCTGAGCAAAATTACGCTGAAGATGAGATATTATTGGTGTTACCAGCTGATCATCTAATTAGTGATATGGCTGCGTTTAGTGCCGCGGTTACCGATGCAGTGGCGATGGCAAAACTAGGTTATCTTGTAACCTTTGGCATAAATCCAGAGTACCCAGAAACAGGCTACGGCTATATTGAAGCAGCTAAAGAACAGCCGATTGGAAATGGTTATGCAGTTAAACGTTTTGTTGAAAAGCCAAATCTTGAGCTAGCTACCGAATATGTTCAGTCTGGTGATTACCAGTGGAATTCTGGCATGTTTTGTGGGCAAGTTAAGACTTTCCTGAGTGAATTTAATCTCCATTCACCAAATGTAGTGAAGCAAGTTACCCGTTGCCTGAGTAATTCAAATCTTGCGCAGTTAAACACTGGTAAAGTAGTTCATCTTAACCCTAAATCATTTATTCAAGCCGAAAATATCTCAGTTGATTATGCACTATTTGAAAAAACCTCTAAAGCTGCAGTAATACCATGTTCAATTGGTTGGTCAGATATTGGCTCATGGTTGTCGATTGCGCAGAGTTTGCCACAAGATGCTGAGGGTAATGCAATTATTGGTGAAAATATTTTACATAATACCAGTGACTGTCTGATATATTCAACCAATCGGATGGTGGCTACTGTGGATGTACATAATCTGGTGATTGTTGATACTCCAGATGCATTGTTGGTGGCAAACAAAGACCAAACTCAGGATGTTAAGCATATTTTTGAACGCCTCAAAAAAACGCAACATCCGCTATCAGATTTACATCAAACGGTACATCGTCCATGGGGAACTTATACCGTGCTCGAAGAAGGACCTTTTTACCGGATTAAGCGGATTGAAGTAAAAACTGGGCATGCGCTATCCAATCAATCACATGAGAAGCGTAGTGAGCATTGGGTAGTAGTTGATGGCGAAGCAACGGTAGTACATAATGACAAAGTTATTAAGCTAACTGCCAATCAATCAACTTATATTCCGGCAGGGGATAAACACCGTTTGATGAATGCAAGTGAGCAGAATTTAGTAATCATCGAAGTGCAGTGTGGAAATTATCTTGGTGAGGATGATATCGTTCGTTATGATGATTTGTACGGTCGTAATTAGAAAGATTCATCATCCTAGGTCTTTGTTTTACACCTTGCTTACACGAGTCGGCGGCGGTGCAAAACGCCTACTAGTATTTCGAATCTTTCTAATTAGTCAGATTCTTATGGTTTTTTAAAAATTTTAAACAGATTAACATTAAAAGAAGGTGCAGTTTATGAATAAATTAAATAATCTTTTGGCAACTAGCGATAAGGCAATTTTTGATTTGATTAATCAAGAAGCTGTTCGTCAGGAAGAGCATATCGAATTAATCGCTTCAGAAAATTACGTTTCTAAAGCGGTTTTAGAAGCTCAAGGCTCAGTTTTAACTAATAAATATGCAGAAGGTTATCCGCAAAAACGTTATTACGGTGGGTGCTACTATGTTGATCAGGTTGAACAAATTGCGATTGATCGTTTAAAACAAATTTTTGGTGCTGAGTATGCGAATGTACAGCCGCATAGTGGTTCACAAGCTAACCAAGCGGTTTATTTTGCGGTATTAAAACCCGGTGATACCGTTTTAGGCATGTCATTAGCGCATGGCGGACACTTGACTCATGGTTCTCCAGTAAATCTATCTGGTAAATTGTTTAATTTTATCAGCTATGGTTTGACTGAAGAGGAAGCGATTGATTATGTTGAAGTAGAGCGCTTGGCAATTGAGCATAAACCTAAATTAATCGTGGCTGGTGCGTCAGCGTATTCATTGGCAATTGATTTCAAACGTTTCCGTGAGATTGCGGATAAATGCGGTGCATTATTGATGGTTGATATGGCTCACTATGCTGGCTTAATCGCGGCTGGTGTATATCCGAACCCAGTTCCTTATGCCGACTTTGTAACTTCCACTACTCACAAAACTTTGCGTGGTCCACGCGGTGGGATTATCTTAGCTAAAGAAGAGCACGGCAAAATGCTTAATTCATCGATCTTCCCTGGCTTACAAGGCGGACCTTTGGAGCACGTGATTGCGGCGAAAGCAGTAGCTTTTGGTGAAGCATTACAGCCAGAATTTAAAACTTATCAAGAGCAAGTGAAAAAAAATGCAGTAGCATTAGCTGAAACTTTAATCAAGCGTGGCTTACGAATTGTATCTGGTCGTACTGAGTCGCATGTTATGTTAGTTGATCTGCGTGCTAAAGGAATTACGGGTAAAGTAGCAGAAGAAGCGTTAGGTAATGCTAATATAACAACTAATAAAAATGCGATCCCGAATGATCCTGAGAAACCATTTGTAACTAGTGGCGTGCGCTTGGGTACGCCAGCTGTTACCAGTCGCGGTTTTGGTGTAGCTGAATGTGAACAATTAGCCAATATGATTGCTGATGTTTTGGAAAATCCAGCAGATGAAGTGGTGATTGCTAAAGTTAAGCAACAAGCTTTAGATTTATGCGCTAGATTCCCGGTGTACAAATAATTAGGATTGCCCTAAATAAAAAGCTACCTCGTTAAAATGGTAGCTTTTTATTTTAATTTGAAATATGCCTAAAAATACATCCATTTAGTCATCACATCATCACCATGATTGTCTTTTGGATCATAACCTTTAACATATGGTTTTACCAAGCGAGAGTAGGTATATTGATATAATGGGAGAATCGGGTAATCATTCATTGACAGCATTATTGCCTGAGAGTACATCCTTTGCTTTTGTACTGGATCAAGAGTATAATTAGCATCACGAATTAATTCATCATAAGCTGGGTTACAATAGTGTGTATTATTCTGCGGTGCATTACATAAAAACATAAAATTAGTATAATCAGTAATATTTTTACCAGCTACCCAGCCATCGCGGGCAACTTGATAATTACCTTTTTGCCGCGCAAGGATGAAGGTTTTCCATTCCATATTAGCCGCAATTACATTTACGCCCAGTGTTTCTTTCCACATTGAGGCAATAGCTACCGCAATTTTCTTGTGACTATCCAAGGTATTATATGAGATTTCAAGTGTTAGCGGATGGTCTGGTCCATAGCCAGCCTCAGCATACAAATTTTTAGCTTCGGCAATTTGTTTTTCCCTAGTCCAATTTGCCCACTCATATTTTACATTAGCATATTTACCATTTGATACGGTTGGTGCTACGTAAGAATAAAGCTCAGTTTGCCCCTGTCCAAGGATATCTTGGGTTAGAATTTTACGGTCTACAGCCATTGTTAGTGCTTGGCGGAGTTTTAGATTGTTTTTTAGCTCGGGGCGCATCATGTTGAAGTCATAAAAATAAATTGCATCCTGTTGAACAGTATATAATTCTTTTGGATATGCTGCCTTGATTTCTTTATAACGGTCAGTTGGTATTGAATTAGTTATATCTACATTATTGGCTTGATATTGATTGAATTCTGCATTAGGATCTGCAATCGCCAGATATTTAACCTGTGGAATTTTAACCGTTGATTCGGCATAGTAGAATGGATTTTTTTCAGCGCTGATGTACCCGTTTACGACATGTTCAGTCATTTTGTATGCGCCGGAAGTAACTATATTTTGCGGTTCAGTCCAAGCTGCACCTTTGCTAGCAATCACCTTGATAGGCACAACCTTAAAGCCCTGATTATTACTCAGTAGGTATAGAAAGGCTTCCGAAGGGCGTGTTAATTTGACCACTACAGTGTCTTGGTTTGGTGCGCTGATACCGAGTGAGCTTGGTGGTAACTGACCTTTAGCGATTTGTGCGCCATTTACAACTATTTCCAGCATATTATTTTGTGGTGAACCTGTTTTGGGATCGCCAAATCGCTGCCATGATTTGACAAAGTCTGTTGCAGTAATCGGAGTGCCATCAGAAAATTTTATTCCCTTACGCAAATGAAAGGTATAGGTTTTTTGGTCGGAAGAAATTTCCCAGCTCTCGGCTAATCCTGGGATAGGCTCTCCTTTTTGGTCAAAAGATACTAGTCCCTCAAAGAAGTCATGTGCAACTCGTGAAGAAATACTATCACCTGATAAATCTGGATCTAGAGTTGGTGGTTCCCCGCCGATTGAAATATTTATCGTATTGCGGGTTGGTGTGTTTGTATTGCTACTTGCGTCAGCTACATTTGATTTTTCTTTTGAGCATGCAGAGAGAAGCGAACTACAAATAATTAAATGCAGTAATCGTTTAGTCATATTAAATTCCCCATGAAAACATTACAATATTGTTGTTAAAACTTTATTTAAAGATGAATTATACAACATTATGGACATTTTTTTAGTTGCGATGCAGCATTTTTAACTATATGATTTGCAAAGTTTTATTTCGCTGAAATGATAGAAAGTAAAGGTTTTTGAATCAAGAAAAAGATTGTTAATTTTCAGATTCTTTGCAGCATAATTATATGATAAAATCCGCTCAGTTAAATTTTTCTTCACATTTAAGATAATATAAAAAAGGTCTATGATGAAACATCAAATTAGAGATATCGCATTGAGTGCTAGTGGCATAATGAAAATCGAATGGGTTAAAAAAAATATGCCCTTATTGCAACGTTTAGAAGACGAATTTGTCAAAACTAAACCTTTTGCGGGTAAAAAAATTACTGTGTCAGTGCATCTGGAAGCTAAAACAGCGCGTCTGGCATTATTGTTAGCGGCTGGTGGCGCGGAAGTTTGCGTAACTGGCAGCAATTCGCTTTCGACGCAAGATGATGTGGCTGCGGGTTTAGTTGCATCAGGACTTAGCGTTTTTGCTTGGTATAATGCGACTCCTGAAGAATATAATCGTCATATCGAAATGTCTTTAGAATTTGCTCCAGATTTGATTATTGATGATGGCGGTGACTTAATTAATATGCTCCACACTAAACGTCCTGATTTAATGGCAAACGTAATTGGTGGTTGTGAAGAAACTACTACTGGAATAATTCGTCTTAAAGCAATGGAAGCTGAAGGATTATTGAAATTCCCGATGATGGCAGTGAATAATGCGTATTGTAAATATTTGTTTGATAACCGTTATGGTACTGGTCAATCAGTGTGGGATGGAATTAATCGCACAACCAATCTAATCGTAGCTGGTAAGGATGTAGTGGTTGTGGGTTATGGCTGGTGTGGCAAAGGCATTGCGATGCGTGCCAAAGGTTTGGGCGCAAGTGTTATTGTTTGTGAAATTGATCCAGTTAAAGCGGCTGAAGCAGTGATGGATGGTTATAAAGTTATGCCGATGAGCGAAGCCGCTAAACGTGGTGATATTTTTGTAACCGTAACTGGCTGTAGCGATGTAATTACCAAAGAACATTTTGCAGTGATGAAAGATGGTGCTTTGTTATCCAATGCAGGACATTTTAACTGTGAAGTGTCGGTGACAGATTTAGCAGCCGTTGCTACTGAAACTAAAGACTTTAGACAAAATATCAAAGGCTATAAAATGCCACAAGGTCACTGGGTATTTTTGTTGGCTGAAGGTAAATTGGTTAATCTTGCCTCAGGTGATGGACATCCAGCAGAAATCATGGATATGAGTTTTGCGATTCAAGCATTGAGCGCGGAATATGTAGCCAAACATGGTAAAGATCTAAAAAATCAAGTAATAGATATTCCTGCGGAAATTGACAAACGAGTGGCAATGATGAAATTAGATGCTTGGGGTATTGCGATTGATAAATTGACTCCTGCTCAGGAAAGATATTTATCAAGTTGGAATGCATGAGTATTTTAATTAAAAATGCGACGATCATCACGGGTGCGACTGATGCAATGGTTTTGACTGACCATTGTATCGGTATTAAAGATGATTTGATCTCATTTATTTGTCCAAGTTCGGAGCTTTCTCCAATATTTCAGGCTGATAAGATTATTGATGCGCGCGATATGCTGGTAATGCCTGGCTTGGTAAATGCTCATACGCATAGTGGCACAACGATATTGCGTAATTATGCTGGTGACAAAAAGCTGGAAGACTGGCTTTTCAATCATATTATTCCAGCAGAAATGAAATTAACTCCGGAAGATGTTTATTGGGGAGCTAAGCTCGCGATTATTGAAATGCTCAAATCAGGTACTACCAGTATCGCGGATATGTACTGGCATATGGATTATGCTGCACAAGCATTTCAGGAAAGCGGAATGCGTGCGGTATTATCCAAAAGCCCGCTGATGTTTAAAGATATGTCTGTTGATTTGGCTGGTTGTGCTGATTATTACAATAAATGGCACAACACTGCCGATGAGCGCCTAAAAGTATATTTGGAAGTTCATTCAACCTATCTTTATAATCCCGAGCTTTTGCAAGAGGCAGCCAAGGTTGCCAAGCAACTAAATACTGGGATTCATATTCATTTGCTAGAAACCAAGCAAGAGCAGCGCGAAACCCATCAAAAATATAAAATGAGTGGCGCAGAATTGTGCGAAAAATGCGGGATTTTTGATGTGCCAGTTATCGCTGCGCATTGCGTGCATTTGGACGAACAGGATTATGAAATATTAGCTCGTCATAAGGTAAACGTAGTACATAATCCAACTAGCAATCTTAAACTAGGTAGCGGCATTGCTAATGTTCCGAAAATGTTGCAGCGAGGAATTAATGTTGCGCTGGGTACTGACGGGGCAGCTAGCAATAATAATCTCAGTTTGTTTAAGGAAATGAATCTGGCAGCATTGCTTCATAATGGTGTTGCAGAAGATCCACTAGCGATTACTTCCTCGCAAGCGATTGCAATGGCAACTGCCAACGGAGCTAAAGCTTTAGGGTTAAATACGACTGGAATTCTCCAAGCTGGCAAAAAAGCGGATTTGATACTACTGAGTACCAAAGGTGCACATATTAATCCGATTACTGAGCCATTATCGGCAGCGGTTTATTCGGCTCAAGCTTCTGATGTTGACACTGTAATTATTGATGGTAAAGTTTTGCTTGCCAATAAAGAATTAGTATCAATTGATGAAGAGCTGGTAATTGCTAAAGTAAAAGAAATTGCTCGACGGATAATAGCTTCATAAGTGTTATCGTAAGAGTATTCTTTAAAAATAGAAATAATGGTCACCTAAATTGGTGACCATTATTATCTCTAAGTGCTTATTCAAAAATTATCCTGATATTACAAGATTGTAACGTGAAAAGTAAATGAAATAAGGCTTTTGACAAATTATTTGAGTCTGCTTGTTCATGTCTTTTCGCGCGCTTTTATTTCTGCTGTCCTTTGTGCCATAAGGATAATATAAGCATGATAATTGTAAGTGGAATCATGACATGATTCAAAATCTCACCTGGTGGGGTATGAGCAAAATGGACTGGCTTAATATGCCCGATAAACATTCGCATTGCAGTCTCACACAGCATTAAAATATACATAAATGGCACTAGCGTCCTGTAGCGGAAGAAGACGACTAGCTGAATGATTGCATAAAGAAGCTGCGAACTACCCCACAGTGAAAAGCCAAAAATTATTCCCGCTGCACCTGCCACCGATAAATCCATTCCGGCAATAGTTCCAGCGCCTCCGTCAGGAGCAAGGAAGTGGATACAGCTACGAACAGTTCCTACTGCTGCCAATAATAAAAAGACGTATGCCGCAAGCTTATGCCCTTTATAGTCGTTATTCGCATTTTTGGGAAAAATTTTCTCAAATAGGCTAGTCATCTTATTTTACCTCTTAAATTAACAGATTTTAGTTTATCATTTTTTGATTGATTACGTTTATCCATTTTGCTATATTTTGAAATGGCTAGGATAGCTCTTTGTTACCAATCAAATTTTATTGTGAAAGTCAAACTTAAATTTAATTCAGAAATTAATTTGTGCGTTTCCGCACTTAAATTCAGGTTTTTGCTTTCTTAGTATATTTAAAAAAGATATTGATATTTTAGCATTTGTAGTAATCTAATTTATATCCAAAATGGATATTTCAGTTACAGCCTTAGTATGCTGTTGTATGGCGACAGTAATGGCGTTTGAGGTAGCTATCACCATTGCTAATTAGCCACGAGCAAGCCAATCCAAGCATACCACCAACCAGAATGCTCATGATGCGGATTTTGCCCATACTTTGAAACTCAACCCCTGAAAAGAGTACAATTAAAAAGCAACGAAAAATATAGCAATATAGATATTTGTAAAATAAGCGGAAACTTACCAGTATCAATACATAAAACACATAGTTGAGAATAGCTAATTTCGGCAGCAGTGGCATAATTAATAAACCTAATGCAATTCCAAATCCACCGCCCCACAGACGTTGCTTCATCTTGGTCTTAGCCTCTTTATAATCTGTATTCAATACCGATAGGCTGGCCCAAATAAACCATTCAACTTCGGGCGGATTATATATTTTCCAGACTAAAATACTGAGAATCAGCGGTGGAAAATATTTGAAATAATGTAATACTTTTGCGTGATGAATAATTATTGGATGGATTGAAATTCGATCATAGCGTGCAAATGAAATAATACTGGCAAAAATGCTAAGTAAAATTAGCAGGTAAAGTCCGCCAAGGTGTCCAGCATTGAAATTATAACGCCCATGTAGTCGAATTGAAATATAAATCACGCTAATAAACGTCCAAGTCGAGACATCTTTGAAGTGCGGATTATCTGCCTCAACAACTGCAAAAATTAATCCCATCATAGTTAAGATAAACAAGTATAACAGCCATTGCTCAGAATTATAGTAGAGCAGGATGCTCATTGCAAAAATATAACTGGCATGGAGTATGGCTAAGAAAAAATTTTGGTGAGAAGTGCCAATCGGAATAATCGCACATACGGCTATTAAACTTGCACTAAACCAAAACTGATCATTGAAAATATAAGCGAAAATTGCGCCAGGTAAGCTCGCGATTAATAGCTCTGCTGTTTTTCGCCAATTGATATAGTCATTAAGTTTATGCGCAAGCTGGTGCATTAATAGATAAACATTGTAAAAAATATGGTTAATTTGGTAGGGGTGTAAAAAATCCCCGCCTATGCCGTATGAGAGAATATTCTGATGAACCTTAGTAAAAATTTGGGTTTGCTTACAGCTTATGGGATCATTTCGAAAAACAATACACGCTCACTGTATGAAAGCCGACCCATATAAGATCATCATTGGTTCGAGAATACTACACTACCTACACGAACATCGCAGGGCAAGGAGTATTTTAGCACTATGTTTTAAGTTTGTGTAAAAAAACCATGCTTTTTTTTGCATGGTCTTTAATAATGATACTTTGAATCTGCTTGAGTATACTAGACGTTAAACCGAAAATGCATTACATCACCATCTTTTACAATGTATTCTTTGCCTTCCAAACGCATTTTACCGGCTTCTTTGGAGCCCTGTTCACCTTTGTATTGAATAAAGTCATTATAGGCAATTACTTCGGCACGAATGAAGCCTTTCTCAAAGTCGGTATGAATTACTCCGGCTGCTTGTGGAGCGGTTGCGCCAATATTAACAGTCCAAGCGCGAACTTCTTTTACCCCAGCTGTGAAATAGGTTTGTAATCCTAGTAAGTTATATCCAGCACGAATCAGGCGATTTAAACCTGGTTCTTCCATGCCCATTTCCTGCAAAAAGTCGAGTTTATCAGCATCTTCCAATTCTGCAATTTCTGATTCGATTGCAGCACAAATTGCGACAATTGGCGCATCATGGTTTTTGGCATATTCAGTTAATTTATCAAGGTATGGATTATTGCTAAAACCATCTTCAGCAACATTGGCAACAAACATAGCTGGCTTGATTGTAAGTAAACATAGTGGTTTGATTAATTCAATGTCATCTTTATCCAGACCTAAAGTCCGTGCTGGTTTACCCTCATTCAGATGAGGTAGTAAGCGCTCCAAAATTGCGATTAGTTGTTGAGCATCTTTATCTCCGGATTTAGCTTTTTTACCTTCACGTTGAATGGTTTTTTCTACAGTTGTCATGTCAGCTAAAGCTAGCTCCATGGTAATTACCTCAATATCATCAATTGGATCAACTTTACCGGCAACGTGAACGACATTTTCATCGTCAAAGCAGCGTACTACATTGACAATCGCATCAGTTTCACGAATATTGGCTAAAAATTGATTGCCTAGTCCTTCACCTTTAGATGCTCCAGCAACCAATCCAGCAATATCAACAAATTCAACAATAGCATGTTGCATGCGTTGTGGATTAACGATTTTAGCTAATTCATCCATCCGTTCATCGGGAACTTCAACGATTCCAACATTGGGTTCAATAGTACAAAATGGATAATTTTCCGCGGCGATTCCGGCTTTAGTAAGGGCGTTAAAAAGAGTTGATTTACCAACATTTGGCAGTCC
>CAZTBH010000029.1:22736-35461 GCA_964611845.1 uncultured Neisseria sp.
AGTCCGACGATTCCACATTTTAATGACATAGAGTTATAACCTTTGAATTTTATTTAAATATATGATGATTTTAGCATAAAATTACTCACACAATTACGGGAAAATATTTTATAATCATAGATTCACTATAGAGAAAATACGGTTGTCCGCCTTAAATTATTGAAATTCAGCGTTTCAAACTGGTAGAGTTTGACCGATTAATTAGAAAAGGAATTATAGAACAATGTGTGGAATTAGCGTCAGACCAAGCAAATATGGTACCGAGAGTCAGATTGCCTATCGTGGCCCGGATATTACAAAAATTAAACAAGTCGAAGATTATACTTTTATGTTCCATCGTTTGGCAATTGTGGATACTTCACATGCCGGAGATCAACCGTTTGAAGATGATCGTTGGGTGATGTTATGTAACGGCGAAATTTTTAATTATAAGCAATTAAAGCAAACTTATACTGATTATGCTTATATTTCACACTCTGATTGTGAAACAATTATTCCGGTATTGGAAAATCACCGCTTAGTTGAAGCATGTAATATTCTGGATGGTGAATTTGCCTTTGTTGCGTATGATAAACGTCATAAACGAGTTATTGCTGCACGTGATGCAATGGGGATTCGTCCATTATTTTATGGTTACACGGCTGAAAATCAAATCGCTTTTGCATCTGAAATGAAAGACTTGATTGCTTTTTGTGAAAAAGTTTATCCATTCCCTCCTGGACATTATTACAATGGCGAAGGAATCAAGCCATTCTGTGAATTATATCGTCTACCAGGCGGTAAACAATATGACATGGACAAAATTTTAGTTAATATTCGTAATATTTTGACTGCCAGTGTTGTAAAACGTCTTGATGCTGATGTGCCTGTTGGTTATTTGTTAAGTGGTGGTCTTGACTCTAGTTTGGTATGTGCAATTGCGCAAAAACATACCGTTAAGCCAATCACTACTTTTGCAATTGGTTTAGATTATAATCCAATTGATTTAAAATACGCTAAACAAGTTGCGGACTATCTTGGTACCGATCATCATGAGGTGATTTTCACTCAGGAAGATATTAAAAACGTATTACGTACGATTATTTGGCATACTGAAACTTGGGATGTGACTACCGTACGTGCTAGTACTCCGATGTATCTGTTGTGTAAATATATCCGTGAAAACAGTGATATTCGTGTGGTATTAAGTGGTGAAGTTAGTGATGAACTATTTGGTTACAAATATACTGACTATGCACCAAGCGCAGTTGAATTCCAAAAAGAATCACAAAAACGGATCAAAGAACTGTATATGTATGATGTGTTACGTGCTGATCGTTGTATCGCGGGTAATAGTCTTGAGGCCCGGGTTCCATTCTCGGATAAACAGTTCGTTACCTATGTAATGGAAATTGAGCCAGAGTTAAAACTTAATACTTACAATATGGGTAAATATCTATTACGTAAGGCTTTTGATGGTACAGACTATCTGCCAGCTGAAATTTTATTCCGTGATAAAGCGGCATTCTCAGATGCAGTAGGGCATGGCTTGGTTGATTGTTTAATCGAACTGGCTGAGGCTAAATATACTGATGCTGAATTTGCCGCTGGTGCAGCTAAGTATAAAGATAATCCACCGTTAACTAAAGAAGGTCTGATGTACCGTGAAATATTTAACGAAATGTTCCCGAATCAAGATCATGTGATTTGTGGTTACTGGTTGCCAAATCGTGAATGGCCAAACTGTGATCTAGATGATCCATCAGCGCGTCATTTACCTAATTATGGCGCAAGCGGCGAGTAATTCTGCTTTTGGCGCATTGTGATACACCAAAGACTTCCTGTTATGGAGGTCTTTTTTAATTATCCATCTGTTAATATAGCTCATCCGCTCATGTGGTTTTGCGTACTAAAAACTTTTATTCCAAGAAGTATTTAATAATCAAGTAGTCTGTTGATAAAAGCTACGAAATAGCCGAGAACTATTAGGGAGAGTTTGAGACAGATATCTCAATACTTCTCGACTATTTAGTAGGTTTTATCTGTACTATCAACTATTAGCAATTGTCCTACTTTAGGCACGCAGTTATTTTGTTCATAAGCCTAGGTGGCGCAATTTTTGAGATTGGTATTTGATTAATTCCATTGCCAATCTTTTTAGCTGTCCACACATAAGGATGTGCGACAATATTTTGTCTATTTACTAGTACATTAAAATTAATATTGTTATTACTCCGATTCGGGAGTGAAAATTAAGCTTCCAGAAACTCCCTCAATACTTACTGTTGTGGTAATAATACCACCAGCTCCAACGGAAATACCATTAACATATCTTCCTGTTGTATTATTGATCGATAATCCTAGCTGTGAATTATTATCTGGCATTGTACCCATGCTTTGATAATATTCTGTAACGGAGGTTTTTACATTATCGGCAAAAAGTATTGCTTCAGACATCTTAGCCCGTATTACGTAATTTTGATAGGCTGGGATTGCTATTATTGCCAATACGCCAATAATAGCAATCCCTATTAATAATTCAATTATAGTAAACCCAGATTGTTTCATTGAACCTCACACCATTTAGTAGTTATGTATTAAGAATAGATAAACATGCTCATTGTCTTGAATATTGAGTTTTATCGGATTTTAAAAAGCCTTCTTCTGTAGTTCTATCTACCTTGTATTGTCTTTTTATTAATCTGTCATGTCCAATAATCAAATATTTGAGTGTAGGTTTTTTTACTTACAAGCAATCATATAGTCATTAATATAATTATCTTTTGCGATTATGCCTCTGGTTCCTGCTGGGCAATATTGATCAAGATTTATTGTTTCGCCATCTTTTGTTAGTGTTGGCTGAGGAGAAGCTTCTGTCATTAGACTTCTAGTAGTAGCATCATTGTAATTGTATATGTTTTGAAAAGATGCAGGTGCAATAGTTCCGCCATTACTTAGTACTCCAGTAGCGTTTGGTTTGTAGGTGTTCATTCCAGGGCAAGAGATATAAAAACTTGGCGAACTGCCTGAGCATGGCGCATAATATTGACCATTGCTATTATTTGCAGTGATTCCCGAAGAACTAGCATTGCAGCTAGATGGTAAATATTGTACTGGAATATCAGGTGATGAACAGCTGAATTTTAAAGCATGTGCTGAAGTGTAATAAAATGTTAGTGCTAATAAAATTATCTGATAACTCTTAAATCTTTTCATTTGCTTATCCCTTTTTTGTGCTACGCTAACATAGCTGTGATTAAGGGTGTAATTATACATTTAGAGATTTAAATAAGTATTTGCAGTTTTAGAACTGGGATTCTATTTATAGAAAAAGTGGCAGCCTATCACGAACTAAATCCATGTATGTGGATTTATATAACTATGTCAGTTTGATAGATTAATTTTCTGGAGGATGTTAGTTATAAACATTTCAACTAATGAAATCTGCGCGCTTTTATTTTCGTGGGGTTTAATTATATAAAATGGCATTTCTGCAAAATGATATTTAGGTAATATTTGTACTACTTCACCGTTTTCAAGAATGTTTTTAGCGTTAAAATGTAATAGTGGTGAAATTCCAATGTGATTTTTAACTAGATTTATTCCAGCTAATGAACTGTCATAAGTTAAGCAATGTGTTTCAAAATATAGATTGTGTGACACATTCTCTTCATCTAACAAAACCCAGCGATTAAAAACTTTTCCATCTAAAATAGGAAGTATTATTTTATGCCGCTCTAAATCCTCTAGCTCTTGTGGAGTTCCATGTTTTTCAAGGTATTTAATTGATGCAAATAATCCTGAGCTTGCTGAACACACAGTATGAATCTTATAATCACCTCGCCTAGGTATGATGCTAGTTAGGGCTAAGTCAAATCCCTTATCCAGAAATGAAACATCTTGTGTTGAGTAGATGATGGTTAATTTTATATGTGGGTATTCTAGAATAAAATCATTTAAAGTTGGGAGAATAAACTCATTGGCTAAGATCGGCGGTAACGCTAATCTTAGTTCGCCCGCAGGGCTTTTAAATAAATCATTGAGATTATCAAGCTTATTATTGATGCGGGTGATATTTTCGTGCAGCTTATCATAAAGGATTATACCCGCTTCAGTCAGTACAATTGTATTTTTGACCGACCGATCTACCAAGATCTGACCCAAAGTTTGTTCTAGTGTTTGTAATCTCCGGCTTAATTTAGATTGATAAATATCACAGCGTATTGCGGCCTTAGCAAAGCTACCACTTTCAACCAAAGTAACAAAAAGAGATAAATCATCCAGCATATATACACCAAGAGATTATTGATTATATTCACGGATCATATTTGGGTTTGATCGGTGGAAGAATTTTGGCAATTAATAATTATAGCACTACTTCTTCGTAACCTCGGTAAAAATCCGGTGAGTATAGTTAATCATAACTAAAAAAGACGGACAACTATTTTTACCTATCACAGTGGAGTATAATTAATATCTGGTCATGACTTGTGGTGCAAATCTTATTAATTGTGGTCAATAATGTTAGTGCTTTATTTCATGTTTTATTTATTAGAGGAACTCATGAAAACTAATCTGCGGGCATGCTTAATTTGGCTGATGGCGACAGTCTTTGTTGTTTATGAGTTGTTTATTACCAATGGTTTTTATGCAGTTTCATTAACCTTGCAACAACATGAGCTGAACTTAAATAGTAGTGCACTTGGTTTGCTAGCTTCAGTTTCATTTGTGAGTTATGCTCTTTGTCAGGTTCCCGCTGGTATCTTGGTTTCCAAATACTCGGTCAAAATTATTTTAAGCTTTGCCGCAACCTTCGTGGGTTTGGGTATGCTTCTGTATCAAAATGTTACATCACTGGAAATGTTGCTATTAGCACGGGTAGTTGTTGCTGTTGGTTCAGCATTTGCTTTTGTGAGTACTGCTCTTTTGATTGGGCGCTGGTTCTCTAAAGATAAGTTTCCCGTTTTGTTTGGGTTAACTCAGTGTAGCGGAAATATCAGCGTAGTTGCTGCCAATATGTTTTTACCTGAAATAATTAGTTTAGTCCATGGTTGGCGATACGTTAGTTGGTATTTAAGTTTGCTGGGGTTTACTCTAGCTATCGGACTTTTTTTAATTGTGAAAACCCGCCCAAAGGCGATGCAAGCGACGTCAACTCAAGTATCTCAGTCAACAGTAAGTATTTCGCAGCTTTTCAAAATTCTACTGACAAACCAACAATTTTGGATAGTGACTTTATTTGCTGGTTTGCTCTTGGGGAGTTTGTTTAATCTTGGTGCTAATTGGGATATCAGCTTTCAGAAGAGCTTTTCAGGAAATACATTAAGCAGTGCGGCATTGATTAATTCAATTATGTTTTTGGGTTTGGCGGTGGGTAATCCACTAATGGGTATCTTATCGGGTAAACTAAAATCACGTCGTAAATTATTAATTACTGGAAGTCTAAGTGCTGCGATATTATTGGGCATATTACTTTTTGCTCCGCAATTAAATCATGCTACGGCAATGGTTTTATATTTTGGCTTTGGCTTGTGTTGCAGTACCGCCGTTTTGTCATATACGGTAATAATGGAAGTGTTGCCTGCCGAGGTACAAGGCGTTGGTATTGGAGTATGTAATACTGTCGTTTATTTAAGCGGTGCACTAATGAGCTTGGTAATTTCTTCAGTTTTGCAGATCGAGATAAAATTTGTACAAAATATACTATTTTCTGATCGCGTGGCACTATCTTTGTTTTTCTTCGCTATTTTACAAGCATTTACGATTAGTTTGTTTATTAAGGAAAGCTATAAATCATGAAAACCTGGATTAAAAATCCCTTGGCTATTTTGGCACAACAGGCTGAAAATGGTTTGGTGATTGAAGATGACAAAATTATTGAGTTAGTTGCGCGAGGTAATCAGCCAAGCATGGCCGTCGATGCTGTGATTGATGCGCGTGAGCATGTCGTAATTCCTGGTTTGGTGAGCACTCATCACCATTACTATCAAACCTTGACTCGCGCATTTAATGATTCGCTGGACAAAGAGCTTTTTGATTGGTTAACTACATTATATAAAGTATGGCAAAACCTGACACCTGAGAACCTGCACGTTGCGAGTAAAACGGCAATGGCGGAATTATTACTATCAGGCTGTACTACCTCGGCAGATCATCATTATGTATTTCCGCGTGGGTTAGAAAATGCGATTGATATTCAGGTGGAAGCAGCGCGCGAAATAGGGATACGTTCAGTTCTAACCCGTGGCTCGATGAATTTATCTCAGAAAGATGGTGGTTTACCTCCGGATAGCGTGGTGCAGGATGAGGATGTAATTTTGGCGGATTGTGAACGGCTGATTCATAAATATCACGATGATAGTGATGGTGCGATGATACAGATTGCTTTAGCACCGTGCTCACCGTTTTCAGTCAGCAAATCGATTATGGAACATACGGCAATTTTGGCTAAGAAACACAATGTGCGGATGCATACCCATTTATCCGAAACTGAGGATGAAAATCAGTTTTGTTTAAAAATGTTTGGCTGTCGCCCGCTAGATTATTTGGAGCAGGTGGGCTGGTTGAATGATAAAACCTGGCTGGCGCATGCTATTCATTATACTGATGAAGAGTTAGTTCGTTTAGGGCGTGCAGGAGTTGGGATGGGGCATTGTCCATCTTCCAATATGATTTTATCTTCAGGGATGTTTCGTGGTGTTGCAGCAGAACGTGCTGGCTGTAAAGTAAGTATTGCAGTTGATGGTTCTGCTTCCAATGATCACTCAAATATGATGCTTGAATTACGTCAGGCCTTTTTATTACAGCGTTTGCAATATAGCTCTGCTCTCAGTCATAATGATATTTTACGCTGGGGAACCAAAGGTGGTGCAGCGGCGCTGGGGCGAACAGATATTGGTGAATTAGCTGTTGGCAAACAAGCCGATATTGCGATGTTTAAATTGGATGAAATTCAGTTTATGGGGGCGGATAATCCCTTGGCTGCGCTGATTATTTGTGGTGCAACTCGTGCGGATAAAGTGATGGTTAAGGGTAAATTATTGATCGATAACGGGCAGTTGATTTATCTGGATTTGGCTAAACATGCACAGGAGCATAAGCGAGCACAGGCATCAATGAGAGCTAAATAGCGTTTTGATCAGATTGATAAGATAGGATACAGCATGAGCACAGATATTCAAAAGCGAGTTAAAAAAGCCGGACAGCTTCCGGGAACACCAATTTATACTGGTAATCATCTGGACGTAATACCGACAATTACCATCGCTTCATATAATAGCCAAAAGTTTAATGAATATGTCAATACGCAGTTTGACCTACAACAGATTCAGGCTTTGGCTAACCATATTACTTGGGTTCATGTTGAAGGCTTGCGTGATATTGATTTGATCGGGAAAATCGCAGAGCAGTACAAGTTACATCCACTTACGGTTGAAGATATTTTGAATGTTTCGCAGCGCTCCAAAATTGAAGATTTTGATGATTACATTTTTATTACGCTGAAGATTCTCACATGGAGTCACAAACTAAATAAAATGAATACCGAGCAACTGAGTTTAGTTATTGGCGAGAATTTCGTTTTGTCGTTTACCGAGAGTCCGTTTCCTACGTTCAATCTTATCCGCGAGCGCTTGCGCACTGGACATAGTGTGCATCTACTGGAAAACGGTAGCGATTATCTGGCATATCGCTTGATGGATACGACAATTGACCAGTATTTTGTGGTTTTGGAAAAAATCAGTGATAAGATTGAACGGATTGAAGAAAATATTATTATCAGCCCAACGCAGGATAATGCGCGGGAAATCTTTCAGTTAAAACATAAAATATTGCTGTTACGTAAGGCAATCTGGCCGATACGCGAAGAAATTAGCCACTTACTACAGGCGGATCATAAATTTATCACGTCATTTACTCGTCTTTATCTGCGCGATCTTTACGATCATGTAGTGCAAGCAATTGACGCAGTTGAAACTCTGCGCGATATGGTCTCAAGCATTATGGATATTTATTTGTCCTTGGTAACCAATAAAATGAACGAGATCATGAAAGTATTGACGATTATTTCTACTATCTTTATTCCAATTACTTTTATTACCAGTCTGTATGGTATGAATTTTAAATATATGCCTGAGCTGAATTGGCGCTACGGTTATCCGTGTGCGCTGTTGGTGATGGGTTTGATCTCGTGTGGAATGCTGATATTTTTCCGACGTAAGAAGTGGATTTGATTTAGCCTGTATCCGCGGAATTATTTATCGCGGATATTTTAGCTTTTAAAAAATTATTTCCTAAGATTTGCATAAGCCTGATTAAGTTCCTGCCATGCGCTTAGATTTTCTGGTTCGACCCAATTATAAGCGATTTTGCGCCAATTTTCGTCATCGGGGTTTAAGCCTAGATATTCAATATAACCACGCTCGCAAATAAAAAACTGCTGCTGGTAAGGCAACAAATAACCACCAGAAGCTTTTAAGATCGCTTTGGCTTCTCGATAATTGCTAAACCATTGATTGAAAAATCCACCTTGCGGAATAAATTTGCTTAACTGTGAATGTTCAAAATAAAATTTGTAATTCGCCCAATTTGCAAAGCCATAATCAGCGGCAAAATAACCCAGACAATGTTTGAGCTGGATGTCTTCGGCGGCTAACTCTAAATTGATGCTTTTTAAATATCCTGCAATTTTTGCCAGCGCATCAGCTTTAAGCTGTGGCTCGGAAGAATTAATATTTTTAAGTAAAATTTGTGCCTGAATTTTGATTTCAGATAGTGAAATAATGCGTGAAGAATTATTCATAAAAAACTCCTATATGTTATTTGCCACAACCCATAATTGGCGTATATAAAAGTATGAATAAATACTTAAATGATTTGAATTGGGTGATGTCCTCTTTTATGGGTTCAGGTAGCCCAATCTGCCTGATCGGGCGAATTATAACATAAGCTTGGCTGTGATTTGTAAAAAAGTCGAGGAATATTAAGCAGTTGCAGCACCAATCACCATGTGGTTATAAGGGGTGATATGTTAAAATATTACTTCAATTGTTGTTGCAAAAATGTAGTAGAAATGAAAGAAGACTATGGCTTATAGCGAAGCAGATACCAAAGCAAAGTTAATCACACCAAAATTAAAAGAATCTGGCTGGACAGAGTTACATCTCACCCGTGAGCATGGGTTTAAATATTTCTTTACCGATGGACGTAAATTACCCGGAAATAAACGCGGTAAGCGTTATGCCGTCGATTATTTGCTCAGCTATAAAAATGTTAATCTAGCAATCGTTGAAGCCAAAGCCGAGGATAAAGATCCACTGGAAGGCTTGCAACAAGCGATTGGCTATGCCGAAAAACTCAAGGTTGATTTTGTCTATTCAACCAATGGACACAAAATTTATGAACATTCGCTACTAACCAGCTCAGGTCAATTTATTGAGAATTACCCGACACCAGCCGAATTATTCGCACGTAAATTTGGAAGTGTCGCAAAAAGCACCGAAAAAATTATCACTTATCCGTTCCACATCGAGGGGACAATGAAGCCGCGCTTTTATCAGCAAATTGCGGTACAAAAATCCGTCGAAGCGATAGCTAATCAGCAAAGCAGGATTTTATTAACTCTGGCAACTGGCACTGGCAAAACTTATATCGCCTTTCAAATTGTTTACCGCTTATTTCAAGCGCAATGGAATCGTGACGGCAGCAGTCGTCGTCCACGGATTTTATTTTTAGCCGATCGCAATATCCTAGCGGATCAAGCCTTCAACACCTTTAATCCGATTGAAAAAGATATTATCCGCCTTAATGGTAAAGAAATCCGCAGTCGTGGTGGTAAAGTTCCAACTAATGCTAATGTGTTTTTTGCGATTTATCAGGCGGTGGCAGAAAATAAAAACCGTCAAAAAGATACCGCCAGCGAAGATGAAGAAGCGGATATTACTGCCTACTATAAACAATATCCGGCAAATTTCTTTGATTTGATAATTATTGATGAATGTCATCGTGGGAGCGCGAACGACCAAAGTAGCTGGCGCGATATTCTGAATTATTTTGGTTCAGCGGTACATCTGGGGTTAACTGCGACTCCGAAACGCGATGATAATGGCGATACTTACGAATATTTTGGTTTACCAGTTTATGAGTATTCGCTCAAAGACGGGATTAATGATGGCTTTTTAACCCCGTATAAAGTCAAGAAAGTACAGACTAATATTGATGAGTATCAATTTGATCCTGATGATATTATCCAAGGTGATTTACCGAGCCAAATCGTTAAATTAGAACAGTTTGAACGTGAAGTAATTATTCCCAAACGTACCGAGCTCATCGCCAAAACCATTCTCAAAAACATTAACCCGATGGATAAAACAATTATTTTTTGCGTAAATCAACAGCATGCCTTGGATATGCGAATTGCGATTGATAAATTCAAAACGGTTAAAGATAATAATTATTGCGTGCGGATTACCTCGGATGAGGGCGAAATTGGCAAAGATTTGCTGGAATTATTTCAGGATAATGATCGCGATATTCCGGTGATTTTAACCTCGTCTAAAATGTTGACCACTGGTGTTGATGCGCGGAATGTGCGCAATATCGTGTTAACTGCGCCGATTAAATCGATGACCGAATTTAAACAGATTATTGGGCGTGGCACGCGAGTATTTGAAGGAAAAGACTTTTTCACGATTATTGATTTTGTTGGTGCGACTAAATTATTTTATGATGATCGTTGGGATGGTGAACCCGAGGATACTACAACCACGACTACTGTCGCACCAGTTGAGATTGATGAGCCAACCGCAGTCGATCAACCAGAAAATAACCCACCTATCGACACGCCAGATAATCAAACCGATATTAATATTGATAATGGTGGAATTGTTGACGAGCCACCAATTAATGAACCAAAGCCTAAAGTGGTAATTGAGATAAAAAATAAAAAACTCAAGGTTATCAATATCGAAACTTCCTATGTTGGTGAAGATGGCAGACCGCTTTCAACCAAAGACTATTTGGAATTATTAATTGATATTTTGGGCGAATATTATCAGGATGGCGATGGACTGCGCGAAATATGGAGTAATCCGCTGAACCGGAAAAATTTACTCGAACAACTTCGCCACCGTAATATTGATGAAACTCAGCTGAATGACTTAAAACAAGTTTTTGATGCTGAAAATAGCGACATTTATGACCTGTTGGCGCATTTGTCGTTCAATCTTGAAATTAAAACCCGCAAGCAACGTGCTGAGAATGCTGGGCAATCTGAATTTGTCAAAAACCATGCCAATCAAACCGCCCAGCAATTAATCCGCTTTATCCTGGGGCGTTATGAAAGCGACGGATTTACTGAGCTTGCTGATGATAAACTTAGTACACTAATTAATCTCAGCGGACTGGGTACTGTTCGTGATGTAGCAGTAAATTTTGGCGGGATACCAGAATTGCAAAAAGAGTATTTTGAGTTACAGAAAGAGATCTATAGATAATGATGCTTTTTATTAAAATAGCGTGTGAATTTTTTATATTAATGATTACAACGGTATTTTCAATACCATCAACTTCTTTTATTTTTCAATATGAAGTAATTAGCCGTGATAAACAGACAATATTTAATTATTTAATTATTATTTTAGCGTTAGCAATTATTATTCGTTATGTTATTGAGTATAAAAGATTTGGATTAAGAAAACAAAATCAAAAATTATTAGAAGCTGTAAAATCATATAGAGGATTTATTAGTGGATTTATTGATGATGAGTTAAGGCAAATTTCACAAAAAATAACGCATTCAAAAAAATCCGATAGAATTAGTGTTTTTCTTTACTCTTCTTCTTTAGATCAATTTTATTCTATAGGGAGATACTCTGCTAGTTCTAAGTATAATAAGGTTGGTAGGTACATTATTGAAGATGAAAAAGAGTATCTATTTAGCGTATTAAACGAAGAAGATCATTATGCTTTATCGCCAAAAATAAAAAATAGGTGGTGCACTAGAAAGAAAAACAGGAGAAATATGCAGAGTCAAGATATGCTTGGAGTACCAATCTTTGATGAAAAAAAGCAAAATATAATTGGAGTCGTAGTTTTGCAAAGTACAGATGTTAATCGGTATCAATATCAAAAATATCAAGATAAAATTAAACATCATGTAAAAGAGTTAAATGAAAAAATAAATCAAATGAATATTGACCCGAATACTATAGCTAGTATGAATAAGACCTTGGAGGGATTATAATGGAAAATATTGACATTGTTAGGTATATAGTAAAAAATCATCCAAATGAACTTACTAAAGGACGTTTAAATAAATTAGTATATTTAGCAGATTGGAAATCAGCGATTGATTTTCAATCCCAAATATCTTCAATAAAATGGAAATTTAATCATTATGGCCCATATGTTGATGATATTGAAAATGATATTAATAATGATAATAGATTTAAAATTAGAAGTTCAACTACTATGTACGGTAACGATAAATACTTAGTAGAGTTATTGAATGATGCTAATTTTAATGAGCCAAATGAAACAGAAAAAAATATTTTGAACTTTATTATTGAAATAACAAAGGATTTATCTTGGAATAAATTCATTAATGCTGTTTATTCAACTTATCCTGTTAAATCAAGCGAACGAGGTTCCTTTTTAGATTTGGTTTTATTAGCAAATAAATATAGAAAAAGCAAAATTGAAAGAGCATAAATGGAAAATAGATCGGAAGAGCGTCGTGTAGGGAAAGA
>CAZTBH010000030.1:0-35067 GCA_964611845.1 uncultured Neisseria sp.
ATACTTATCCAGTGCTCATGTACTTCGTGTACATTCCGCGCTTCAAAGAATTTGCTCCTAGTCTAAGAACTAAATAATTGCTTATGTAAGAAAGTATATTGAGAATTTTTTAACTTTTAAAAGGGATGGAATATGACAAAAGTAGTTGTAGTAGCAGCAAAAAGAACTGCAGTAGGTAACTTTAATGGTACCTTGGCTAAAGTTCCTGCATCAGAGCTTGGTGCAATAGTGATTAAAGCCTTATTAGAAGAAACTGGCGTTAAACCAGAACAAATTTCTGAAGTTATTTTGGGACAAGTTTTACAAGCTGGCGCTGGACAGAACCCGGCTCGTCAAGCGGTAATTAAAAGTGGATTGCCTAAAGAAGTTCCAGCCATGACAATTAACCAAGTATGCGGCTCAGGTTTAAAAGCGGTACATTTAGGTGCGCAAGCGATTATTGCTGGCGATGCTGAGATTGTAATTGCTGGAGGGCAAGAGAATATGTCTTTGGCACCACATTTTGTAGCTGGAATGCGTGATGGCTTCAAAATGGGTAATGCTGCTTTGGTTGATTCAATGGTTGCTGATGCCCTAACTGATGTGTATAACAAGATCCATATGGGTGTTACAGCAGAAAATATCGCAGAAAAACTAGGCATTACTAAAGCTGAACAAGATGAATTTGCTACTGCTTCGCAAAATAAAGCAGAAGCTGCGCAAAAAGCTGGTAAATTTGATGCACAAATAGTGCCTGTTACAATTCCACAACGTAAAGGTGATCCAGTAGTATTTGCTAAAGATGAATTTATCAAACATGGTGTGACTGTGGAATCATTAGCGAAATTAAAGCCTGCCTTTAAGAAAGAAAATGGTACAGTAACTGCAGGTAATGCATCTGGTCTTAATGATGGTGCAGCTGCGGTTATGTTAATGAGCGAAGCTAAGGCTAAAGAATTAGGGTTAACTCCATTGGCTTATGTTGCTGCTGGTTCTTCAGCTGGTTTGGCTCCAGAAATCATGGGTTTAGGTCCGGTATATGCAACTAAACAAGTTTTGGCTAAAGCAGGATGGACACATCAAGATTTAGATTTAATTGAAGCTAATGAAGCATTTGCTGCGCAAGCCCTTGGTGTAAATAAAGAATTAGGTTGGGATACTAGCAAAGTGAATGTTAATGGTGGTGCAATTGCTATTGGACATCCTCTAGGTGCTTCAGGTTGCCGTATTTTTGTTGATTTATTGCACGAAATGAAACGTCGTGATGCTAAAAAAGGTTTGGCGACGCTTTGTATCGGTGGTGGAATGGGTGTTGCCATTGCAGTGGAAAGAAAATAAGGAGCTCTAATCAATGGCTTATGTAATTACTGAATCATGCATTAATTGTAAGCATTCGGATTGTGTTGATGTTTGTCCTGTGGATTGTTTTCGTGAAGGACCGAATTTTTTGGTAATTGATCCTGAGGAGTGTATCGACTGCACGTTATGTGTAGCTGAGTGTCCCGTGGATGCTATTTTTCCAGAAGACGAAGTTCCTGCAGATCAAGAGCATTTTATTGCACTTAATGCAGAGTTATCAAAACATCCAAACTGGAAACCAATTACAGCCAAAAAACCTGCTCCGGCTGATGCTGAAGAGTGGGCTAAAGTTAAGGAAAAATTCCATCTTCTGGATAGGAATGGTGCTTAGCGTACTTGTAAATAAAAAAGCCTCTGCTAAATAGCAGAGGCTTTTTTATTTATTGAAGAATTTATATCGTTAATAACCTGTGTCAAAAAACTACATTACCTCTTTAGAATTTAAGTTGCTTGACGTTATTGAAAAGAAAAGATGTATCTATTTAAAATTTGAAGCTAATATTAGTTGCTTTATTGTTATAATTTAGCGTTATGCAATGTATTTATGTAAAGAGTTAGAAATGTCACAAATAAAACCACTTATAAAAAATCAGAATAAAACAAGATCCAGCACGATTTCATATGTAATTGCTTTGCTGCCGTTACTTTCGGCATGTGGCAATGGCGGAAGTAGTAATGGTGGTAAAAATACACCACTAGTGAATAGCCAGCTTATTCTTACTGCTCCCAGTATTGTTCCTTCGCTACCAGGTAAAATTGGGAATAATTATCTGGTAGTGTCTAATAACTCTAGTTCAGTAATTAACGGTATCAGTTATAGCTTGGGAAATCAGGTTGGTGCTGGAAGTAAGCTGGTACTTGATTCTCAAAGTATCGCAAATTGTTCTAACATTATGGCGTATACTAACTGTTACATAAAACTTTCAGTAGCCGAATCAGCCATAGCAGGAGCGGCTATAGTAACTGCATCAGCTAATAATGTAAATACCAACGCTGCAATTGGTATACAACAAGTGCCGTTTAATAATGTAGCTAATGCTAATGGTGTTGGTTTATATTTTTATAATAAGGTGCAATATTCACAAGGAGGTTTTCCTTATATTCTTGTTACTGCAGTAATTCAGTCTTCTAAGCTTGGTAATATAAATACAGTTCAACTGGTAAATGAAAGTGGTACATTAATTTCAGGGCAGTTTGTAGTTAGCAATAACTCAGGTCCAGATAAATCTATCTTGCAGCAAGGAGATGTTGTTGAGATTGCGTTACCTATTCCACAAGGTGTAGGATTGTCTCAGAACATGAAAGTTCAAACGTCGTATCAAACTGTTTCAACAAATAATATTGATAAGCTTAGTCACGCGAATCATAGTTTGAATGGTTCAACAACAAATACTAGCACTGGTACTACTATCTATAGTTTTACTACTCAGGGTTCTAATATTAATCTGCAACTTATTCCTAATCAGATATTTCTAACTGCGACCAATCCATCACAATCTGGATTTTTGTATAATATTGGCGATATGACTGCCTCGCAAATTCAGACTGGAAGCTCAAGCCAAAATGTAACTATAACAAATACTACAACCACTTTAAATAAACAAGAAGCGGTGGCAATAAATTATCAGTTACAAAATACCGCATCAACACCGACGATTAAT
Organism: uncultured Neisseria sp.; assembly: GCA_964611845.1. Taxonomy (GTDB): domain Bacteria; phylum Pseudomonadota; class Gammaproteobacteria; order Burkholderiales; family UBA11063; genus Aquella. Next base: position 3,000 of record CAZTBH010000030.1, read on the forward strand.
TCAGTTTTTGCAACTGCACAAAATCCTAGTGGGCAAGTGCAAGTTAACTTTGGTCAAACTGGGCAAAATGTTAGCCCTAATGTAACTCCGACTCCAAGCCCTACGCCGACTCCTACTCCGTCGCCAAGCCCTGCACCTGGTCCGAGCCCAGGTCCGTCGCCAAGTCCAATACCTGCTTTAACTATTACGAGCAATCAGAACCCTCAAGCTGGTGGCGTTTGTAGTACGCTTACGGCAACAGTTCCGAGCCCAGTAGGTCCAGCAACTTTAATAACATTTGCAGCTCCAAGTGATCCGAATAATTATGGTTTTGCTGCGTCAGCACCATACCCAAGCTCGGCTACTTGTACCATTGCTCAGGGTGGTTCATCATGTTCAACTTCTGTTGGAAATAATCTATGTGCGGCCACTGGCGCAACTGCTGGTACGCCGATCACGGTTGTTGGTGGCGCGAGTGGTTATACAACTGGTAGTGTCAATTTAACGATTGCGGCAAAAACTCCATCATTAGCCGTAACTACTAGTCAAAATCCAATTGCTGGGGGTAGTTGTGATGTAGTTACTGCTACAGCAAATCAAGCTGTTGTTAGTGATACACCTGTAACTTTTACGATACCATCTAGTAGCAATTATGGTTTTGGTTCACCAAAGGCGGTGAGCTATGCTCAAACTACTGCTACGTGTACAATTTCTGCTGCAGGAACTTCATGCTCGACAACAACGGGTAGTAATTTATGTGCAGCGTCTACTGCAATTGCAACAACGCCAATTATAATAACTGCTAACGCGAGCGGTTTGACTAACGGTGAAAGCACTGTGGCAATTAATGCATTTTATGCGTATGTTGCAAACTGGACTCCTGGGGTTTTTCAGTGTACTGCTTCAGATATTGACGGTTCATTAACTTGTCTAACTGCCTCGACACGTCCAGATCCCTCTCTAAATGCGTTATCGACTATTATTGATCCAACTGGTAGTTATCTGTATGTCTTGACTTCAGATACTTCATCACCTGGTTCATATATTACTTGTGCGTTAGATTCAAATGGTACTTATGATAATACCAAATGTGTTACTAAAACTTTCCCGCCGTATGGCAATCTTGCTTTCGCTCCGACAGGTGACAATTGGTTTGCCTATTTAGCTGGAATACCTGCGAGTAATAGTGGCAATAATCCCAATTACTGTACAGTTTTTCAAGAGTCATCATTGTTTTGTAATACCGCCAGTACATCGCCAACGATCGGATCCAAGGGTGTCACCAGTATAGTTGTTAATGGCAGTAGTTTGGTATATCTTTCTGGGACAAATAATACTGATAGTCCATACAATGCTAAAATTTCGGTCTGCGATGTGAGTAGTAGCGCTGGATATAGTAATTGCCGGGCAGCCTATGGTAGCATGTCGATAACGAACCCAACGTCATTAAGTGCTGTTCAAATAGGCGCTGATTATTATGTCTATGTGCTTGATTATTCAAATCAGGTGGCATATTGCAAAATCGAAACTTCTGGAGTAAATAAAGGTAAATTTACTGATGTTACTGGGTGTAATTATATTGATTCAACAACTCTTGATATAACAGGTGTACAGAGTATCACGGCAGTGAATTTGAATGGTAAGCCGTATCTATATGCACCATATTCGAATGGCAATCTGATTTATATTTGTCCACTAAATTCGGATGGTAGCGTTTCGGACTCTGCGTGTAGTATATATTCACCGAATTCAAGCGTGATACCTTCATTTATTCCTTATGGAATATCATTTGGTAGTTTTTAGAGGCTAAATAGATTCATATAGGGAATGGAAACTGAACTATTTATTGTGGTAACAAGCGTTACAAGATATAAGAGATGCTAGAGTTATGCGAATAGCTCTGGCACATTAAACAATGTAATTAAGATTATACTAATATAACTTGACTTAATTAGTATGGTTTGTTATAATCGCAAGCTGGATTATAGACAAGGAGGCGTATCTATGACAAGTTTAGCTTTTGCCAATTTACCAGTAGTTTCTAATGGTAGCATGGATGCTTATATAAACTATGTAAATAGCCTGCCGTTATTAACGGAAAAAGAAGAATACGAATACGCAAAACAATGGCGCGAAGAAGAAAATGTTGATGCGGCACGAAGTTTAGTATTATCACACTTGCGGCTAGTGGTCTCAATATCACGTAACTATTTGGGTTATGGCTTACCGCTGGCAGATATTGTACAAGAGGGTACTATCGGGTTAATGAAGGCAGTAAAACGCTTTGATGAGCGCCGTAAAGTGCGCTTGGTTACATTTGCAATGCACTGGATTAAGGCTGAGATTAATGAGTTTGTGATTAAAAACTGGCGAATTGTCAGGACTGTGACAACAAAAGCGCAGAGAAAACTATTTTTTAATTTACGTTCACAACGTGAAGATACGGGTAATCTTTCTGATCGTGAGGCAGCACAGATTGCAGATACATTGGATGTCTCTAAAAAAGATGTGATTGATATGAATATGCGCTTGACAGGGGCAGATGTTTCGTTGATTAATGATAATAGTGATGACTCAGCACCAATTGATTGGTTAACAGATTATGAGCACACGCCTGAATTAATGATCGAGCGCAAAAAACAAGATCATATTCAAACTGTTGGACTAGAGTATGCATTAGAGCAGTTAGACGAACGTTCACAGCGCATTGTTCGCACTCGATGGCTAGCTGATAGCGAAAATCAATTGACTTTACACGATTTGGCGGATGAATTTGGTGTTTCTGCTGAGCGGATTCGTCAGATTGAAGTTAAGGCATTACAGAAAATGCGTGAGTATCTTAGTGAAGAGTATAACGATCAGAGCATAAATTAGGTGTAACTGCTCACTACACTGTGAGCGCCATCGTAAATATCTTTCTGGTGCTTCGTGTACAATTCCGACTCTCAAGAAGTTTACTACGAGTCTTAAAACGAAAATCTAAATAAAGAAACTCCAGAACATAGTTCTGGAGTTTCTTTATTTACCCATCAAGATTGGAACTACGGTTTGCATTCCTGCAATAATCATTTCAAAAGCAATTGCCGTTACGACGAGACCCATGATTTTGGTTATAATTACTACCCCGACATCACCAATTGCGCGTGCAATATAGCTAGATAAAATAAATGTAATGGTAATAATAGTAGCGATTACTGCTAAAATCACTAAAATTGGTAATTTACCTACAAGTCCCGGAGCATCCTCCCCATAAACGATAACTAAAACCATACTTGCTGGACCAACCACCATTGGCAACCCTAATGGGCTGACACCAAGAGTTTTTATCCGACTCTGGTCGTAATTTTGATTGACGCTAGCTTTATCCCCTTCGGATTTTGAGCTGAGCGTTAAATTAATTCCAAGGAGTAGTAAAATAACTCCACCACCTAAGCGCAATGAGTAGGCGTGTATAGATAATGCGGTTAAGATATACTGCCCTAAAAAGAGAAATGATCCAAGTAGTGCAAATACGGTCAATCCACACATGATTGAGATATTTTGTTTATCTTCCTGAGTCATATGTTTAGTCATGTCCAGATATTGTCCGAGGGCAAACATTGGATTAAGTAAACTGAGTAAAGTAATAAAAATTTGCAGATAATTGGACATGATTGCCACCATTAATAATTTATCTGGTGATTATAACAAATATTTACAATATTCTGAGTAACTTTCAAACGAAATTAGTGGATATATACAATTCTTAGTAGAAGTTATCGTGATAAGCACAATAAAGGTTAAATTCACCAATAGCTATGTACTTAATCAGATTCATCTAACTTGCTCATTGATTTATTTTTCACTTACAATTAGCAAGCTTCGTTGTAAATCGCTTACCAGTGTTTCGGTTCTGTTCCCGTATAGCCTTTTAGTGAGATATTTTTTATCTAATAGTCTAATTTCTACCATGAGTATTCACAAAATCATACAGCCAAGCAAAAATATTCGGGAAGCTTATGAGTTCCTGATAAAATCTCGGAATGAATAATTAATATAATTGAGAAAAATGAGGGTGCAAAATGGAATATCTAACCAAATTTGACAGACTGCTTAAAAATCTGATTGTTTTGGCAATTATTGCCACTGCCGTCGGATTGTTTTTTCCGATGACCAGCACTTCATTTGGTCCATACTATGGCAGCATTGCTAAACATATTGCCCAAACTAATGATTGGACTGATTTGGTGTTAAGTAATCAGGACTGGCTGGATAAACCACATTTTCCTTTTTGGATTAGCGCATTATCCTTTAAGATTTTTGGCATAAATTCATTTGCCTATATTTTGCCTGGTTTTTTATTTCATCTCCTTGGTGCAGTTTATACCTATCGGCTAAGCAACTTACTATATAAAAACAATACAGTATCTTTATTGGCAACACTGATTTATCTGAGTGTTTTTCATTTGATGTTCTCTGCGAATGATATTCGTGCAGAAGCTTATTTACTTGGGCAAATCATGCCCGCGGTTTATTATTGGTTGTGTTATGACCGTAAGTTTAGCTGGAGTAGTTTAATTCTTGGAGCATTCTTCACTGCTCTGGCATTGATGACCAAGGGTGTTTTTGTTGTTATAACTATTGTCAGTGGTTTATTTTGTGTGTGGGTTTATACTAAGCGACTGGTTAACGTTATTCATCCGAAATGGATTGGCGCGCTAGCGCTCTCATTTATTCTGGCATTGCCAGAAGTGATTGCGCTGTACATTCAATTTGATTTGCATCCCGAGAAAATAATTTTTGGACATAATCATGTCTCAGGAATCCGCTGGTTTTTTGTTGATAGTCAATTTGGACGCTTTTTTAATACTGGCTATATTTATAGCACTAACCCACCAGCGTTTCATCAGGTGTTTTTTGTTCATACTTTCCTGTGGGCATTTTTACCGTGGTCATTGGTTTATCCGACCGCGATGTATGCCTTAATTCGTAAATTTAAAACCTTGTCAGGTAGTGATAAACAAGCTTTAATTTTTCTTTTGGGTTACTTCTGGGTTAGCTTTGTGATGTTTAGTGTAACTTCGTTTCAAGTTGATCATTATACGAATATTATTTTTCCGTTTGCGGCAATTTTATCGGCTAAATTTCTTTATGATTTAAGAACGACCAACCATAAGATTTTTGCAGTGCAAAGCTATTTGGGTATCATCATGTTAGCGCTACTTGCTGTTGTCATTGGTGCGGTATTTAAGGGCTGGATGCTCGGACTATTTGTCGTTCTTGAATTATTATTGGTGATTTATGTAATTAAGAATTTTGGGCAAATTCCTTTTGTTAAAGCAATCTTAATCCCAACGCTGGCAATCTGCTTGACTATGGCGATTTATGCTACTTTAATTGGTAACATCTACGCTAAATATGATAGCGGAATCCTTGCTGCGCAGGTTACCAGCCAAAATCCAGAAATCGCGGTAGTTGATTATAGATTTGATTCACGGACGCTAGAGTTTTATGCACATAATCAGTATTTCAAAACAGACAACCCGAGTGATAATCCAGAATTGAAGAAGTATTACTTAGTAACCAGTGATAAAGTTTGGCAAGAGCAGAAAGTACACTTTCCTAATGCGCAAATAGTGGCAGAAGTACAGGGGAATACCTCAGATAAGATTTTGCCTAATTTGTGGAGTAATGCGAAACTGCAAGAAAATCTGGAGCGCTATGATATTATTTTAGTAAATAATTAAACCTATGACTACTCAAACCCCAAAAATTGCGATTGCTCCGATGTTAGATTGGAGTGATCGTCATTATCGTTTTTTTATGCGGCAGATAACTAAGCATACCACGCTTTATACTGAGATGGTGGTTGCAGATGCTGCAATTCATGGCGAACGCGATAAGTTGTTGGGCTTTAGCGAGTGCGAACAACCTCTAGTTTTGCAAATGGGTGGCTCAGATCCAACCAAGCTGGTAAATGCAGCTAAAATCAGTTATGACTATGGTTACCGTGAAATAAATCTCAATTGCGGTTGTCCATCCGATAAAGTCCAATCTGGTAGTTTTGGGGCGTGTTTGATGCGGGAGCCACAACTGGTTGCCGATTGTGTTAAAGCTTTACAGGATGCATTAGCGATTCCGATTACGGTTAAGCACCGCATTGGTTTGGATTATGACTATAATTATGATTATCTGGTAGATTTTGTTGGGCAAATTGCTGCAGTTGGGTGTACTCATTTTGTGGTTCATGCTCGCAATGCAATCCTTAAGGGGCTGACACCTAAAGCTAATCGTGATGTTCCGCCGCTTCGCTATGATTTTGTCTATCGCCTCAAGCGAGATTTTCCCGATTTAGAGATTATGATTAACGGTGGGATTAAGACTAGAGCGGAAATAGATGAACATCTGATACAGGTTGATGGAGTGATGCTTGGACGTGAAGCTTATTACAATCCGTATTTATTTGCCGATTTTGATCGCTTGTATAATGGTGTGGAATCTGAAATCATTTCCCGTAAACAAGTTGCATTAGCAATGATCGCTTATTTGGAACAAATCGCCGCACGTGGCGGGCGCTTACATCACGCAACTCGCCATATGATTGGACTTTATCATGGGCAACCACGCGCAAAATTTTGGCGCCAACGACTCACAACCCACATTACCCAAACTAACTCATTACAGGATTATATTGATTTAGTTGAGCAAATGGATGACTAGTCTGAATCAGCTTTACCAGATTTGCGGTCAAGACAATGTTATTGATAATCCGCAGTTAACTAATCCTTACACGACTGATTGGCGTAAACGCTACCATGGTTCTGCCATTGCGGTAGTATTTCCACAGACACAATCGCAGATTCAAGAATTAGTTAAATTCTGTCAAGCACAGCAAATTGCAATAATTCCGCAAGGCGGCAATACTTCGACTTGTGGTGCAGCAACCCCATTAAGTGACTATAGCCAACCGCAACTGATAGTGAACTTACAAAGGATGAATAAGATTATAAGCTTGGATCGCGATAATTACTCATTAACTGTCGAGGCTGGGTGTACCTTGCAACAAGTTCAAGAATACGCTAGTAGACATGGATTATATTTTCCGTTAAGTTTAGCTAGTCAGGGGAGCTGTCAGATTGGCGGTAATTTGGCAACTAATGCCGGTGGTGTGCAGGTACTTAAATACGGTATGATTCGTGATCTAACACTTGGTTTGCGTGCCGTATTGGCTAATGGTGAGGTTTTAGATGGGCTGACAGCGCTGCGTAAAGATAATACCTATCTGGATCTCAAGCAATTATTGATCGGCAGCGAGGGAACTCTAGGCATTATTACTCATGCTACTCTTAAACTTTTTCCTATACCCCCAGCGTATTGCACTTTAATGTTTCCCGTAAGCAGTATTGCCCAAGCATTGCAGTTACTAAAACAGCTTAAAACTTACTATACCAATAATGTCAGTGCCTTTGAAATTATCAAGCACGATAGCTGGCAAATTTACCAAAATTATTTTGATTTTAAGCATGAGATTTGTAATGCTCCATGGAGTATTATTTGTGAAATTGAAGTTAATAATGATTTTGTTCTTGAAAATTTATTAACCTTACTTGAACAAAATAAAATTGATTTAAGCCAAAGCATTGTTGCCAGCTCGGAGAGTGAACGTCAATATCTATGGCAACTACGTGAACAAATTCCTCTAGCGGAGAAACAACATGGTTATGCTGCCAAACATGATATCTCATTGCCCTTAAGTCAGATTGAAGAATTTGTGACAATTAATAGCGCAAAATTAAAAGAATTAGAGCCGCGTGGCTATTTTAGTATATTTGGGCATTTGGGCGATGGTAATCTGCACTATAATTTTGGTCTTGCTGGTGCTGATAACCAGCAAATTAGCGAGTTAGAACAGCTGGTGAATCCGCTGGTTTATCAGGATGTCATTGCGCGTGGTGGTAGCATTTCAGCGGAACATGGTATTGGACAAAGTAAGAAATATTGGTTACAACAGTTTTGCGATCCCATTAGCTATCAGCTGATGCAGCAGTTCAAGCAACAATTAGACCCTTTGAACTTACTTAACCCAGGGAAGATTTTTAATCTTCCCAAGTAGTAAAAGATGAGCTATTACGCTAAGAAAGCCTATGGATAAGTACGCGCAAGACGCATTCCAACATTCACGCTGATACTAGCTGGTACGGTAATAAGCCGATATGAAGATTGTAAATATGGCGGTGTAGATGTCCATGCCGCTCCTTTTAGACCGCGTAATTTGGATGATTTGCCATCAAGATCATTCCACTCCCAAACATTGCCAGTTTGGTCAAAAGTCCCGTAGTGACTTGTACTATTAACGAATGCGCCGACATTAGTTAGATAGGTTTGAGTTAGGCTTAGCGCTGGTGATTGGGATACTGAGTAGCCATTGCCTGCATCATCTAAATAGTTGGCTTGATTGGATGATGTGCTGTTGACGTTATTGCCAGGTAGAGTATTGCTTTGTGTTGCAAATGAGTAATATGTTCCGGCACCATTATAATAAGCTGCTTTATACCATTCATTTTCCGAAGGGATGTAGAAAGTTGGTGCAGCTCCAGTATTCGGATTGATGGTGTTTTTGGCAACTGCAGTACCGCTGGTAGCACCATTGAGATTGTATGTTCCATTTTCAGTAGTGGTGCTGTCTTCCACTCCTGCTGGTTGACCATTTGCCATCCAGTTGGCAAAACGTGCCGCACTAAACCAAGATACGCCAGTAATTGGCATGCTCTCGCTACTGGTTCCAGTTGTACTAGCCTGCATTACACTATATGAATAATTACCCGCTGATCCAGTTCGGTTAATTCCCTGTACATTTGCACTCATCATTGATTTATTCCAGAGCATATATGGATCTGATTCGTGTGCTATTGCATTCAGAAATGTAGTATACTGACCAATTGTAACCTCATACTTACCAATTTGATAAACATGATCGACCGCGCCAAAACCTGTTTTGTCATTAATATTATTTGGGTTTGTTACCGTCACTAATTCATAGTTCATAGTCGCTGTAGCATAAACAGGTGCTGCAGATATTACTAACACTATAGAAGCTAAAGCCAATTTACATATTTTTTTCATTTAATAACCTCTTTTATACTAGTTAATTGCTGCTGGGGCTGCCAAACGAAATCCCGTACCATTGTCAGTAGCATTGATTGCATTGGTATTATAAGTTAAAGGCTGCAAAGTGCTTGATGCAGAAAACCAATATCCGCCAGCTAAACCACGATAAGGCACTGGAGCTCCGTCCAAATCATTCCATTGGTAGACATTTCCATCTTGATCAAATGTACCATAATAGCTAGCACTACCGCTAAATGCACCAACATCAGTCAGGTAGTTTTGTGCTGCATAAAGATAATCTGGGCTTTGAGTCACGCTAAATAATGTTGATAGAAAATAATTAGCTTGATTGGGTGCACTGCCAACAGTGTTGCCCGGAGCAGTATCGCTTTCTGTTGCATACAGATAATAGCCACCTGCACCGCTGTTCTTTTTAGGGCTATAAAATGCGGCTTTATACCATTCGTTATAGCTGGGAATATAATAAGTGGGTGATTCGCCTGTATTTGGATTTATTAGATTTTTAACAACTGCATTACCATCCATAGCGCCATTCAGGTTGTAAGCACCATTTTCGGTAGTCGTACTATTTTGTATACCAGTGGGTTGCCCATTTGCCATCCAGTTAGCAAAACGCGCAGCATCCAACCAAGTAACGTAAGTAATCGGGCGATTGGCACTGCTGCCACCGTTCATCATTACGCTATAAACATAATTGCCAGATGAGCCTGTGCGGGTGATTCCAGCGGAATTTAGGTCTGTTCCCATGTTAGGATTATAAAGTTCATAAGTGTCGGTTTTTGCTACGGCATTAAGAAATATAGTGTATTGTCCGATAGTGACATCGTATTTGCCAATTTGATATGGATACGCTACACTACCAAAATCAGTAGCGGGATCGCTTTCATTACCAGGATTACCCACACTGACTAGGGGGTAGGTTATAGTTGATGAATTGCTACTGCTATTTGAACTTCCTCCGCATGCAGACAAGGAAAGCACAACCGTTGCGAACATTGCAGTAATACAAGTGCTACTTCTTTTTATCATTGATGATTGCTCCAAAAACAAGCGATAGTTTGGTGAGTAACAAATTATACAATAAAAAAAGAGACGAGCTAACTAGCACATCTCTTTTTTGTTTAATGAATAATGTATACTCAAACTGATTCAAACACACGCGTGTGTAAGTACTAGTAGGCGATTTACGACGAAGCTTACGACTCGGTAAGTGAGGAGTAAATCAACGACCTAGGATGATGAATCTGATTGAGTATAACTATGCTTTTTTACGGTATGGCAAATAAACTGGTGCCCACATATATTCATCAATTAAATTGTTAATCGTTTTTTCATCTAAAGTCTCGTAAGCAGTTAATTTAGCCGCGACTGCTTCTTTTGCTACTGCCTGCGCAATATGCCTAGAAACCGCACGGACATCTTTTAACGGTGGTAGTAAATTAGCCTGAGGATCATTTTTAGACGGGGAAATCTCAGCCAATGCTTTGGCTGCAATTAAAAACATCCGATCGGTGACTCTTCGGGCATTTACTGCGCGGACTCCTAAACCAATCCCCGGAAAGATATATGAGTTATTGACTTGATCAATCCGACGTAAACCTGAACCTGTGTCATATAGAGGGAATGCGGTTCCAGTGCCAACAATTGCTTTACCATCAGTCCAATCAAGTACATCATGTGGATTTGCTTCAGCTTTTTCTGTTGGATTTGACAATGGGAATACAATTGGACGTTGGCAATTTTGGCTTAAGGCATCAATCACATCACGGGTGAAGATTCCGCCTTGTGCGCATACACCAATTAACATTGTCGCTTTGACATTCTGCACTGTTTCCAGTAAGCTGATATTACTACTATCTGCAAATTGCCAGTTTGGATAATTTTCTAATTGTTTAACAAAGGGTTTTTGAAAATCAAGACTACTTACCTTGTCAGTGATTAAGCCAAAGCGATCCACTAAGAAAATATTAGCATAAGCCGCCTCGCGTGACAAACCAGCATCAACCATTGCATCTACGATTAGATTACTAATTCCAACGCCCGCAGACCCAGCTCCAACTACTGTAATTTTTTGTTGCTCCAATGGTACGCCTGATGCATTAATTGCAGATAATAAGGCCCCGACAACGATTGATGCGGTGCCTTGAATATCATCATTGAAAGTACAAAGTTGATCTTTATAGCGATTGAGTAATTTTAATGCGTTATTTTGCGCAAAATCTTCCCATTGCAATAACACATCTGGAAAACGGCGCTTAATCGCCTGTACGAATTTATCAACAAAATCATCATATTCTTGTCCACGTACCCGTTTGTGGCGCCAGCCTAAATACAGAGGATCATCCAATAATTCCTGATTGTCGGTACCAACGTCTAAAATGATTGGCAAAGTTTTATTTGGTGCAATTCCAGCACAGCCAGTATACAAAGATAGCTTACCAATCGGAATTCCCATTCCGCCAGCTCCTTGATCGCCAAGACCCAAAATACGCTCGCCATCAGAAACAACAATCACTTCAGTATCATCAAAATGGATATGATCTAGAATCTCATCAATATAATCCCGATTTGGATAACTAATGAATACCCCGCGAGCGCGGCGATAAATTTGTCCAAATTTCTGGCATGCTAACCCAACTGTAGGGGTATAAACCAAAGGCATAATTTGTTCGGTGTATTTGTCAAGTAGAGCATAAAATAATGTTTCATTACGATCCTGTAGATTACGCAGATAAATATGGCGTTCTAGATCACTGGGGCTATTAACGACAATTTGATAGTTTTTATCAACAATTTCTGATGGAGGTAAGTATGCTGGTGGCACTATTCCCCGTAATCGAAAGGCAATACGCTCTTCTGCCGTGAATGAGCGTCCTTTATTGAGAACGGGGTTATTGATTAAATCATAACCGCTTACATCTACTTCAATATATTTTTGTCCGGTTTCATCACGCTTAATATTTAATTTCATTTATCAATCCTCACTGATTATAGCTGACTAGATAATATTTTTAATTATACAAACTCTAATACTTGAGATTATAGCAATTTTAAGCCTCGGGAATTTAATATTTAATTTTGCAATTGCTCACACAAGGTATTATGAGAAAATATCTTTTAACCTAGGCATAGAAAACTTTTGTTTTCCTATCGACTTTGGTTCGTCCGATAAAGGTTTAATAAAATTGGAATGATAATCAATATTGTGTAAAACTTCCATATAGTTGCTAAAAACGAAGCAATAATTAAACCACCAATGAAACTAGCAAATGTGATCCCTAATAGACGAAGTTCTTCATGACGTTTTTCTGCAATCATATGTGCCAGATTAAGCAAATTCATGGTATAAGCAACTAAGTTAAATTTAGTAGCGTGTAGGCGATAGAAGATATTATTCATAATTACGCTCATAACGGTTGCAATATTTGCAGCGACTAAAAACCCCCAGCTATTTTCACTTAGACTATCTATATGAAGAGAAACTGTTCCTGCAATGAAATAAATTATTACAAATACCAACGTTATACAAATTCTGAATTCAGTACTTTTCTTTGCAATGAAATTATGTACGAGTATTCCGGAGATTATGAAATTTAATAAAAGTGTCAGACGCACCCAGTCACTAAATCCAAATTTGGTCGCTACATCTGTCATAAAATAGATTAGATTACCAGTCATTAAGACTACGAATACTTTATGCAACATAATAACAGAAATTGCATCGCTAACCCCATTAATAAAAGCTAGTTGGCAGTAATCTAATAGATCACGCTTTTCCATTGGTAACTTTCTCAAAAATTAATTCTAATTGTGATGATCAAAATAATAAACAAATTATCTGGTCAATTATTATTCATAACGTTATTTTAACTATTAGCTTAATCTATTGTTAGAGTAACTTTCCCTTATTTAAAAATTAATGTTTAATAATATCTAAAAATTTTTTGCTTTTGGAGCTCCTCTTTGAAACAAAAACCAAAGTCATTAAAAATTTATGCTATAATAACGACGACATTTTTTAAAGGTTAATCTAACAATGAGTAATGTTGTTCATACTACAGATGCTTCGTTTGAAGCGGATGTTCTTAAAGCTGAAACCCCTGTATTAGTTGATTTTTGGGCTGAATGGTGCGGACCATGTCGTATGATTGCGCCAATTTTGGATGATTTGTCGCAAGAGTATGCAGGACGCCTGAAAATAGTTAAAGTGAATGTTGATGAAAACAGTGTCTCAGCTGCCACTTATGGTGTGCGCGGAATTCCAACTCTGCTTTTGTTTAAAAATGGTGAGTTAGCCGAAACTAAAGTTGGGGCACTGCCAAAAGGTCAATTAGCAGCTTTTATTGACAGCAACATCTAAAGTAGATTACAATGGTTACCTGTGACAGGTGACCATTTTTTATTGTCCACTTTTCAAACACTCTTAGACTGTCAAGTTCACTTTTAAATCTAAAATCAAATCAATAGCATCATCGCAATATCATGGGATAGATAAAGCCTGAAAGCTGAAACCTAATACACAAAGTGAATCCAGCCGTAATTTATAATTTAAAATTTTTTGGTGTATTTATGCATTTATCTGAAATTAAAGATATCCATGTCGCTCAGTTATTGGAAATGGCCGCTGGATATAATATTGAAAACGCAAGTCGTTTACGTAAACATGATCTAATCTTTGCTATTTTACGCAAAGTTGCCGAACAAGGCGAGAATATTTCTGGTGGTGGTGTTCTTGAAGTTTTACCCGATGGTTTTGGTTTTTTACGTTCGCCAGATACTTCGTATTTAGCTAGCCATGACGACATTTATATCAGCCCAAGCCAGATTCGTCGTTTTAACTTACAGACTGGTGATACTATTGATGGCGAAATCAGAATGCCAAAAGAAGGCGAAAAATATTTTGCACTGGTGCGCGTAGATAAAGTTAATGGGAACGCACCCGAAGCAAATAAGCATAAAATCTTATTTGAAAATCTTACACCTCTATTTCCTGAACAACAAATTCATTTAGAACGTGATATCAAAGGCGAAGAAAACTATACTGGTCGAATTATTGATTTATTTGCCCCAATTGGTAAAGGGCAGCGTGGTTTATTAGTCGCTCCGCCTAAAACAGGTAAAACAGTTATGTTGCAACATATTGCGCATTCTATTACTGCCAATCACCCTGAAGTTGAATTGATTGTATTGCTGATTGATGAACGTCCCGAGGAAGTAACTGAGATGCACCGCTCGGTTAAAGGTGAAGTTGTTGCTTCTACATTTGATGAGCCAGCTGCTCGTCATGTTCAAGTTGCTGAAATGGTTATGGAAAAAGCGAAACGTTTGGTCGAGAGTAAAAAAGATGTAGTTATTCTTTTGGACTCGATTACGCGTCTTGCCCGTGCTTATAATACAGTAGCACCTGCCTCTGGTAAAATATTAACGGGTGGTTTGGATGCCAATGCCTTACACCGTCCAAAACGTTTCTTTGGTGCCGCACGTAATATCGAAGAAGGTGGATCGCTGACAATTATTGCGACTGCACTAGTTGAAACTGGATCACGGATGGATGATGTGATTTATGAGGAATTTAAAGGTACTGGGAATATGGAGCTGCATTTGGATCGTGATATCGCTCAGCGCCGAATTTATCCAGCCATTGATATTCTCAGTTCTGGTACACGTCGCGAAGAACTCCTGCTTAGTAAGGATCAGTTACAGAAAATGTGGGTACTTCGTAAATATTTAGCAGAAAAACAATCAATTGAAGCCAGTGGTTTTGTATTGGAGAAAATCCGCGAAACAAAAACTAATGGTGATTTTTTTAATGCGATGACCCGCTCGTAAGAATGTGGTTTATACCGAGGTAGATTGTTCTTTTGCGTTAGAGATACCCCGACTTTTTTAGTCGGGGTATCTCTAACGATTGGTTGGCATTGATGATCTTATGCTAAACATTAGATTTATCAGCCAAAAGTAGGTGCAAAACAAGGTATAATAACCGACTATGAAGAAACAACTCTTATTAATTTCCAGTCTTGTAATTATGTTTTTAAAAGTCCAAGCTATTGACTTGTTTGAAACATATCAGAAGGCTCTTGCTTATAATGCAGATTATTTAAGTGCGATTGCGCTCAATCAGGCAGGGCAAGAGCAGCAAAATATTGCGCGGGCTGCGCTATTACCGCAAATTACCGCAACTGGATCATTGACTGAAAATTATTTTAATCAAGGTGGGGTACAAGCTTATTATCACCAGCCAATTTATAGTGCATCTCTGAATCAGGTTGTTTTTGATTTTAGCAAATTTTCGGCTTATACTAAAGGTAAATTTGCTACGCAACTTTCTGATCTGCAGTTACTTGGTGCACAACAACAGCTTATGGTTAACGTAGCGCAAGCTTATTTTGATGTGTTATATGCTGAGGATACTTTGTTGGCAACCCGCATGACTAAAGAAGCTTTAAAACAGCAAATGGTTCAAGCCCAAGCTGCGTTTAAAGTTGGTTCGGTTACGGTTGCTGATGTAAACGATGCTATGGCGGGTTATGATTCAGCGGCTGCACAAGAGATTCAAGACACCAATAATCTAATATTTAAGAAGAATATTTTCCGTAATTTGACTGGAGTTGATCCAGAGCAAATTCAACCGATTCAGGATGAACTGAAACTTACCTTGCCAAGTCCAAGTAGTGATGCTTCTTGGTCGTCAATGGCGGAGAGTGGCAATGTCAATAACAGAATAGCTGGGAAACAAATAGATATGGCTAAGCAAGATATCTTGATGTCGCGCTCAGGACATTTTCCAATAGTTCTACTTAATGCACAATATCAATATCAGGATACTGCTGGATTGGATGCTACTAATGCTACTCCAACTCAGATGCAAATGTTTAACATTCCTGGTAGTGTTCTTTCCAACTATAGTACTGGTTCGGTAGGACTGCAGGTGAGTATTCCGATTTCATCTGGTGGAGCGGTTAATGCGCAGACAAGGCAGGCAATTGATGTGTTTGAGTCGTCGCAGCAGCAGTATGTTTATGTTAAGCGCCAAACTGATCAGAATATTCGTAATGCTTACTGGAATGTCCAAAATGGGGTAAGTATTGTTAAAGCACAGAAAGCAGCCTTACTTTCGGCTAAGACCAAATTGGCATCAGATAAGCTAGGTTATCAAGTTGGAATTCGAAATAGTGTTGATCTGGTTGCTTCGCAAAAAAATTACTATCAAACTTTTCAAACTTATCAGCAAGCGCGGTATAACTATTTAATGGCAGAAATTCAACTTCAATATCTTTCTGGCTTAATTGATGGACGCTTTATGCAAAATATAAATGCTAATATTAAGAATTAATCTGGGATTATCGCTGGTTAATAAAAATAAGTAAGGTCTAACGTTATGTTGACCTTATTTTTTTATCAAAAATTGAATTGAACGATTTGGTATAGCATACTGTAATATAATATTTGATGAATCATTTTCTCACATAAAATGCTATATTCAAGATGAAATAAATTACTACTAACTTATTTAAAGGTGTGAATCATGAAAAAAGCATTAATTCTTGTCGATTATATCAATGAAATTTGCCACAAAGACGGTGCGTTTGGCTGTTTTCCAATGTTAGAAGCAAATCAGGCAATTGCTAAACTTAATCGCTTACTTGAACATGCGCGTAAAAACTCATGGTTGGTAGTGTGGATTATTGTTGGATTTGATAAAAACTATTCGGAAGCGAGTAGCAATTCTCCACTTTTTACCCGAGCAAGAGAATTTCAAAAGTTTCAACGTGGAACCTGGGGCACTGAAATTTTGGCTGATCTGAATTATCAAGCTGGGGAACTAATTATTTGCAAAAATGCCGTAAATCCTTTTCATGCAACGAATTTGGACCATGTGCTACGCGTAAATAGCATTGAAGAATTGTACATTAGCGGAGTTTCTACCGAAGTTGCGATTCAATCATGTACCAGAGATGCTCATGATCGTGGTTATAAAGTAAACGTTATTGCGGATTGTTGTGCCAGCTCTAGACCGCAATTTCATGGAGTATCTTTGGAAATGTTGTCATACATGGCAAATGTGGTGCAAAGCGATTCTTTAATTTGAGAGTGATATAAATAATTATAGTGGACGATCCAGTTTGCCACCATTTTTTATAAAATCAGCATAAACATCTGCTTTGTCTTTAAAGAAAATATTAGTTTCACTATAACAATTACCTGCATAGCAGCTTAGACGTACATATTGATTATACTTAGTTCCTTTCACTCCAATTAAAGGGTGAATATTCATTTTAACTAGCAGTACAAAGTCATAAGCAAAACTATAACGAATACTATTACCATAAATGTAGCAGCCTTGATTATTAGGTAATACTTGGAAATAATCTGTATTATTAAAAGTGCTGTTATTCGGGTCTATTGAGTTTTTACCATCTAGATTATGTAATAAGCTGCAATTATGCGCATCCAGATAAATCTGAGTATCAACATTAGTAAAGTTTAATGCTTCTGTGGTATGTAAAAAAACTAACATAAGTGGGCGACTCATTGCGATTGTAACTATTAAAATAAACATGATTAATCTCTTGGAGAGCTTGCTAAGTGCTTGGTGTTTAAGATGGGTGAGGTATAGCCCTACCAATGAATAGTAAATTCCAAGCCAGATTAAAATCAACTGAATTTTAAAGCTTAATGAGATATTTTCTGGAATAAAGGTAAATCCACCGACAGTAAAACTAATCAGTAATAGACAAAATTTTATCCAAAATTTAAAATTAGAGTCATTTTTGAGGTAACTAGTAAAGAAATTGACAATAAAAATTATTAAAACTGGATAAATCACCAGTGTAATGATTGAGACAATAATGGTAAAGATAAAAAATGATGCAAATGCCGCAGCACTGGTTTGAGGTATAAAAATAAAGCGAGACTCTTGTAGAATAATGCTAAAACCGATTGAACATGTTGCAATAATAAACGGTAGTATGTTCTCGGTTCTAAATAAGTGTAAGATTAAATGAGTGAATATGAATTTATTGAAATCTAACAAATCCATTTTGCGAAGTTGCTGAAAATAACTGCGATAATGATCTTTAATATTGGCTAGCATGATAATTCTTTTTCATTTTTTGTAGCTATTAGTATAACATGATTATTTATATTAAACATAACAAAATACAAGCTTCAAAGATAATGAGTATATGGTGTATTTCAAGTCTTAGCTGTTATACAATAAGGTACAATATGGTATTAAACATGTTTTTAATTAAGGGATTAGAGTTATGGAACAAACTATGCGTGTAGTTAGTGCAAAATACGTCTTTGATGGGGTAAATCTACTTTCGGATAAAGCTGTTTTAATTGAGGGTAATACCATTATTGATGTTGTAGATAAAGATAAGGTTTATGATGCTAGTCAAATCGAAGATTTTGGTGGTAGCGTAATTAGTGCTGGTTTGATTGATTTACAATTAAATGGTTGTGGTGGCGTGTTATTCAATGATTCAATTACGCTAGAAACACTAGAGACGATGCACCAAACCAATTTACGCTATGGTACAACCAGTTATCTGCCGACTTTGATTACTTCAGCCGTTGCAGATGTGATGCAAGCTTTGGAAGTAACTAAACAATGGTTTAAACTATACGGTAATATGCGTGGGGTGATTGGTCTACATCTGGAAGGTCCATTTTTGTCAGTTGAAAAACGTGGTATTCATCCTTTAGAGTTTATTATTAAGCCGACTGATGATTTATTGGGGGCAATTGTTCCGTATACTAAATTTTTCCCGATTAAAATGACGCTTGCACCTGAGAATTTTACTGTTGAGCAGATTGAATATTTGGTAAAACATGGTGTGATTGTATCGGTTGGACACACGAATGCAACATATGCACAAGCAGAGGCTGCGTTTAACCATGGTGCAGCAACCGTAACGCATATGTTTAATGCGATGAGTGGAATGACTGGGCGGAATCCGGGGGTAATTGCTGCTGTACTGGCTAATGCACCTTATTTGGGTTTGATTGTTGATTTGTTACATGTCGACAAAGCAAATGTGCGGTTATTATCACAGCTAAAACCAACGACAACTTATTTGGTAACGGATGCGGTTACTCCAACAGGAACAGATATGACCGAGTTTGACTTTGCGGGTAAACACCTTTATGTTCGAGAAGGACGCTGTGTTGATGATGCTGGTACGCTTGGCGGTGCATATTTAACTATGAATGAAGCAGTCGAGAAATGTGTCAATGAATGTGACTTAAGTCTAGAGCAAACGCTTACGATGGCAACCTTAACGCCAGCGCGTTTAATGGGGCTGGATCAACAATTAGGTAAGATTGCAGCAGGATATCGCGCGGATTTAATTGCGCTAAATCTGAAGGATTATTCGTGCACCATTATTTAGAAGATTATGTAGCGGCTCTGGATATGGTGATTCTACCAGAGCAGAAAACAATAGTTGTTAATCCTGAGTCGCTCTTTGTTTATTTATCACCTGCTATTCGTGAAGATTATGGGCTTGATGGTGCTGATTATCGTAGCGCAAGCTATGTTGATTTGCCTCCGATTCGTCAAATTGCTCCCAGTTGTGTTGCAGAAGATAATGAATGTCTGACAACGCTCAAAATGCAGCAATACATCAGTTCGCAAAACCATCAGGGCGAGATTCAATTATTTCTAAAACAGAAAACACCAATAGTTAATCCAGCCAGCAATGTTGGCGTAGGCGTGCGGGTTGATTTTTTCCCGATCTATTCGCTAGGACATTTTAAACCCTACATCAATAGCCATATCGTGCAATATGCCTCTGATGCATCTGAGGTGTCTATTCGGCAAAAAATTGAGCTGACTATGATTGAGGAATTAATATTATTTTTGCTGATTATGTACGTTAAGCCTAAAGTAGTAACTTTGCATCTCAACGCAATTTTACATAAAAATATTGCCGTTAGTACTGTTCGCAATACGATTCATCAACAGCTCTTGCGTAAATTTGCGGTAGTTAGTGTTGAAGAGCTGATTGACAAAGCGATTTTTTGTGGTTATGATACTATTTTACCGCGGATTATGAGCGAGCAGTTTAGTATCCGGATTAGTTAAATAAACTTACTAAGGGTATTAGATGCTGCTTAAGGTACTCTATATAAATATTGCATGATAAAAATATTAAGACTAGAGGCTATGTTAAATAATTTGACTTTGTCTGCTCAAGTGACAAATGTGCTGAATATTATTGATTTTGCTGTCAAAGTATAGCTATACATAAATGGACCGAGAGCTACAGATAATTAAATTATAGTATATTATTAATTTTAATAGCTTTTGTTTGGCAATTACTCCAAAATTAAAAGCTAATCAAACCCAAATTCGAACTCTTGCTGCTTTGTGGGATAGCTTGTTGGCAAAGTTGGTGAGGTGGAGTTAACGTGTTTTTTTAGATAGCCTACTTATGCATAAACATATAAAAATTGATGTTCCTGTAAATGATGATTTTATCCAAAAATTTGCTGAAATGTATCTGAAGCAAAGAGCTCGGACAAGTTTTAATTTTGATGATATCAATGAACAGGCACTATTTAAAAATTTAGGATTTGGAACAGATGCTCTAAAACAAATTATAACTAAAAACTCCATTCCTATTGATAAGAGAAGGGAACAAGGTATAGAGCCAAAGGTACTAAATGATATTTATCGCAGCGATTTAGGTGAGTTATTAATGACTTACTATTTTGAAGAAAAACTTCCTGATGGAGAGCGTTTCATAATCCCATTAAAAAATATTACATTTAGAGAAAGAGCAGAGTTCCCAGGTAGGAGACTTGATGCTATTGGATATAGAGACAGTGATGCAGCAGTTGAGATTTTATTGGGTGAGGCAAAGGTGTCAGCAGACAAAAGGACTCCTCCTGCCGTTGTTGATTCAACAAATGATTCAATATATAAAACCCAACTGAATCATAGACATGATATTCCAACCATAGTGAGACGATTATCTGATTACGCTCGCAGATTAAACTCACAAGACGCACAAATTTTAGGGTTTGCAATAATTTGTCTAGAAAAGCAACTAAATGAGAAAATCAAAATTACTTATGGGTGTACTTTAGTCAGAGATTATACATGTGTTAATGAGTCCTCTGATTTTGGTAAAATGAAAACAAATCAGAGTGATTTTGAACCAGGAGAAGTACATTTTCCAATTCTGTCATTTAAAAATAAAAGCATAGGTGATACAGTTGATTTATTTTACAAAAAAATACAAGAGTTGATAGTAAGTTAACATGAGTAAAATTATTAATACAATACTACAAGAAAAGTCAATTATTTCACTTCTAAATGAAAGTGAGAAGAAATATATATTTTCACAACTAAAATTGCCATATACATCTGAATCAAGCAATAGTGTAGCTTTACATTTATCATTTCTGCTAATTAATACTATTTTTTCAGTTGAAAACAGCAACTTAGGATGTGATATTGCGTATAAGCTTTTAAAATCTATTGATATAAGTTCTGAAACTGAAATTTCATTATTTGAAGAAATTTTTGGGTTTGAAGGTGTTGATTCTAGTAAATTATATTACTTTTATCTAGCAAATATTGCATTAAAGGCAGAAAAACAGATTAGCATTCGCGTAGACTTAAGTAAATATTTACCCATCGCAAGTGAAGATAAAAACTGGAAATTTAGATTGCTTAATATGGCAATGGAGGCTTACATCTTTTTAGTCCGTAAGCGTGATGGTTTATCAGATGTTGGAAAAGCCTTAGCTATAATTGAAAATTTAAAGCAAGAACAACAAGTTTATGAAGAAAAGTATTTAAAGCAATTCTCAACGTCAAATGAAGTGAATGAAGCTTATGTATTACTATCGCTGTATCATTTGTCTAAAGCTATTGTTGAAACTGCATTATATTTAATACAAGGATATGACTACAAAGAGAGATTAGATGCTGTAATTAGGCAACATTTAGATATAGCAAAAAAATTAGCTAAAAATGAACCCAGATTAAACAGTATATTTCAACTTTTTGAGTTTGGTTTAAATAGCATGTACAAAAATGCAATTTGGACTCAGACAAAATTTAATGATAAAATTAAACTTCTTTGTAGGAGAAAGGCGGAGTTAAACGTCTTGGAGCTTTTACCATCTCAAAGAAATGCACTCTCAGATAATTTACTGGATGTAGCCTCTAATGTTACTGTACTACAAATGCCTACCAGTGCAGGAAAAACACTTTTGGCAGAGTTTAATATAATAGTAACTAAAGCATTGAGAGCCGATGCAAAAATAGTATATATAGTTCCTTCGCGAGCATTGGTAAATCAGGTCTATTTTGACTTAAAATCCGATTTGGAATATCTTGATTTTGTAATTGAAAAAACATCATCTGCGATAGAAATAGATCCAACAGAAGATTCATTTTTATGTAGTGATAATAAAATTGATGTACTTGTTTCTACTCCAGAAAAACTTGATTTGTTAATTAGAAGAAAGCATTCTTCAGTAGAGGATGTTTCTATGTTTATTCTTGACGAGGCTCACACTATTCAGAATGGGCAACGTGGAGCAAAATTAGAGTTGTTATTAGCTATTTTAAGGAGAGAAAGACCTAATGCTAAGTACATGTTGTTATCTCCGTTTATTAAGAATGCAGATAAAATAATAACAGAGTGGCTCGGAGGAGGTAATTCAATTTCGATTGATTGGAAACCTTCTGAAAAATTAATGTTGGGAGTCGATACTCATATAACATCTAAACGAACAACAAATGAAATTCATCTGGAACTCATTTCTTCTCCTTACGACTCTATCCAACCAATTGGTAAAACAACGATTCAAAATCCTTATGAAATAACAAGTACTGGTGAAAAAGATAAAATACTTGAGTTTTCTATTAAGCATTTTGCGGAAGATAAAAAAACATTCTTGGTTTTGTGCTATGGAAAAAATTCAGCTAATTCCAGAGCTGAATTTATTTATAATAATGTTGATGGTTATTGTGCTAACGATGATGTTAAACTAGTTAAGAAATTTATTGAAGATGAAATTGGGAGACCAACAACTTTATCGAAAGTAATTCAAAAAGGTATTGTTACACATCATTCAGGAATGACTGACGAAACAAAATTATTAGTTGAGCATTTAATTAGAGAAAAACAAATAAAATATGTCTGTGCTACGACTACGATAGCAGAGGGGGTGAATTTTCCAGTATCAACCGTATTTTTTGATGATTACAGAAAAGGAAGAGATAATAAACTTGACACAAATGATTTTTGGAATATTGCAGGAAGAGCAGGTAGAACTTTAGTTGATAATTATGGAAAAATAATTCTACCTTTTAATAGTTCTGCAAATATAAGTAGTGCGAGAGATTTAATAAATAATAGTGCCAATGAGCTAACAAGTGTCTTGGCTGAGCTTTTTGAACATGCTGATATAATTCAACAAAAATTAAATGAGACAAATGGACTAAATGAACTTTTTAAAGATTACTCTAATTCCCTATCTCCTTTAATACAGTATTTTGTGCACTTACTTACAGTTGGAGAGAATGAATATTTTGTTTCGGAAATTGAGGATCTTTTTAAAGACTCTTTAGAATATTATTTACTCGACACACAAGAGAAAAAAGAAAAATTTATCTCAATCTGTAAGTCAATATATTTACATATCCAGTCAAAATATCAAAATCAAGGTGGTGCATTAAGTTTTGCTGATAAAACTGGGTTTTCTGTACCCTCAGTTTTAACAGTTATGTCCGCTGCAACTAAAAATCCTGACATTAGAGATTTAAGCTCTTGGTCAAAAGAACAATTATTTAATAGCCAAAATCCAGATAATCTTGCAGAAAAAATAAAAGTAATTGCAGCTTTAAGGGAAACCAATTTAGGAATAGAAACGAGTAACACTCCCTTTAACCCCGATTTATATGCAAAAATCATTATTCATTGGGTGAAGGGTCAAAAATTTGGAGATATATCTGATTTACATCCAGCCTATAATTCTCAAAGGGAAGATGAAAATGAGGCTGAAAAAAGAATGACCGAATTTGTTAAAAAAATGAATGACATACGTTTTAAAGCTTCTTGGGGGTTAAGTGCCTTGGAAGGTATTGTTAGAGGAAAAGAGGAAATTAAAGATTCACATATACCATCATTGGTTTATTTTGGTGTTGACAATGAAGAGGCTCTAGCCTTTAGGATGATTGGCGCTCCAAGAGCTCTGGCTTTTTCATTGCAAAACATTCTAGATAAAAAATTAAATGAATACTCTTTTCAAGGCCTAAGAAAAAGAGTTAATAGTCTGACCAATTCTGATTGGGATGGCATAAAGCCATTAAACTCATCATTAAGCGGGATGGAATGGAAAAGAATATCAGAAATGTTAATTAAATAGTGGCGATAGTTAGTGACTTTATTATTGAGCTCACTTGCTAAGCTTCGTTATGAATGTCTCATATCATAGCGAAGAGTATGGTGGTACTAATTTAGCATACTATTAATCTTAAAGTAAGCGGAAATGATTGTCAATGAAACTACAAAATTTCAAGACCGGGAAAATCTTCGGAATATTTGAATTACAGCTCCTGTTCCAATACCCCAGATTGCATTAATCATAAACATGAGAAATATAGTTGCTGGAGTATAATTCATTGCAATTCCTTTTAATGGGAAAACTATCAATGCTGCGCATAGTGGGGGAAATATACCGCCAAAGATGAATAGTTTTAACCAATAAGCAAATTTAACCGAATTATGCTTAAAGATAACTGCTGGGATAATCCCCCATATTCCACCCCAAAAAGCCAGTGAAATGAAGGCTGGAATGGCAAAAGGTTTGGTTGGAGTCATTGCATATGGTGCTTTAGGGATAATCCCGAATTGAAACAAAATCTCCAAAATGCCTTGATGAAATACAATTGTTGAGATAAACCCTGCGATAAAGCCAATAAAGATAATTTTTTTATTCATAAATATTCTTTCTTAAAGAGAATGATTAAACAACTAAGATTTTTTAGCACCAAGAAGTGATGTGCTTATTCCACTGATAAAGATTAGCGGGATACCGTAAATAGCCCAATACCAAGTGTAATTACCTGTTTCACCAAAATAAAAATAACAAAATATCCCCCAACTTATTCCGACTAGAATACTAACATAGGCGCTTTGGCTATTTGCTTTTGACCAGTAAAATCCGGCAAGTAATGCAAAACAAAATGCAACGATAGGGATATTAAATAAAATCATCTTACTTAAAATATTATCAATTAAGCTATTGGCAATAATGTACGCAATAAGCGCGCAGATCAGAACCCATAAAATATTGGTGTTAACTTTGCTTGAGTTTGACTTAAAAATACTTCCTACGATTAAAGTTACCATCGCATTCCATACTCCAGCTAAAGTACTTGCCGCAACAAAAAATAGCACAACATATGCTACTCCCTGTAGCGCGTGTGGCAATGCATTGCGAATCAAATACGGTAGGCCTAATTGAATATCTGCTAATTGTACGCCTTTGCTACGCAGAATGGCTGTTGCCAAAATCCCTAAACCATAGAGCAAGAATATTATTATTGCGGCGATTGCTGCTGCGAAATAGGCGGTTTGCTGAGTTTTGGCAGCGACGATTTTCTGCCCGTACCAAGGTGCAATAATATAGCTAAACATGGTTAGAATTGTTAATGAAATGATGAATTTAGGTGGTAGCAATGTTTGCATTTGAGCTAAATTAAATGCTGGAATTTGATTACTTTGTGGAAGATGATAACTAAAATATGCCAAAAGTGGAAAGAAAATTATAACGAAAATAAAAGATAAGACATCTAGTGCAATAATGGAGCTTAGTCCTCCACGCAGGGTTAGCAATAAAATAACTATTACTAGCGTGGCACTGAGGATTAAGGAATTAATCGGAATTAGTGGCTGCATTAGTAAAGTTAGCGATTTGATGTAGGCAGCACTAAAGCCAAGCATTGCTAAAAATAGTACGATTGCAACCAGTAATTCTAATTTTCGTCCATAGCGAGTAGCAAAAAAATGTGCTACAGATACTCCATTGAACTGCTTCCATTTTTTTGCGACGGTTAAAGTATAAAAAAGTAGCCCAATTAGAAAGATAAACGGCATTGCTAATGCCCAATAGCCAGCTAAATATCCCAAAGATGAGAAAGAAATCAAAGTTCCGGTATTAAATTCAGTCATTACCAGTGTTGCGACCAAAGGCAAGAGCTTAGTATGCCGCCCAGCTAACAAATATTCATCTTGTGACTTTACTTGATTAGAGTTTCTAAGGCTATAGTAAGCAATCAATACAAAGCAAAGTAAGGCTGAAATTATTCCCATTAGGTATTATCCTTCTGCCAGAAATGGAAAAAACGCAGATGTAAGAAGGCACTTAATAAAACTAAAATAATATAAGCATAAGCCAGTGGTGTAAATAAACCAGGAACTACAATCATCAACGCATAAAAAATAAACGCTTCAGCTCTTTCAATCAGACCATTATGATAAAAAAAGCTTTTATTGCTATTTTGCTCAACGAAAATCCCAACCACCAGAAAGCTAGTAATGCAGATTAGATTGGCAAATAGCATGAAAAAGCAAGCGATTCCGCGGCTTGGATCAACCAGATAAAGTGCAAAAATTACGGCACTTTCGACAATTCGATCCATCACAATATCCAGAGCGCCACCCAATTGGCTGGAACTATCACAAGCTCGTGCGACAGAACCATCCAAGGTATCCAGATAACCTGACAAAGCCAGTATAAATATTGCCAGCCACGGATAATGAAAATACACTGCTGGAATAACCAGTAACCCAACTATACCAGATAGAACGGTAATTGCAGTTGGAGAAAATTTACAACCCATTTTTAATATCGGGGCAATAAATATTTTTTGGTAGTGGTGACGGAATTTTTGTTCGAGCATATATTTACTTACCAGAAAAATTTTAGAATTTTGACAATAAATTTTACTTTTGTCGAGAAAAGTAGTGGCTTATAATATTCGCCAATAACTTGTTTATTTAAATCGCTTAGAGTTGGGTAAGGAATAATATTTTTGGTTAACGCTTTGATGCTCTCGCCACGATTAATTAGATCTATCCATGGAGCGAGCAATTCACCAGAATTTAATCCCAAGATTGACACACCCAATACTTTACCTTTTTTAGTGGTAATTAGTTTAATTTTCCCTAAGAGCTCACGTTCAGCCTGAGCTCGGTCATTTTTTTTATATTCAAATTGACTGACTAACATATTATTAGGATATTGAGCTTGGGCTTCGCGTTCGAGTAATCCGACATGAGCTAATTCGGGATAAGTATATGTTACCCATGGTACTGCGTGGTAGCTAACTTTTGCTCGTTGTCGGAAAATGATATTGCGAATCACGATTCCTGCATGGTAGCCCGCTATATGGGTGAATTGATAATCTCCCACGACATCACCAATGGCAAAGATTTTCTTATTCGACGTTCTTAATCTTTCATCGACGGTAATTTTGTGAGCCGCATGCTGAATATCTGCGGCAGCTAGATTTAGTCGATCTATATTGGCTTTACGTCCAGTGGCTAGCAAGAGGTGTGATCCACTAATGATTTGTTCTTTGCCATTTACTTCTATGACTATTTCAATTTGCTGAGTATCATTATAGCCAACTCGGAGTATCTTAATATCTTCTAGAGGGTTCAGCCCTTGATTGAGCATGTTTTGGCGTAATTCAGCAACTAAATCAGCCTCGTCGCGCGGCAAGATTTTACCTAGATTAAGGAGCGTCACCTTGATGCCAAGCATTAAAAATGCCTGAGCTAATTCACAGCCAATCGGACCACCACCAATTACCAATAAATGACTTGGAGTCTCGGTTAAATTAAAAATAGTTTCATTAGTCAGATAGCTTACCTTATCTAGCCCGGGAATTGGTGGTATTACTGGCGAAGAACCAGTGGCAATAACAAAGTATTTGGCAGTAATAATATCTTCATTGACTTTGACACTCTTACTATCAACAAAGCTGGCATATCCTTGATAGACGCTAGCTCCCAGCCCCGTAAAACGTTCTACTGAATCATGCGGTGCGATATTAGCAATCACCTGACGCACTGATTCCATTACCTCGCTAATTATTACTGGCTTGGCGCTAGCGTGGAAGCCAAACTTGACAGATTCGGTTATTGCATAATAGTGCTTCGCGCTAGCCAGTAAGGCTTTGGATGGTACGCAGCCATAATTAAGGCAATCACCACCCATTTGATGTCCCTCAATTAATGCAACTTTGATACCAAATTGACATGCACCTGCCGCCACACTTAAGCCACCAGCACCAGCACCGATAATACAAATATCATAATGATGATTAGCCACTGGTTTTACCTTTCTTTAATGATTTGACAATCACAGGAATAAATGAAATGATGCCAAGTAAGGTTAGTGCCAGCAAAATTTGCGGACTGATTAGCGAGCTTAATTTAAATTCGCTTGAATTTTGTGCAAAAATAGTAGTTAGGCTTGCACCTATATTTACATAAACAAAAGTGCCGGGGATTATTCCGAAAAAAGTAGCTAAAATAAAATCACGTAATTTGACATTGAAGATTCCAGCGGCTAAATTTATCAGCCAAAATGGCATGATCGGGAGAAATCTTAAACTTAATAGATAATAAAAGGCATTTTGTTTAAAATTAGTTTCCATAAATTTTACTTTATTACCGATTTTAGCTGCTACACTTTCGCCAAAAGCTAGCTGGACGGCAATTACCAGTAGAGTCGCACCAATGGTTGCAGAAGTTACCACCAGAGATGTTCCAATAATACTGCCAAATAAAAACCCAGCCAACAAAGAAAAAATACTAGCTCCAGGAATTGAAGCAGTTACAAGTACTATGTAACTAATACAAAAAACAGCAATTGACAAGTAATAGTGGTTTTGCACATATAATGCTAATTGGGCATGGTGTTGTTTTAGACTTGCAAAGTTGAGATAATGCATAATATTAAATTTAATTGCTGCAATAATAGTTACAGCGATTATGATTAAAGGTATAAAGCGTTTTAGATTTTTCAATTGTTTATTACTTTTTAATTAATGGCTAATTATGATTTTTAAATGATTTGAATGGCATGTACAGTATTTTAGCTAAATTTTGGGCTATTTGCTCATCGCGCAAATAATTCAACCCAATTGTCATATTTTTATGTCCCGCTTGTGGTTGAGACCGATACGTTCCACAGAGCCGATCCCACCACGGGATGTTAAATCCAAAGTTGGAGTTTAGCTCTTTAATTACTGTTGAATGATGCACGCGATGCATATCTGGTGTCACTAATATTAAACGCAGTAATTTATCTACTGAGTATGGTAGCCGAATATTGCCATGGTTAAACATTGCCGTAGCATTTAATAAAATCTCAAAAATAATTATCGCGACTACTGGGATACCTAAGGTTATAACTACTGCAAATTTAATCAGCATTGATAGAATGATTTCGAGAGGATGAAAACGTGCTCCGGTGGTGACATCATAGTCTAAATCCGCATGATGAACTTGGTGGAGCTTCCAAAGCCAAGGTAGTTTATGAAATAGGACATGCTGCAAATAAATCGCAAAGTCAAGAATAACAACAGACAATCCAATCACCCACCAGCCAGATAAATGCCAATAGTTTATAATTCCAAAACCATGTTGGACTGCCCACCATGCGACTCCAGTTGCGGCAACTGGAAAAATAAGCCGAAGTAGGATAGTGTTTAAGAATACCAAACCCAGATTATTTATCCAGCGATAGGATTTACTAATCTTTAATTTACGTCGTGGTGAGATGATTTCCCAGATTGCTACGCTTGCCAAAACGACAATGAAAATCATTAGTCGGAATAAGCTTTCATGAAGAATTAGGTAATTACTCACATTTATTCACTAATTTTAGCTATTACAATCTTGTTTAGCAAATTTCTTTACTTTGGGAGTGTCTATACTACCGCAATTACAAATTGATGCTCCAGTTTTTCTCTTGATGCGAAATAGCAGTCTGCCAATCCAAAATAGAGCACCTATCCCTATCAAGGTAATAATGATAATGTCTAATGATTTCATTTTATTACTTCCTTTTTGAGCGGTACTACTTAGCAGCCACTAATGGTAAATATTGTCCATATCCTTGTTGTTTCATTTGACTCTCTGGTATAAAGCGCATTGCAGCAGAATTCATACAATAGCGCATTCCTGTTGGAGCAGGACCATCATCAAAGACATGTCCAAGATGCGAATTTGCATAACGAGACATAACTTCAGTACGAGTGCTGAAAAATCCGTGGTCTACTTTCGTAGTGATATATTTACTATCAATTGGTTTACTAAAACTTGGCCAACCAGTTCCAGAATCATATTTATCTTTAGAGCTAAATAATGGTTCTCCAGAGACTACGTCAACATAAATTCCCGCAGCATGATTATCCCAGTATTGATTGTGAAACGCTTGCTCAGTAGCGCTTTTTTGGGTCACTTTATATTGCTCGGGAGTTAATTCTTTTAATCGAGCTGACTTATTGAAATCTTGATAATTGTTATCAGCAAAAGCTCCTGCTGATAACATAGCTAAACCGATAATTAAATATTTATTTTTCACCCCAGACCTCCTTAACTTTAGCATCCCGCCCGCAATTCCAGCGATAAAAGTGGTAGCGGTAATCATTTTTACGGTAGTATTCTTGATGGTAATCCTCAGCAGGATAAAAGGTAGTAGCTGGGACTAGCTCAGTATAAAAAGGTTTAACCTGTTTCTGCGCTTTTTTAAATTCGCCAAGAGCTTGTTGCTGCTGTCCTGGGTTTAGGTAAAGAACTTTGCTTTTATATTGTGAGCCAGTATCGCAAAATTGTCCAATGTTATTGGTTGGATCAACATGGTGCAAGAAATAATTAACCACTTGGGAATAAGTAATTTTCTTATTGTCAAAAATTACTTTGACTACTTCAGAATAGCCACTGCCACCAGCAGAAACAGTTTCATAGGTCGGGTTAGGTGCTGTACCACCATCGTAACCAGCAATAGTGCTTTCAACACCGTTTAATTTATCAAAATCAGCTTGCATACACCAAAAGCATCCGCCAGCAAAGACTGCTTGCTCCGTGCTGGCATGACTAATTGCATACCAAGCTAGTAAAATTGGTATTATAATTTTTCGCATAGCACCCATCCCTTATTAATAATTGGTTATTATAACAATTATAATCCTAAAAGTGTCAGTTAGATATTTTGTTATAGTTTTCAAGCTGTAACTAGTATACTAACGCGCTTTAGCTATTTGCTGTAGCTTGTGATAGAATTTGTTTTAACACTTCAAGGTAACTATTAAAACGTGATTTACCTAACTCACTGACTTCATACTCTGTTTTTGGCTTATTATTTAATCAGAAGCTTGGCTAACCTCTTCAAAAATGTTAATAATGTAGTTTATAAAATCTTGAACAATTTTACGGCGGTGTTTATTTCCATCACTTACCAGATAAAATGACTGGAAATCACTCTGAAAATAATATTCTGGTAATACCTTGATAATTTTGCCAGTTGCCAGTTCTTCCTGATATAAGTAATCATTTCCACCAACAATTACTTCATTACTCATTACTGCTTGCTTATCCAGCCCTACATTATTAGTCATAAATCGGGTATTTATATGGAGAGCGGCACTATGCTCGGTTTTACTATAAACCTGATAATATCTGATTTTAGTTAAATCATCCTGTATCCGCCCTAAAAGCATGTGATTATCTAGGTCGTTTAATTTTTCGGGTACTCCATAGTGGTCTTTGTATTCTTTGGTACAATATAATTGAATCTTTATTTCATAGATTTTTCTTATTTTTAAGGCATTTTGTTGCGGGACATGGCGTAAAATTGCAAAGTCATATTTTTCCGCAACTAAGTTCATTTGGTAATACTCCCATTTTTAGAGCAATTTAAAAGTATAGAT
>CAZTBH010000031.1:0-33519 GCA_964611845.1 uncultured Neisseria sp.
ATTTAAGTTTAGCGATCGAACAATCTATAGCTCAATTATTTATAGGTTAACTATAATTAGATTCTTTAAAGTATTGTCTTGATTATAGCGATTGAGTGATATCGGACTGCTTGAAATACTCCGATAAATATTAATATTTATTGGAGTATTTCAATATTTACAAACTAGAGGGCATTTAACGTTTTCTCAAACTTTCTATGTTATTACCATAAGTATTTAATAATTGTGAGTATGGTATGTTGACCGTTGAATACATGACTGTCAAACTTGAGCTTACGTTTTGTGCCCCATTTTGAAATGCCATAGCTGGTTCACCACTATTGGGCATTACTGTCAGTGCAGTATAAGTTCCATAGTTATTGTTGAGATTTTGAATTGTTCCTCCTACTGGAATCCAAACGTTGCTCTCTGGTACATATTGGTTCACAAATAAATTATTATTCTGTCCAGAGTCTTGGTATGCTACAAAAACTATATTGCTTTCTGCATTTATGGCAAGACTAATATAAGATGCAATTCCAGTAGAAATATTTGTACCTCCAATCACGTGCCATGCGCCATTGGTAAAATTCTGAACGGTTAACTTATTGTTATTTCCCGCATCCTGGTATGCTACATATGGTATGCCATTGCTATCAGCAGCAATACTAATAAAATTAGCATTAAATCCCGTAAAACCTGATTCACCAACAATTTGCCATTGGGCACCACTCTGTGGTGAGGAAAGTTTTTGAACAGTGATACTGCTGTTGTTGAGGTTGTCCTGATAAGCAACATATATTGGATAAGAATTAGTGTTATTTGGGGTAGCTGCAATTCGTACCTGACTTACAGATCCTGCACTAATATTACTCCAATTCATTGAGGCACTGACAAAAACACTTAACGTTCCTTTACCATCATAAGCTGGTGAGGTGCAAACGCTATTTGATTCTACGGGGTTTACCTGTGAATCTGAAAGAACATATGTATCGTCTTTATATGCGATCATCTGTTGTCCGCTATTGATTAGCGCCATAGATACATAACTTGCATCATCATTAACAACTCTTGCTGGAATTGTGGCACATCCAATTGTTCCAGCAGAACCAGTATATGCCAATGTAGTTTGTACTATTTGTTGTGAGCTCCATCCAGACATATCTGGTAGGGCTCGCAGATAGAATGCTTCATGATTTGGTCCAGTATATGCCAGATAGATATCATTGACATTTGATACTGCAATTGTTGAGTAAGGTGAATGATTTGATACTTCTAATGGTGATGCGACTTGTTGCCATTGTGGTGTGGTTTGATTAAACATATAGCGATAGACTGTCAGATTACTTTCCGTTTGATATGATGCATACAAATTACCGTATGAGTCACTTGCCAAGCCAACATTGTTTGCTCTGCCACCACCAATTGGAGGAGAAGCCAAAATTTGCCAGCCATTAGCTGGTGGAGTCGGTGGAGTCGGGGTCGGGCTTGGATTGGGGTTGGGGGTTGGAACAGGTGAGCTACCTACAGACCCACCAAAAGGAATGCAGCTGCTAGTCAAAAGAGCTAAGGTAAAAGCTGAGCCTAGATAGAAAATATGTTTTGGTTTTAATTTCATGAGTCTGTACTTTTATATAGTTGCTAAATTATGATTGTTTTATTTTGGATATGATTATGTATAAACCTTGAGATTATAGCATATACTGGATGCAGCGTTTATTACCTTCATAACAGACTCACCTATTACAGTGTAGGTGTGCTAAAATATGGGCGATTCTTATTTCACGAGGCGAATGATGCATAATCAATTTAATACTTTGTCAGAATTAACTACCCTAAGCGGGAAGTCTTATAAATACTACTCTTTACCTAAACTAGCTGCGGCTGGATTTAATCTTAAAAAGCTTCCGGTTTCGATCCGAATCGTTCTTGAAGCCGTGTTGCGTAACTACGACAACGTAAAAATTACTGAAGCACACATTCAACAATTAGCTAGCTGGGGTGCGAAAGCCGAGCGGGTTGATGAAATTCCTTTTGTGGTAGCTCGCGTGGTTTTACAAGACTTTACTGGTGTTCCATTATTATGTGATTTGGCAGCGATGCGTACTGTTGCTGATAAACTTGGTAAAGATGCTAAAATCGTTGAACCATTGGTTCCTGTTGATTTAGTAGTTGATCATTCGGTGCAAATTGACTACTATGGTAATAAAAATGCCTTGCGTGAGAATATGGAATTAGAATTTGAACGCAATAATGAGCGTTATCAGTTCATGAAGTGGGGTATGCAAGCCTTTGATACTTTTGGTGTAGTTCCTCCAGGGATTGGAATTGTTCATCAGGTGAATCTAGAGCATTTATTCCACGGTGTACAGTCTAAAGATGGCGTGATTTACCCAGATACTTTGGTCGGAACTGATTCACATACTACAATGATTAACGGTGTTGGTGTCGTTGGTTGGGGTGTTGGTGGAATTGAAGCCGAAGCTGGTATGCTTGGTCAACCAGTTTATTTCTTGACGCCTGACGTAGTTGGGGTTGAACTTAAAGGTAAATTAAACGAAGGTATTTTGGCAACTGATTTAGTGTTGACTATTACTGAAATGCTTCGTAAAGAAAAAGTTGTTGGTAAATTTGTTGAGTTTTACGGTGAAGGTGCAGCTAGTCTGTCAGTTACTGATCGTGCAACAATTGCCAATATGGCACCAGAATACGGTGCAACTATGGGCTTCTTCCCTGTAGATAGCGAAACAGTGCGTTTTATGCGTGCAACTGGGCGTAGTGAAGAAGATTGTGAGTTATTTGAACAATATTTCAAAGCTCAGGAATTATTTGGTATTCCTAATGCTGGTGAAATTGAATACACTAAAGCTTTATCCCTAGATTTATCGTCAATCAAGCCATCATTGGCAGGACCAAAACGTCCACAGGATCGGATTGAACTAGATAAAATGGGTTCAACATTTGATTCATTATTTGTTAAACCAATTGCTGATAATGGCTTTAACAAACAAGAAAGCCAGTTAACTGAGCGTTATGAAACTAAAGCTGGAATTGATATTGGTAATGGTGATGTGCTGATTGCCGCAATTACCTCATGTACTAATACCTCTAACCCAAGCGTACTATTAGCTGCTGGTTTGTTGGCGAAAAAAGCAGTTGAAAAAGGTCTTAAAGTTCATCCACGAGTTAAAACTTCTCTAGCACCTGGTTCACGGGTAGTAGCTGATTATTTACAAAAAGCTGGTTTACAAGAGTATTTAGATCAATTAGGTTTTAATATCGCCGCTTTTGGTTGTACTACTTGTATCGGTAATGCGGGTGATTTACGTCCTGAATTTAACGAAACGATTGTTGACAAAGACGTGATTGCATGTGCCGTGTTATCTGGTAACCGTAATTTTGAAGCACGGATTCACCCTAATATTAAAGGTAATTTCTTAGCGTCACCTCCATTGGTAGTAGCTTTTGCTTTAACTGGTAAAGTTAATGTTGATTTGACTAAAGAACCAATCGGTCAGGGTAGTGATGGTAAAGATGTGTTTCTAAAAGACATCTGGCCAACCTCAAGTGAAATTGCAGCATTAATGCCATTAGCGCAAAATGCGGATACATTTAAACGGCTGTACCATGATTTAACTAAAGATCATGATTTATGGAATAATATCAAATCAGCTAACGGTAATGTTTATACTTGGCCAGATTCAAGCTATATCGCTGAGCCACCATTCTTTGCAGATTTTGCGATGACTTATGGTGATATCCATGATATCAAGGCGGCAAAACCGTTGTTGATTTTAGGTGATTCAGTTACGACCGATCATATTTCTCCAGCAGGTTCGTTTAAAGCAACTACTCCGGCAGGTAAATATTTATTGTCGCGTGGGGTTGAAGCGAAAGACTTTAATTCTTATGGTTCTCGTCGTGGGCATCATGAAGTAATGATGCGCGGAACTTTTGCCAATGTACGGATTAAAAATCTAATGATTCCAGCTGCGGCAGATGGTGCGCGAGTTGAGGGTGGTTACACACTGTATAATGGCGAGCAAACTACTGTCTATGAAGCAGCAATGCAATATGTAGCAGCTAAGACACCAACTATCGTGATTGCTGGTGAAGAATATGGTACTGGTTCATCACGTGACTGGGCGGCTAAAGGTACCCAGTTATTAGGTGTTAAAGTGGTTATTGCTAAGAGCTTTGAGCGTATTCATCGTTCTAATTTAGTTGGGATGGGTGTTTTACCATTGCAATTTAAAGCTGGTGAATCAGCGGATAGTCTTGGTTTAACTGGTAATGAAACTTTTGATGTTTTGGGTATCAACAATGAGCTTAAAGCGCAACAAGATGTGACATTGCGAGTTACTTATGCCGATGGTAAGTCTAAAGATGTTATAGCATTATGCAGAATTGATACTCCGATTGAAGTTGAGTATTATCGCCATGGCGGAATTTTACCGTATGTATTACGTGAGATTCTTAGCAAATAATGTATACTCCAACAGATTCATCATACTGGGTCGTTGTTTTGCTGCCCACTTACGACTAGTAAGCTTCGCAGCAAAACGCCTACCAGTATTTCCAATCTGTTGGAGTATATTTGCTGAAACTATAAAAAAACGTCGCATCTTTTTTGGAAGCGGCGTTTTTTTGATAGAAATTAGTTTATCTGATTAGTTATCTTAGAAACGGCAGATACTGTCGCACACATTTTATAATTTGGTACCTTTAGTATGGAAGTATTGATAAATTCTTTGTTGTCAGTGGCTCTGGTTATATTGTTGGGTTATACAGCAGGAAAAACAGGTTTAATTCGTCAGGAAAATGATCATAGCTTAAATGTTTTTATTTTAAATTTCAGCTTACCAATATTATTATTTATTGCTGCAGCAACGGCAAAGCCTGAACAACTATTAGATTGGAGAATAGGTGGTGCATTTGCCGTTGGTTTGCTAGGGATGTATGCTCTGGTTTTACTGCTTAATCGTTTTATTTTGCGCCGTTCACTTGCTCGCAGTGCTGAAACTGCGTTTGTTTGTGGATACCCCAATACCGCATTTTTGGGTATTCCGTTGATGATGTCAATCGTTGGAATGCCTGCAATGTTACCCATCGTAATTAGCAATATTATTGTTGGTGTAATTATGATTCCACTAACGCTGATTTTAATTGAAATCAGTGTCGTTGGAGAAGGGCGGGTTAATTTTACGCATATTGCGCGGCGAATACTTAAAAATCCGTTGATTTTTATGCCTGTGTTGGGAATCTTGATATCATTATTACATATTCAAATTCCGAAGGCTATTGAATCTTCAGCACATTTGATCGGTGGTACTACTTCTGGAGTATCATTATTTACTCTAGGATTAATCATGTCGCGCTTTAAGATTTGCATAAGCGCTGTTACGCTTCTGAACATCTTTCTCAAAAATATTTTTCATCCCATATTGATGATAGGAGTGGTTCATATCTTTGGCATAACAGGTTTGTTGGCTAAAGAACTAATTATCTTATGCGCGATGCCAACCGCGGTGACTGCGACAATTTTTAGTATTACGTTCGACCTTGACCCTATTGAAAATGTAAGTAGTACAATTTTTGGTACCATATTTTCCTTAATTACGTTATTAGGGTTTATGTACTACCTTCATTTTTAGTCAAATTATTACGCGTTCTTAATAGCGAATACCAACACTAAATTCACCTCCTAGTGTGCTTTGATTTAGTGCATAATAAGTATTATTAGTAGACGTATTTCCTGTTGGTGAAATATAATCATAATAACCACGGATACCTAATTGTAGGCGACTCCATGGATTATAGTTAATTCCGAGTGACGAAGTTGAGCGCCATGCATTATTTTCTAAAGCTGATCTATCTTCCATCCCAGCAAAAAGTTGATCTGCATAAAGTTGTAGTCTTGGAATTACTACATATTCAGCTCGACCACCAACTCCGTATTGAAGATACATATCATGTGAAATCGCATTCATGATACTGCTATTTTCGCGTACATTATAGCTATTAATGCTCATCACTACTCCCGCATTGCCATAGGGGATAAACTGCACTGGAACATTTGCTAATGGAAATGCATAACCAACACTGGCAAGAACGTTACCAGGAAATCCAATATAGGTTGGAACATGACTATTAGTAAATCCTGCAGGGATATTACTTTGTGAAATATTATTCATCAGCTGTGCATTTAGATTTGCCCAAACGTTATTTTCAAAAAGGTGTGTCGCTGCAAAATTCCAGTAGTTGACATTAGAATTAATCGCGGGATTACCTCCGCCATTATAACGGTTAGTAGAGTTTGCAATTCCAAATCCAATGCTATAATTATTATCAAAGCCAGCCAATTCGCTATTCGCTGAGCGAGGGGCTGCCAAGCTGCCTGAATTGCCACTTTCTGGTGAAAATAAATATGCAAAATAAAATGCACCACCCCAAGTGGTCTGCGCCGTATTTTGATGGTTAAATGTATAGGGATCATAACCGATGGATTGATTTAATAAACTAGTGTAATTATAGTTAGCTTGTGCTGAAATCTGGAATTGTGAGAATAAGTTATAACGTATCCCTAGTGCAGTTGTATAGCTCATTGCATCAAAGTTTAGATTGGGTGGATTACCACTACCAGTATCACTTAAATAACCAATACCCTGATCAGCATAAATACTTGCTCCAGGAACAAAAACGTATTCAAGACGGGCACCGCCACCGTAATAATTATAGTAACTATTTACAAAACCATTTTGTGAGGTTGTTACACCATTATAATTTAGCTCTCTACCAATTGAGGCATATGGAACTACTTGTAAACCAAAAGGAAAGTTGAATGAATAACCTATTTTTCCGGCGATTGATGCAGGCATTCCTAACATTTGGATGTTATTGCTAAAGCCGTTATCGGGTCCAGTTTGAGTCCCTTGAAACATAAAGCTTCCATCAGCAGCAAACCAGACATTATTATCAAATAACTGCTCTAAATGCAGTGCCAATGAATTGGTATTGGTAGTATAAGTTAATGCTGAATAGCTTGGGTTAAAGGTCTTAGCCTGACTATAGGCGTAGCCCAAAGCGATTTGATCATCCATGTTTTGAAATAAGCTATTATCAGAGGCATAAGCGTTAGACGAAAAAACCAGTACGGTGCTGATGGTGAGACAAATTTTTTTAATTTGCATTAATGAAACCTATTAAAAAGGCACATTATAAAATGTGCCTTGAAAGTTATTTATTTCGTATTAATTAGCATCAAACACGCTATTGCCAGAAACAGCGGTAACGCCAGTTCCTGCAGGTGCTGGAACTAAAGTTACAGGAAGAGTACCCACCGTAGTAGCACTCGACCAGTTAGTGCTGCCATTAGCTAATTTATATAATAAGCCATTGT
This sequence comes from uncultured Neisseria sp., assembly GCA_964611845.1. GTDB lineage: Bacteria > Pseudomonadota > Gammaproteobacteria > Burkholderiales > UBA11063 > Aquella. The sequence goes on from CAZTBH010000031.1 coordinate 7,379, forward strand.
TGCTACCAACATAGAGCGAGTTAGCCGTATCTGAGTAAATTGAAGAAGCTGTCGTACTTGGTGGGTTAGTGAAAGTAACACTTTGTCCACCTGAGCTTTGTTGTCCTGCTTTATTTAACTGCCAGAATGAACAATTACCAGTTCCAGTACAACTAGTCGAAGTTATCGGTTGACCTTTAGTATTAGCTGTCACGCGCCAGATTTGTCCAGAATTAGTTAACCAAGAACCGTATAGAACTTGATTTCCTGAGTTAGTAAAGGCGAATGACTTAATTGAACTTGGTGTATAACCATGGCTAGTCGCTTGTGGGGTTAAGTTAGTCCAATGCAGGTTATAATCATAAATACATACATTACCATTACTGTCGCCAACTCCAATATAATAATTGCCTGCATATACAGTTATACGAGATACTGCTGTTGATGTTCCAGGGTTAGAGGTACAATTAGAAAGGCTAATTGTCGATACTGAACTACCATTGAATGGAGACAGCATTAAGGAAGAGCCAGCACCATAAGAAACACCACGGAAAGATCCTGTAATTGTTGAGACAACCGCAGTTGTTGCACCACTTATTGCTGCAGATTCTACAGATTCCGCTGTATTAGCTTGTACTGTTTTAGTTGACTGAGTTGTTGAAGCAGCGAACACAACATAAGCAACAGTTGCTGTTTGAAATACAGTGCTATCCCCAGTTGTTACCGCACTGGTAACTTGACCAGCTTGAAGAGCAGCAATTAACGCAGTCGTTGTAGCACCAGCTGGTAATGTAATTGAATTATATTGAGTCCCACCTGGAATAGTCTGTGGAATGTTAACTGTTACAACGTCACCAGATTCACTATAGTAAACTGCACTATCTGGTGCCGCAACTGTTGAACCTGCTGGAGGAGTAACTTGCACTGCCGTAGGTGCGGCTGCAGGTGCTATTGGAGCAGGGCTACTGCTACTAGTACCACTGGCACAAGCAGCAAGAATTACGCTTAAACTGGAGATTAAAATTAGGCTTAATTGAGATTTTTTCATTGGTTAGATTCCATTCAGATGAGTTATCAATAGTTTATAGACGGACTATATTTACGGATTATATCATTAAACCCACTTACAAATTCAGGCTATTTGACCATTTAGATATTGTTTATTGTACCGTATTAAACCGACAATATTTTCACGCGTGGCATTAAATTGTCTTTTATTTCAGGGTTTAACGAGTATTTGTTTAATATTATTTAACTATGTTTTAGAGGTATTGTGTTGTTTTGAATTAGTCGTAAAAATACAACATATACTCATCGTCTTTGAATCTTGGACTTTGTTGGATTTCAAAAAAGACTCCTTATGTAGCTCTGTCTACACGGCGTCGTCTTTTTTATCAATCCTTCGCGTCCAAAAATCAAATACTAAGAGTATACTCTTTATTTAGCAGGATTTATTCAAAATATTCTTTGCTACAGCTTCCGCTACTTCAATACCATCAATCCCTGCAGATAAAATTCCACCCGCATAACCAGCACCTTCTCCAGCGGGATACAACCCACGTGTGTTGATGCTCTCAAAGCTAATATCATCGCGCTTAATCCGTATTGGTGATGAGGTGCGTGTTTCTACTCCAGTAAAAATTGCATCTTTCATTGAGAACCCACGGATTTTTTTATTAAACTCGGGAATTGCTTCACGAATTGCTTCAATCGCATAGTTTGGTAATGCATCTGCTAAATTACCCAGTTTTACGCCCGGTTTATAAGATGGTATAACGCTACCTAATTCTTTTGATGGCTTATTGGCTAAGAAGTCACCAATCAATTGTGCTGGCGCACAGTAATCGCTGCCACCAAGAATAAAAGCTTTGGCTTCCAGCTGACGTTGCAGTTCAATTCCCGCCAACGGATGTGCACTTGGAAAATCCGCTGGCGTGATCCCAACAACAATTGCCGCATTGGCATTACGTTCATTACGTGAATATTGGCTCATCCCGTTGGTTACCAAATGTCCTGGCTCGGAGGCAGCAGCAACTACTGTACCGCCTGGGCACATACAGAAGCTATACACCGAGCGACCATTAGCGGCATGATGCACTAAACGATAATCTGCAGCACCTAAGAGCGGATGTCCAGCATTCTTACCTAAGCGAGCAGCATCAATAATCGACTGTGGATGTTCAACCCGAAAACCAATTGAAAATGGTTTAGCTTCGATATAAACGCCACGTTCAAAAAGCACCTTAAATGTATCACGTGAACTATGTCCTAACGCCATAACTACATGGTTGCTATGAATTTCACTACCGTCGGCAAGAACTACTCCGTGAATTTGACGTACGCCATTTTGCTCATCAACCAAAATATCACTAACTTTATGTTCAAACCGAATTTCACCACCTAATTCAATAATGTTTTGGCGCATTTTTTCGACCATGCCGACCAAGCGGAACGTACCAATATGTGGACGATTGACATAAACGATCTCTTCCGGTGCTCCAGCTTTGACAAATTCTTCGATTACTTTGCGTCCTAAATAACGTGGGTCACGAACCTGACTATACAGTTTGCCATCAGAGAACGTACCTGCGCCACCCTCACCATACTGAACATTTGATTCGGGATTAAGTATATTTTTACGCCATAAGCCCCAAGTATCCTGAGTCCGCTCACGAACTTCTTTACCGCGTTCCAGCACGATTGGTTTAAATCCCATTTGTGCCAATATCAATGCAGCAAAGACACCACATGGACCAAAACCAACTACTAATGGGCGTTCAGTTAAATTAGCAGGAGCTTTGCCAACATAATGGTAGCTCATATCGGGAGTTGGACAGATATGACGCTCATTGCGGAGTTTTTTAGCAATGGTAGCTTCGTTAGTCACATTAACATCAACAATATAAATCAAGCACATTGCAGAACGGCGAGCATCATAGCTGCGTTTGTAAATAGTGTAACTCAACAATTCAGCTGGTTTGATGGCTAATTTATAACAAATGGCATCGGATAATTCTTGTTCAGTATGATCTAAGTCCAGTTTAATTTCTGAAACACGTAACATTTTAATTCCTATTTTATTTAATAACTACTTCACCAATTAGGCTATGCATTTTGGCTTCAGTAATCGTAACTTCAATAATTTGCTTCATCATCCGTGGGTTACCCGCAAATACTACAAGTTTGTTGTTTTCAGTGCGTCCAGTCATGAGTTCAGGGTGTTTTTTTGAATAGCCATCGACTAAGATTTTATGGACTTTGCCAACCATTTGCTGACTGATTTCAAATTGTTGTTCTTCAAGGCGTTTTTGCAGTCGTTGTAAGCGAACTAATTTTACTTCGTGTGGGGTTTCATCTTTAATTTCGGCAGCAGGCGTACCCGGGCGCGGTGAGAAAATAAAACTGAAGCTCACGTCATAGCCAATATCTTCGATTAATTTCATGGTCTTTTCAAAATCTTCATCGGTTTCACCTGGGAAGCCAACAATAAAATCTGAAGAAAAAGAGATATCTGGACGCAGTGCACGCACCTTACGTAATACGGATTTGTATTCCAAAGTAGTATAACCACGTTTCATTGCGGCTAAGATTCGATCGGAACCACTTTGCACTGGTAAGTGTAAATGAGAAACTAATTTGGGTAATTTGGCATAACAGTCAATAATCCGTTGCGTCATTTCAGTTGGGTGTGAAGTTGTATAGCGAATACGCTCAATTCCCGGAATTTCATGAACAAATTCTAACAGCATTGCGAAATCTGCAATTTCACCATTTGCCATTTTACCACGGTAGGCATTCACATTTTGTCCAAGGAGATTAACTTCTTTAACACCCTGTAATGTCAATTTAGCAATTTCTGTCAGCACATCTTCAAACGGGCGGGAAATTTCTTCGCCACGAGTGTAAGGCACTACACAATAAGTACAATATTTCGAGCAGCCTTCCATGATTGAGACAAATGCACTCGCACCTTCTACTTTAGCTGCTGGCATATTATCAAATTTTTCAATTTCAGGAAAGCTGATATCAACTTGCGATTTACCAGTTCTACGCTTTTCTTGGATCAGTTCAGGAATCCGATGCAAAGTTTGTGGACCAAATACCATATCAACATAGGGCGCGCGTTTTATAATTACATCGCCTTCTTGTGAAGCTACACAGCCACCAACACCAATAATCAAATCAGGATTTTTTAGTTTGAGTTTCCTAGCCCGTCCTAAATCTGAAAATACTTTTTCTTGAGCTTTTTCGCGAATTGAACAGGTGTTGAATAAAATCACCGAGGCTTCTTCTGGACTATCAGTTAATTCGTAACCTTCAAATTGTTTGAGCACATCCGCCATTTTGTCTGAATCATATTCGTTCATCTGGCAGCCATAGGTTTTAATATGAACTTTTTTTGTCATGGTTGTATTTCTATATAAATTAGTTTATTAAGGCGTTATTATAGACTATTTTGTCTGATAAATTGAGACTCATGATTTTTAACAATTATCAGGGTGTGGCAAATTGTTTATTAAAACAATAACCATCTGCATCATAGCTACTTAGCTAAAGTAAGTAACCGTGCAGTACGCTATAATAACGGTATTGATAACCGCTAATTCTGACTTAGCTGTACTAAAATTCAGGGGATGATGGAGAGTTTATCTAATAAAAATTGATTTAAATTTAATCTGAGGCATTGATGAATAACAAAATAAAATTTTTAGGTACTTGCTTTTTTACTTCTTTGGCGATTAATGCCTATGCTAGCGTAGCTAGTGAATCTAGGCCAATTGTTGAGATAAAAAATGGGAAGCTGCAAGGAATAGAGAGTAAAGGAATTATAGCTTTTAAAGACATTCCATATGCAGCGCCTCCGCTTGGTGCGCTTCGTTGGCGTCCTCCTCATCCAGCTATAAACTGGAGTGGCGTTCGTGATGCGAGCACGTTTGGTAAAGCTTGTCTTCAACCACTAATCAAAGGACTGAACAATGAATTAGCACCTGGTTCTGAAGATTGCCTGAAACTGAATGTGTATATGCCAAGTACAAATAAGAAGAAACTTCCTGTAATGGTTTGGTTTCATGGTGGAGGTCTTGTTGAAGGCTCTGCTTCTGAGCCATACTATCAGCCAACTGGGTTGATTAAAGAAGGTGTTGTGGTTGTTACAGTTGATTATCGGCTGGGTAAATTAGGTTTTTTTGCACCTAAGGAATTAAGCCAAGAAGCAAAAAATAATGGTGAACCTGTTGGAAATTATGGCACCATGGATCAAATATATTCATTGAAATGGGTTCACGATAATATTGCTTCATTTGGTGGTGATCCGAACAATGTAACGATTTTTGGGCAATCCGCTGGCGGGAGAAGTGTCACTTGGTTGATGACATCGCCAGCTGCTAAAGGTTTATTTCACAAAGCTATCGCACAAAGTGCTCAACAGTTGCCATTAAGAGATCTGACTCAAGAAAAATTCGGTATGATTTCAGAAGAGTCTTTGGAAGCTAAATATATTCAAACATTGGGTGTAAAGACGCTTCAAGAACTCAGAAAGCTACCAGTTGAGAATCTGATGGTTACTCCCAAAGAATTTCAAGACGGTGAGTTTGGTGGTGCATTTGTTGATGGTAAGATCATTATAGGTGATCCTGTTCGCTTATTTGCTGCAGGCAAGCAATATAATGTTCCATTTTTGATCGGAACCAATTCGTGGGATGCCAGTTATTTTGTTTCAGGGCAACCACCAGTTGATGCCTATTTGAAGAAAATGGGAGAAGATCCACGGATGATCGAAAGTCTCTATTCCACTTTCAGCGAGAAATGTGTGCTCTCAGCCGAAATTATGGCGGATGGTTGGTATTTGGGGGCGAGTAAACTCTTGGCGAGTGATGCCAATAAATCCGCTCCGAGTTATGTATATTATTTTGATTATCTAACGCCTAATATTCGTGCTTCACATATCGGTGCGGCTCATACTTTTGAATTACCCTATGTTTTTGGCGATCTTGATACTGTCTTATTAGCTCCAGCAAAGCCAGAGTCTGCAGCTAATCGCTGTGAGTATATCAATCAAGCATCAAATAGCTTAAAACAGCGCGGTGAGTGGTCAAGTTATTGGTACCCCACAACTGAACCATGGAGTAAAGAAGACCAATCTATTTCTGAACAGCTGACCAAAAGTTGGGCTTCTTTTGCCAAAACTGGTAATCCTAATTATGGTGCCAAAGAAGTCTGGCCAAGGTATGAGCTCAATCATGATGTAATTAGAGTATTTGACAATAGTAATGAAAATATGGCTAAAAACTTAAAAAGTGAGAGGGTAAATTATCAACTCAAAGCGATTCAATCAATATATCAAACACCATGATTTTGATATATTTAATAAGCTTCATTATGCTGGGGTGTTGATTTACGCCCCACTTACAACTGATAAGTTCCGTTGCAAATTACCTAGCAGTATTTTCAATCTGTTTGAATATACATTAAATAATTCTATCGTTGCTCAATCATCTTATTCATCTAGTGAGCTATTGACTCTTTTTTACGCGGATGGTTCTTATACCACAGCATCTAGATCCTCATCTTTGCCAGTAGACATTTTATCTATTGTGCTCAATGGCAAATAAGCTTTAAAATAACGCAATTAGGATAATCTAGGAATAAAATAATGAAAAAAGTTGTTAATAATTTGAATAAACTACCAGTAGCTGTATCAGGACTGGCACTGGGTACTGCGGGGATTGGTAATGTATTAGCTCTTGAAGTACATTCAAGTTTACGTTATGTTTGTGCGGCAATTGCTTTAATTATTTTGTTATTGGTAACAATTAAGAAATTAGCACACCCTAAATTGCTCTGGGATGAGATTGCACACCCCGTACTGGGGAGCTTTATTCCGGCTTTTGATATGTGTTTGATGGTTATTGCAGATGTTGTAACTAATTTCTCGTTACTTGGCGGACAAATTTTATGGTGTTTTGCAATTATTCTTCATATTGGGTTTGCTGGCAGCTTTCTTTATCACCGTTTTCGTGATTTTGATTTGAATCATATGTTACCCAGTTGGTATGTGCCACCAGTTGGTATTGTGGTTGCTTGTGTGACCGGTTCTCATATGGAGATGGGTACTGTTTCCCACGCAATTTTCTATGTTGGATTTATTGCTTATATAATAATGCTGCCTGCCATGATGTACCGTCTGGTTTTTGGTGATCGGATTGGCGATGCTCAATTACCTTCGTTTGCAATTATGGGTGCTCCCGCAAGTTTATGTTTAGCTGGATACTTGACTGCTTTTAGCAATCCTAATCCAACATTAGTAGGTTTTCTATTGGCATTAGCATTGATGATGACATCGTTGGTAATTTTATCTATGATTAGAATTAACCATTTCAGAATTGCCTTTATTCCAATTTACGCATCGTTTACGTTTCCTCTAGCAATTGGTTCAACAGGATTGATTAAATACTCACACTTTGTTGGTGCTAATACTGATAACGCTAAATTTTGGCATTTGCTTGGACAAGCCGAAATGATACTCGCTGTTATAGTAATTGCTTGGGTGTTAGTGAATATGACGCGTCATGTTATGAAAAATGTAATTTTAGTTAGATAAATATATTCACCATCTTTTTTTATCATGCCTTAATGATAGATAATGTCATCATTTACCAGTTAGTTTTTACTAGCTGGTAAGTTCTTTAAATACTCTGTAAAAGTCCTCAAATTATTTCAATGCTGGAATAGGCATTGCAATAAAAAATATGCTTAAGTCTACCGAGGTAGTGCATAATGTTGATTAGCCAAATCAAAAATTAATAATTTAAAGATCTAAGTCAAGATTAATGCGTGCTTATTTCTATCCCCGTATAAGCATAAATAATTAAACGGGAGTGTTATCTTGTAGTAATATTACGATATTACAAAATAGAACTTATTATAAATTATCATATGGTTATCTAAAGCATAACATTTGGACAGTAATGTTGAATACACAGAGGAAGTTGCAAGAATTAATATGGATTTATGGTGCAGATTGCGTATACTGTGGTAAATCTCCCGCGAATACAATTGATCATATTATCCCTCAATCCAGTGGTTGGGGAAAGAGCAGCTCGCAAAATATGTTGCCCGCCTGCAAATCATGTAACTCAAGAAAACGAGACAATGATATTTTTATTTATGCAACCTGCCAACAGATTACACAAATTGATAATATTAGAATAAATCATGGTATTTCATCATTAATGAATTTAAAACAACAATATCTAGCTTGGAAGGATAGTCATATGAATAATAATATTTTTGCAATAAATTTTATTCAGACAGGAAAAATGACTGGGGCTGCAGATAACGCATTATTTAGCAGATTAAGAACGCTGATTGGTTTATACTTTGTAATGATAGATAACCAGCAATTAGATAAGGCTAAAGAAATATTAGATACATTATTCACATCCAATGATTATGAAGAAATATATGAGCAGCATGCTATTGGTAATCTGGAAATGATAAATCAATTTGTACGAAATAAAAAGCTAAAAGACATAGTTGTAATTTTAAGAGATATGTACAAGGGTTATTCAAACGATAATGTACACCCTGTCATTAGCGATGTTGTGAAAATCAACAAAGATAGCTTATTGGAACAGGTTGTTGCAAAATATGATGTACCGCAAGAGACTTTAGAAACAGCAATAGAAAAGCCTTCAATTGTGTATTTGAGCAATATTCTTGCTGAAATTACACAGGTCAGCAATGTGGTTAAAAAACTTCGTAACCTTGAAAAAGAACGGATTGCAGTTGAGCAGCAAATCTTGCATTATCAACATATAAAAGACATAATAGACAAAGATTATCAACAATTAATTAATAGTTTAGAATGTGGAGATGAACTTATTGCTACTATAGTTTCTAAATTACAAGCCATTTAGTAACTAATTATAGAGCGGTTAATTTGATTATGTAGTAGGGTCACCATGATGTTAGTTATTAAAGAATGGATAAAAATGATAACATATTATCAGCCTCGTACAGGATTTGTGACATACTCAAGTTTACTTTAGCCTTACCAGCAATGTCGGGCTTGAAGCGATTGAGATTTATCATAGCTAGTTGATTTTGTTATAATAACGCTCCAAATAATTTAAAATAATTAATTAACTCAGAATTAAAAATATATAGCTATGTCAAGAAAAACACTCCTCACTATCATTTTTTTTATTTTATTTCTAGCAATGATGCCACTAGCAGCCTATAGCTTGCTCCATTTTGGGACTAAGTGTCCAGCTAATGAACCATGCGTAATTCCAGTGTGGTTTGCACCAGTTGTTTATGCGCCATCAGGAGTGCTTTTTGCTGGGCTGGCGTTTGTCTTACGTGATGTCTTGCAGCGTCTGGCTGGGCTTTATTTGTCTTTGATTGCGGTTATTTTGGGCACAATTCTCAGTTATATTTACGTAGCCCCAGAATTAGCTGTTGCAGCTTGTTCCGCTTACCTTTTATCAGAATTAAGTGATACCATAATCTATAACATCCTCCAGCGTTATAACTGGATTTTGGCGGTGTTTATCTCTGCAAGTGTTGGGTTGTTGATTGATTCACTGGTCTTTTTACATCTGGCATTTCATAGTCTGATGTTTCTCGAAGGGCAGATTATCGGTAAAATGTGGATGGTGGTTCTAAGCTTGCCATTAATACATCTTTTGCGGCGTAAGTTATTTGTTAAAATAACCCCCGTATAAAAGCAAAGGGCAGTAATGAATAACTATGATAAAGATCCGATTTTAGGACACAAAGTAGCAGAGCATCTCCAAAATCTCGGGATTGACAATCCGATTAAAGCACCGATGGATTGTGGATTAGTAACCCAAAGTATTACAGACTTGATTAAGGGCTTAGGGATTATACCAGATGATGACTCAATCCAAAAAACACCAGAGCGTGTGGCAAGATTTTTTGTCAATGAATTATTTTATGGCTTGAACTATAATAATTTCCCCAAGATAACGTTTAACCACAATCAGTATGGTTATCAAGAGCCTGTAATCTCGAAAAATATTTCTTTTAAATCAACCTGCGAACATCATTTGGTAACTATCAGCGGTGAAGCATTTGTCGCTTATATCCCTAAAGACAAGGTGATTGGGCTGAGTAAGATTAATCGGGTGGTGAATTTTTTTGCTCGTCGACCACAGGTACAAGAGCGCGCAACTTTGCAAATTTTTCATGCTTTGGCATATATTTTGCAAACTGAAGATATTGCGTTACTAATTAAAGCTAGTCATCATTGTATAACTATGCGTGGGGTGAATGATCAAAATGTCGAGAATATCACCTATAAATTTGGTGGTAAATTTAATGAATCAGAGATGAAACAAGAGTTTCGCAATTTAATAAATACTCATCGTCTTTGAATCTTGTACTTTGTCGGATTTTAAAAAAGAAAATATAATATGAATATTCAAAATTCAGCATTGGGTAAAAAATCAGCTTACATTAGCGAATATACTCCCGAATTATTATTTCCGATTGCACGTAAAATCAAACGTGATGAAATCGGGATTGATGAAAATAATTTACCTTTTTATGGTATTGATATCTGGAATCACTACGAAGTCTCATGGTTAAATCCTAAGGGTAAACCAATGGTTGCTTGCGCGGTAATGTATATTCCAGCAACTAGTGCCAATATTATTGAATCCAAATCAATGAAGCTCTATTTTAATAGCTTTAATAATCATAAATTCGCCAGTAAAGAAGAGTTGGCAGAGATTATAACTAAAGATTTATCGCAAGCTGCTAATGCACAGGTTAAAGTGGAATTGCATGAACTAAATTATGCTGGATACGCGATTAGCGAGCCTGCAGGGGAATGTCTAGATGATTTGGATATCGTGATTGCAGATTATGCGGTTAAGCCACAATTGTTAACAGCCAATCCAAATAAACGGGTGAAAGAACAGCTCTATTCTAATTTGTTAAAATCAAATTGTTTGGTGACTTTTCAACCAGATTGGGCAACGCTGTTGATTGAGTATCGTGGGGCACAAATTGATCGGGAAGCACTGCTCAGATATATTATTTCTTTTCGCAATCATAACGAGTTTCATGAGCAATGTGTTGAGCGCATTTTTAATGACATTAGTAAATTCTGTGCACCAGATGAATTAACGGTAATGGCGCGCTTTACCCGCCGTGGTGGCTTGGATATTAATCCGATTCGCTCCAGTCAGCCATTAACTAATTATCCTATTTTACGCTTGATAAGGCAATAAAATGAAAAAGAAAGCGGTAGTAATTCTCTCCGGTGGTTTAGATAGTTCGACCTTATCCTACCATCTGGCAAGTGAGGGCTATGATTTAATCTGTGTGTCTTTTGACTATGGTCAGAAACACATCAAAGAATTACAAAGTGCGGCATTTATTGCTAAAGAACTCAATGCACCACATCATATAATCAATCTAGCGTTTATGCATCAATTTTTACAGCAATCAAGTCTGGTTAATCCAGATTTAGCTAATCCTAAACAAGATTATGCTCGTGAAAATATGTTGGTAACCGTAGTGCCAAATCGTAATACCATGATGTTATCTCTAGCGTGGACAATTGCCTGTGCGCAGAATGCTGAAATCTTAGCGTTTGGACCTCATAAAGGTGATAACTACGTTTATGCAGATTGCCGTCCAGATTATTTCTTGGCAATGAATCTATCGCTACGGCTTGGAACTATTGATAGTCGGCACGAAGATTTAAATTTATCTGCGCCATTCTTAAACTGGAGTAAGACCGATATTATTCGTCGTGGTGCAGAACTCAAGGTTCCCTTTGCCAAAACGTGGAGTTGTTATGATGGGCTCGAAGAACATTGCGGTGTTTGTGGCACTTGCCGCCAGCGCAAAGAAGCTTTTATTGCTGCCAATATCACTGATCCAACTAACTATCGCGAGTAAAACTAATGGGTAAATATCAAGTCGTACGGAAGCACGAAATTCATTGCGGACATCGCGTGTATCAGCATGAGAGTAAGTGTCGGAATCTTCATGGACACTCTTACGTTTTTCATCTCAAATGTACTAGTGAACGCTTAGATAGCCTTGGACGGGTAATTGATTTTTCGGTAATAAAAGAATTACTTTGTAAATGGCTGGACGATAATTGGGATCATAAAATGATCTTATGGGATCAAGACCCATTATTCACGGAGTTGCTTAAATTAGACTCATCAGTGGTGAGTATCCCGTATAATCCAACTGCCGAAAATCTGGCGCGCTATTTAGTGGAAACAATTGGACCACAATTATTTGCGCATTTACCTATAATCCTGAGTGAAGTAACTTTGGAAGAAACCTCTAAATGTAGTGCTAGTTATGCAATATCCAATTAATGAAATTTTTTATAGCCTGCAGGGTGAAGCAAATTTTGCTGGGCTGCCGTCGGTATTTATCCGGATGCAAGGCTGTGCAGTTGGCTGTGCCTTTTGTGATACCAAGCATACGTGGGAATTAAATCCCGCTACGCAGCAAAGCGCGCAATTAATTGTAGAAAAAATCTCTGAACATTCAGCTAGCTGGGCTTATTTCAGCGTCGAGGATATTTTGCAGCAAGTCAAAAAATATCCAGCCTGTCGACATGTTGTATTTACTGGCGGTGAACCAGCGATGTATGATTTGCGTGCAATTACTGAAGATTTGCATGCTCAAGGCTATACTACCCAGATTGAAACCAGCGGAACTGAACCATTGCGTCTGAGTGACAAAACATGGGTGACTTTATCGCCCAAGATTGATATGCCAGGGCATAAGCAAATTTTGGCAGAAAATGTTGCCCGTGCAAATGAAATTAAAATGCCAATTGGTAAAATGGCTGATATAATTAAGCTTAAACAGCTACTTGCTCAATATACGATTAATACTCAGCTGATTTGGCTGCAGCCGTTATCCTGTAAAGAGATCCCGACCAAATTATGCATTGAACAAGCATTGGCGAATAATTGGCGGGTGAGCACCCAGATTCATAAATTTATAAACATCCATTAAAAAGCGGCTGTTTTTGTTTTAACTAATCGTAAAATAGCGTTGTTGCCATGCTCCTCATGCATTTCTCACGTACACTTTGGCACATTGCACCTAGCTCTTGTTTTATATTTCAGCAGTTATTTCTTTCTCCTCCTAGCATAGGAGCAAAAGAGTTGTTTTTTGAAAATTTAGTAGCGAAATTCTAGCTGTCTTTGAGCCTTGTGATTTATTATTTTGTTTAGAATATTTGTTATATGTTTGCGATATAAATGATTGGAAAGTTGAATATTTATTGTGATACAATACTACAACTTTTTTATGGAGTTGGCCTTTATGAATAAAAAAATGTTATTACTTAATTTATTTTTGACACTAGGTATATCCACGGGTGCAATTGCAGATCAAAATATTAGCGTACAAAATATATCTGCTTCTGCAGCAGTTTCAAATACTGTATCACAACCAATCAATTATGTAGAAATTGATCCACAAGCATATACAAGTAATCTAAAACATATTCGAGAAATGGTTGGTCCAAAGGTAAAAATTTGTGCAGTAATGAAATCTGATGCATATGGGCATGGAATTGCCAATTTGATTGATGAAACTATTAAAGCCAATGTAGATTATATTGCAGCAATTGATAACAGCGAGTTTAGAATAATTGCACCAAAAATAAAGGCGAGTGGGAAAAATATTCACTTGATACGAATAGCTCCTGTGACTAAACCTGAATTAGTCGAGGCTATAACGAACGATTGGGATGTTGAAGAGGTTGCTGGTTCAGTGGAAGAGGCTGAAATGTTATCCAATACTGCTGCTGAATTAAGTAATAAGCTTCATAAAAACATTACCATTGGAATACACTTATATATTGAAACTGCCATGGGGCGTATGGGCGTGAGAGATGTTTCTGATATGAAGAAGATTATTCAATTACCACACCTAAAATTGGTTGGAGTAATGTCGCATTTAGCTAAAGACTATCAAGCACCACCTGTTGATTCTGATTCAACCAAAGAGCAATTAGCAATTTTTGAGTCTGCGGTTAAGCAATTGCATTTAGAGAGCAATGTTATTCAACATATCGCTAATTCGGGAGCTGCAGCGAAATTCCCTTGGGCTAGATTGGGCATGGTTCGTACTGGATCGTTAATGTATGGTGAAGATTTAGATGATTACCAAGATCCTCATCATGTTTTGAAACCCGTTATGACATCGTTTAAGTCTAAGGTTTCAATTATAGAAAGAAATGTTCCGCCACATTCACCAATAAATTATGATGCTCTCCAGTATACGCGAAGTGATAAACCTTCGACAACGGCAACCATTCGCGTTGGTTATGATTTTGGTTTTCCACAATATGCATTTAAAGAAAGCGCAGACGTGTTGATTAGGGGGCAAAGATTCCCCGTTATCGGCAAAACCTCTATGAATATGGTTGTGGTTGATATTACTGATGAAGACCCTAAGAATAAAGTACAATTGGATGATGATGTAGTATTAGTTGGAAAACAGGGCAAACAGCAAATCACGTGGGACGAATTTGCGTCGCGTAATAAAATGGGTATTGTTGAGCAAGTATTGCTTATTGGTAATCAAAATACTCGTAAAGTTATCTCCCATTAAACTCACAAATATTCAAGCTTTTGAGATATGGGAAGCAACTTTGTAAGGTGCTTCTCAGTTATTTGTGATTCAGGTAAATTGTATAATAGTAAACTCGATTAAGGACTAATCTCATGACAATTAGGTATATCGTTACTCCACAAACTGCAGCGCATCACTATTTAGTAAAATTAATCTTTACTGCGCGTGCTCAGTCACATCAGTTGACTCTTCCAGTATGGATTCCGGGTAGCTATATGGTGCGTGAATTTAGTAAAAATATCATTACACTCGGTGCAAGCCAGAATAATCAAACTATTAGCAGTTGCCAGATTGACAAAAATAACTGGCTACTAGAAAATCTTACAACAGGCGATCAAGTTGAAGTTAGCTATACTGTTTATGCTTATGAATATGGTATCCGCACAGCTTTTTTAGATGCTAAACGTGGTTATTTTAACCCAACTAGTTTATGTTTGAGCGTCGCAGGCTATGAAAATAATATTCATCAAGTGCAGTTTGCTGATTTACCAGAAGATTGGCAAGTTGCTTGTGGGCTAGCTGCCGATGAAAATGAGATATTTAGCGCGCAAAATTATGATGAATTAATTGATTCACCGTTTGAGCTGGGGGCTTTTGAACGACTGGAGTTTAGCGTCGCTGGGGTTAATCATTATCTGATTTTATCAGGTACTATTCCTCCGTTTGATCGTGAGCGAATGATTAGCGATATGCACAAAATTTGTGATTATCAGATTAAACTTTTTGGTGGCGTAGCACCCTATACTGGCTACGGTTTTATCCTAAATCTCTCTGGTGAAATTTATACTGGTTTGGAACACCGTAATTCGACTTTGCTGATGGCACCATACTATGCGCTACCGAATCTCAATCGTTCAAATGACGAAGACTATATCAAATTACTTGGTCTTATTAGTCATGAGTTTTTTCATACTTGGAATGTTAAGCGGATTAAACCGCAGGTCTTTACACCTTACAATCTTGGGCAGGAAAATTATACCAAACTACTTTGGTGGTTTGAGGGTGTGACTTCTTATTATGATGATTTGGTGCTCTATCGTAGTGGGGTGATTAATCAGGAAAAATATCTTAGCTTTATAACTGATAATCTCAACAATGTCTATAAGTTTGACGGTGTAACCCAACAAACTCTAGCCAACAGCAGCCTTACCAGTTGGATCAAATACTATCGTCAGGATGAAAACAGTCCAAATAGTATCGTGAGTTATTATGTTAAAGGTTCTTTAGTTGCACTTTGTCTGGATTTATTAATCCGTGAGCAGTCTAAATTTAGTCTTGATGATGTAATGCGCCATTTATTTAAGCAATGGCAACAAAACCCAGTTGGGGTTGGTGAGGATGAAATTCCAGTACTGATTAAAGCTGCAACTGGGGTTGATCTAGCTGAGTTTATTCATTTGGCAACGGAAACTACTGAATCACTACCATTTAAAGATTTACTGGCAAAATTTGGTTTAAATTTGACTGAACGCATAGCTAAAAATCATCAAGATGGTGGTAAATATTTCGAGCAGGAGGCTAACTTAGTAACTCCAACAGATACAATTACATTGGACTTAGGCGCTAAATTAGATAAACAATCACTTGGCTATCAAGTTAAAAATGTTTACGACAATACCCCAGCTCAGGCTGCAGGTTTAGCAGCAGGGGATTTAATCGTGGCATTAAATAATGTCAAGCTAACTAATCTCGAAAAACAACTAGCATTTTTGAGCGGTAATGAAGAGATTACGCTTACTTTGTTTAGACAAGAACAGTTGCTTAGCCTTATCCTAAAACCAACTGCATCGGTAGTGAATGTTTTTAATCTGGTTCTTGCAGATGCCAACTTGCTTGCTAATTGGCTTTGAATCAATCGATGAGAGATTCCGATAGAAGTGAGCACTGATGAATCGTGAATTAAAAGCCTATCTAATTCTCCTGACTATTCCCGTGATGTGGGGAATAACTTTTCCGCTGATGCACAAAATTGTTGCGCTTTATGCACCGAGCTTATTTGTTTTTTGGCGCTTTCTTTTAGCGGCATTAATCATGTCACCCCTATTTATTGCGACGATTATTAAGCGCAAGTTTAAGTGGGGTGATGTTCGCTACGGACTGATTATTGGCGTGCTAAATAGTGGCTCGTTTATTTTGCAGGCAATGTCACTGAGGTACATGGACTCTTCTCGCGCTGCTTTTTTAACTGGCGTTAATGTAGTAATGGTTCCATTTTTGCTGCCACTGTTTAAGATGGGGCGTCCAAAAATTATTGAGATAGTCGCTGCATTATTTTGCCTGTGGGGAATCTATCTAATTAGCGGCGCTGGCTTGAATGGGCATTTTGGTCGTGGTGAATTATTGGTGATTTTATCGGCATTATGCATCGCGTTGGGGATTATTGTTGCTGAAAAATCGAGTCTGGTAAGTCATAATCTCAAACTGCTGACTTTTTACCAGATTTTATTTACGAGCTTAATTCCAGGTTTTATTCTGGCACCGCACAACATTGTGCTGCCGCATAATCATTTGTTTTGGTGGAGTATTGTTTATTGTGCCATTCTTGCAACGGTAATCCCTTTTTTCTTGCAGATTAAGTACCAACGAGTGGTCGGTTCGAACAAAGCTGCGATTATCTTTAGCCTTGAATCAGTAACCGCAACTTTTTTTGCTTATTGGATGGGCGAATCAATTAGTTCTAGTGTGCTGGTTGGCGGGTTTGTAATTTTATTTAGCACCGTAATGACAGATGCTTATAAGGTAATTATAAAACGACTTAATCTACTATACTGAAACAGATTCATTACACTGGGTCGTTGCTAGGCTCCTTACCTACTAACTGTAGCCTTCGTCGCTTATCGCCTACCAGTATTTCGAATCTGCTTCAGTATGGCAAATAAGCGCTCCTCATAAAGGAAAATGCGCATAATAACCTTGTTTAGCGTGATATAATACTCAATTATCGATTAAGGAGATGCGAGCATGGAATTCTATCACTATTTTAAAAATATCATTACGCCGGAAAAGTGTGCTGAATTAAATCAAATTATGTTTGATAAGTTTGATAATGAGCAATTAACTTTTGAGGGTAATGATGCGCATTATAAAAATTCTTTTGGCGCAGGTTCTGTTCCTGAGTTTGATGTTTTGTTTAAAGAATTCACTCCTAAAGTAATCAAAGCTCTCCGTTCACGCTTTATCCGCGAAGAGAATTCATATTCACGGATTTATTTTAATGGTTCGACATTGCTTCCTCATCGCGATCGTCCGGGACTTGATCTAACGATGTCTTTATGTACTTATACTAACTTGGATAATCCTTGGCCGATTTATGTAGAGTTTGATAATGGTGTGGTACGCGCTGTTGACATTAAGCCGGGTGATGCCGCGATATTTTTGGGCACGCGGATGAAGCATTGGCGTGATCCACTAGTTTGCAATCCAGATCAACGAGTGGTACAGTCATTTTATCACTGGCGAATTTCTCTCTAGCTCGATGCTTCGATTTGATTATCGTAGGAACGTAAGAACCTTTCACCTAAGCTAGGTTGTTGGTTTTGATAGCACTCCAACACCTCAGAGAGTGCTTGGAGTGTTCCGCGAGTTTCTAAGATGGTTAACCTAGCCATTTTTTTTCAATGCTTGGCGATCTTCTTCAGTGGCAAATATTCCAGCATCTGCTTCGGCTATTCCTTTATTGATCTCTTCAATTTGCCACCGCTCCAGATCAAGTTTCTCATTTATCCACCTTATCAACATATCTGATTTACGTCGATGACTGATTTTTGCTAGCTTGTCTATTTTTAACTACTTTTTAAGTGTTTCTTTAATTTTTCATAAAAAATTTCATGTTCGCCTATTGCCATTAGATACAACAAATCAATTGTATCCGTGTATTCATATGCTAGTAAATATAGATGAGCTTGATACTTAAATTTATGAACTCTAACACCAGCTAAATCACCAATTTTTAATTCTCCAATATCAGGATCTGCCATAATATTTTTAATATTTTCATTTACAACCGCTAATTGATTTTTGTGTAATTTCTTATACACCTGTTTGAATATACTGGATTGCTTTAACTCCATCTTTATTCAGATCTAAACTCAAATGGTTCTGCATCTTCTTTTAAGCTTTGTGCTATAAGAATATCTTTAATAAACGTTATTGGCAAATCTTGATTTTCTAGAGCCAATTTACCTAATTTAGCCCAATAGCCAACTTGTGAGGATATTGATCTATGTTCTGCAATTGCATGTCTTTTTGCAACTGTATAAAATTCATCTTCTATTTTAATTGAATGAAAGCTCATTATAGTCACTTTATATAATAATATTAGTATGGCATAATAATATCACATTGTTGAATATTTATCTAAAATAATTTAATAAAACCCTAACTATTGCCAAATGGGCAATAGGCAATAAAAAACCAGCTGGTTTAGCTTTAAAGGTCTTGATCCTTATTGAAAGAAAGAGAATTAATATCTCAGCAAATACTGATTGAGAATGAAACAATCAGTAGTAAAATTCGCCGTTAAAGCTACCTATACTAGTCTTTGTGTGGTGAATTTATCTGTTTAAGCGTGATTTTTCTTTATTAAGATAAATATTTTGTTATAATAGGCGATATTAAATTTATAGCTTTCTTTGATAATAGGATATTAAATATGATGAAAAGTCAAAAAATCAATTGTTTATTAATCGCACTAAGTGCTGCTCTGTGCCTCTCAGCATGTGCTTCTGGCACTTCATCAAGCCCAACCCCGACTCCAACTCCGAGCCCATCACCAACCCCAACGCCTCCTGCTCCAACGCCGACCCCGACGCCTGTAGCTGGCGAAAGTGGTGTTTATGCGGTCTCAGTTTTCTCTTTATCAATGAGTTTTGCAACACAGCCATCAGCAGCGAATTGGGTTAATTTTACTTCAGGAACGACCAATTCGATTGCGGGTTTAGTTGCGACGGAATCAAGAATAGCGCTGCTGGATCGTCCAGCAGTGACGGCAGCAGATACTTCTTCACAATATAATATTTATGGTGGTACACAAATACAGCTCATCGCAGCCAATACTTCTTTGCCTGTGACTATCACAGGTGGTGCGGGAGCAGATGGAGTGCTGCCGTTGATTCCAGCGACGCAGATTGCGACCAATGGAAATAATGTAGTGGTTGCTGCACCGTCTACGGTTGACAATGCTTACGCAGTTAGCGCATACACCCTCTATACTATCACCGCGGATGGAAAACCCAGCGCGATTACCAATTATTTAAACACAAATGGTACAAGCACCGCGCTAGCACCAGTAGCAGCACAGCCAGTAGTTGTCTTTATTAATGGCATGTACTATGCGTATAATGTGGTGGCTGGTTCGGTTCTATATTCACAAAACGGAACGACATGGCAGCAAGCACTGATTACTGGTGGCGCTGGGAGTAACATCAATAACGTAGTACAGGTTTCGGGTAATACTTTTGCGTTGCAAACAGGCGTAAGCCTTTTTCTTGGCTCAGGACCCTTTAATTTTGGCACGAGCCCGACAATTTCTTTTGACAATTCTAATGATTTTATCGCAGCCAATGGCAACGGATATCTTTATACTTATGATAACTCAGATTATCCGGGACAAATTGCAGCATATACTCCGATTGCAGTATCCTTAGGTGCCCCAGTTGCGCTTTCAACCGCTTCGTTACCTAGACCTCAGCAAATGATACTGGCTGGAAATAACATCTATCTGTTGTCAACAACCGGTGCTCTTGAGCTCGCGCCGATTAATGGAAATACTATTTCTGCACCAGTTATTGCCCAGACGACAACCAAAACGCCTCCAACTTATCTGCAAGCACCGCCAGCATTTGGTGGTTTTATTGCCACTATGGGTTCACAGGTGTTGATGGTTAATAACCAAAATACTTACGCCGACTACAATGGTGGAGATATTAGCGCTGTTACTAACAATGGCTCAATTTCGGCAGTGAGTGCAGTCAACCCATCTAACGGAGTTGCCAGTTTTGTTAATCTGGCAACTGGAATGAATTTGTCTAATGACACTGTAAATAACCCGATCCCGAGTCGTCAGACTTTAATTGCAGGCTTTGCCGGAACTCAAACTAACTATATGATGGCATTAACCAACGGTGGAGTTTTAGTAAGCTCAGAAAGTGGCTTTGTCGAAGCAGCACCAATCCTGCATCCATTGGATGGAACGACTGGGGAGGGAATGCCTGCAGATCTGAATCAGCTTGTTTCAACCAATGGTAGTTATTTGGCAGCAGACAGTAATTATTCGGGAAATGGTGTAAATCTTTATTTCTCGGATAATGATGGTGCTTCGTGGACTGATATTCCGGCAGCAAGCCTACCTGTCTATCCTTCTAATGGACCGATTATCACTACTCAAAATGGTTACTATTTCATTATCTTTGAGGGTGAGGGTAAAATGTATCAAACTGCAACTCCACAAAATCTGGCTAGTTGGGTACAGGTAAGTAACATTCCGTTGGTAACCAATAGTACCAAAATTAATAAACAGGCGCAAGCCAAAGGTCTAAATAGTCATCAGCTAAACACTTCTTTCATTGGTAGTCCATACAAATATTACAACGGTACTTATTATGAGTTTTACGGTGATACCAGTCTAGGTGTGTATAATCAGACTACAGGAGAAACCGCTATAATTGACGGTATCTTGCCACAAGATACCTATTATGAAAATGTTGCTTATAATGGTACGACTTTTGCGATTGCGCAAGAGTTTTCTAACTACATCTGGACTTCCTCAAGTTTGACTGGAGGCTCTACGAGCTGGACGCAAAACGCCGCTACCTTTAATGGAATTAATGGCACGATGGATATTAACAGTGGTATTAATTCGTTTTTGTGGACAGGTAAAACTTGGATATTAGGAAATAGTTTAGTGGGCGGTAGTTTGGGTACCCCGCCAAGTGGCTATGTATTTAGCAGTACCAATCTTACCACGTGGAACGCTGCGGTCTATACTTCACCAGTTGCTGTCACAACATACGTAAATGGTGTGCCAAAACTATTCTAGGTATTTGTACTTTTATCTAAAGGGGACTCAGTAGAGTCCTCTTATGTTTGGTGCGAGCGATAGAGGGTAAGAGGAGTTTAAATCTTACAAATATACGACAGGATATTTTGCTATAATTGCAAAATAAATGCTACTGGTTTATCTAACTACAGAAAATGGAACTCAATGAAAAATCAAAAAATCAATTATTTATTAATCGCACTAAGCAGCGCCCTATGTCTCTCGGCGTGTAATTCTGGCACTTCATCCAGCTCAACCCCGACTCCTACACCGACGCCAGTTCCAACCCCGACGCCAATTCCGCCGGGGCCAACGCCGACACCAACTCCTGTAGCTGGAGAAAGTGGCGTTTATGCCATTGCACCATTTTCATTATCGATGAGTTTTGCAACACAGCCTTCAGCAGCGAACTGGGTGAACTATACCTCGGGAACTACCAATTCCATCGCTGGCTTAGTCGCGACTGAATCAAAAATGTTGGTGCTGGATCGTCCGGCAGTAGCCGGAGGAGATACCAGCGCACAATACAACATCTATGGCGGGACGCAAGCGCAGTTGCTGGCAGCCAATACTTCATTACCTGTGACAATCACTGATGGTGGGGCAATTGCAGGTGGAATGTTACCGAAGCTTAATTCAACGCAGATTGCTACTAATGGGGCGAATGTAGTAGTTGCAGCTCCTTCGACGATGGATTTTGTTTATACGGTAACTGGGTTTACTTTGTATGTGATTGCTGCCAATGGTGCGCCAACGGCAATTACTAGCTATTACGATAGCAGCGGAACAAGTACCGCATTAGCGCCAGCATCTGAGCAGCCGGTAGTAGTATTTATCAACGGCATGTATTATGCCTACAATGTAGTAGCTGGCTCAGTACTTTATTCACAAAATGGAACGACTTGGCGACAAGCGCTTATTACTGGTGGCGTCGGGAGTGGCATTGCTAATGTAGTTCAGGTATCAGGAACTGTTTTTGCTTTGCAAGCAAGCGCTCTACATCCTGATATTTATCTTGGCTCGG
Source organism: uncultured Neisseria sp. (assembly GCA_964611845.1). Lineage (GTDB taxonomy): Bacteria > Pseudomonadota > Gammaproteobacteria > Burkholderiales > UBA11063 > Aquella. Next base: position 30,070 of record CAZTBH010000031.1, read on the forward strand.
GTCCGTTTACTTTTGCGACTACTGCTGCAACCTCAGTTAATACAACTGAAAATATGATGGTGTCAAATGGAGATGGACGGCTGTATATTTATAGTGAAATAAGTAACTTGTCTAAATTGGCGTGTTATACGCCAACATCGTCGTCGCTAGGTGCTATGGTAGCCAATTCGAGCAATTTTACGCAGGGTAATCCGCTTAATGCTTTGCTTTTTGCCAATAACAATCTTTATGCCGTTTTCGCTAATGATGGTAATACACTACTGACTTATCCGCTGCAAGTCAATGGTAACACCATTACTGCTGGAGCAAATCCACTAACTGCATCAGTTAGTGCTCCTAATTCTAGTATTTATACTCTTGATGTCAATGGTGGGTTTGTCAGCTCCAACGGTAAACAACTTCTCGTTGTTAATGGTAATACCACCTATGCAGAATATGGCTCTACTGATTCCAATAATGGTACAATCGCCGCAGTTAGTTTGCTTGATTTTAATACTGGACTGGCAAGCATTACTAATCTACCAACCGGGATGAATTACACTAATTCAACCGCTCCATTGACTAATCGGCAAACGCTGGTGGCAGGCTTTGCCGGAACTCAAAGCGGTTACATGTTGGCACTAACTAATGGAGATGTTTTGGTCAGCTCAGAAAGCGGTTTTGTGCAGGCTAGTCCGATTTTACATCCTTTGGATGGCACTGCGGGTCAGGGAATGCCTGCCGATGTTGAACAATTGGTTTCGACTAATGGTACTTATTTAGCGGCTGATCGTGGTGACACCTCATCTGGAGGGGGTAATCTTTATTTCTCGGCTAATAATGGTGCGTCATGGACAGATATTCCAGCTGCGAGCTTACCTGTCTATCCTTCCAATGGACCGATTATTACGACCGAAAATGGTTACTATTTTATTATCTTTAGTGGCGAAAATAAAATTTACCAAACGGCGACCCCTCAGAATCTGGCAACTTGGGTGCAGGTAAGTACTCTTCCTCTTGTAACCAACAGTGTCGTTAATAAGAAGACCCAAACTAAAGCATTAGCTAATCACCAGTTAGATAATATTTATATTAATAATCCATATAAATATTATGACGGTGCTTACTATGAGTTTTATGGCACTACCAGCTTAGGTGTCTTTAATCAGCTAAACGGCGAGACACTGATAACTGACAATATACTGCCTGCTGATACCTATTATGAGAATATTGCTTATAATGGTTCAGTTTTTGCTATTATGCAAGAAGCTTCAAATTATGTTTGGACTTCTAGCAGCCTGACTAGTGGCGTCAGTAAGTGGAAACAAAATATTGCAACTTACAATGGGATTGATGGGGCTTTGGATGTTACGAACATGATTGGGTCTTTCCTTTGGACGGGTAAAATTTGGGTATTGGGTAATAGTATACCTACCGGATCTTTTGGAACGCCTGCTCCACAAAATGTTTTTAGCAGTACCAATCTTACCACGTGGAATGCCGCAACCTATACTCAGCCAACTGGTGGTCAAACTTATGTCATCGGACTACCTAGACTTTTCTAAGTTTAGTAGTTTCACACTAAAGAGAGCCTTTTAGGTTCTCTTTTTATTTTAATGGTTAAAAATTTACAAACATGAGTTAGTCTCATGCGAGCCTTCATATTATTGTGCTACATTGTGCGGTGCACAATATACTCGTGCCAAATAGCAACATAAACCATAAAATTACTGCATTTATTAAGGATTTTGCTTGACTTAAGGGGGGGCTTGGTATAGAATAGCGCAATGGAGAGCGATAATTAGTCAGGTATTGAAATGATATACCTCTTATATTGGTCTGTAATTGCAAAATGTTTGTACATTGTGCAACTTTGTGCTATACTATCGCCATAAGTGTTGCTTGACTATTTTTATTGGTCAGGTGACGTTGTTATAAAATTACTTATCTTATTTAAACAGGTGATTTTTTTTAGAGGATCCTAATTTATGAAAAAATCAAATATTAATGTTCTTTTAGTTGCGTTGACGTCTGCTGTTGCGCTAGCTGCGTGTGGTTCTGGTTCTTCTTCAAGTCCAACTCCTACACCAACTCCAACACCTACGCCTACTCCAACACCTACGCCAACTCCTCCAGCTCCAACGCCTACGCCAGTACCTGGTGAAAGCGGTGTTTATGTATTGGCTGCTTCTGGTATTAATGCTACCTATTCAACTACTCCATCGACTAATGCATGGACTAACTTCGTTTCTGGTACTACTCAGCCTTTGGTTGGTGGCGTGGCTAGTGAATCTGCTGCGTTATTGCTTAGCACTAGCACAAATACTGTTGGTGTTGCTGCTGCGGGTACTGTTACGCTTAACTACGGTATTTTTGGTACAGCTGGTGCACAAGTTGCAAGCAAAAACACCTCAATTCCTGTAACGGTAACGGTTAATACCACTGGTGCAGATGCTCAGACTATTACGCTGCCTGCTATTGCTGCTAATCAGATTGCTAGTAATGGTTCTAATGCGGTTGTGTTGATTCCAGCGGCTGCTACTGTTACTGGTAATGCTGGTAACCAAGTTGTTGCAAGTTCACTTGTTAATAACTATAATATTTACACTATTTCAGCAGCTGGTGTGCCGACTGCGCTTGCTGGTTATTATAATCTGAGTGGTAATTATGTTGCTTTGACGGCTGCTTCAGTTCAAGCAAATGCTGCTGTGTTCTTTGTTAACGGTATGTATTATGCATATAACGTGACTGCCGATAATCAATTATTACAATCAAGTGATGGTGTTACTTGGCAACAAATTACCAATAGTACAGCTTTAAATGGTACTGCTACTAATTTGACTAACGTTGTTCAAGTGTCTGGTTCTGTGTTCGCTGCAGTTGATAATCTTGGTGCTTTATACCTTGGTTCATCGCCAGCTAATTTGACTTTTATTAGTGCTGCATTTGTGCCACCTGGTGTTGGCTTTATCGCGGCTAATGGTACTGGCACATTGTATACTTATAATGATACTGGTACAGGTCCTAGTGTTGCTCCACATGCTACAGCATTGGCAACTTATACGCCAACTGCAAGCACTCTTGGTTCAGCTGTATCTGCTTCTGGCCCGCTTGCTGCTACTTTGCCAGTTAGTCTAGTGTTTGCTGGTGGAAACATTTATACAGCTAATAATGTTGGTGCTACAGCTGGTACTTTATCTGCAGTTACTGTTTCAGGTCCTACTATTACGCAAGCAGCTACTCCAGCTAGTACAGTAACATCTACTGGCACAATAACTGGTAATACTATCGTTGCTCTGAATGGTACTGGTCTTGCGGCTAGTGGTAGATTCTTGGCTATGGGCTCAAATGTGCTGGTGCTTAATGCTGATACACAGTCTCTTGCTGGTAATGGTGCTGGTGAATTAGCAAACATTTCTGCTGTTGCTGCTAATGGCGCTGCTACTTACAATAATTTACCAACTGGTGTTA
>CAZTBH010000032.1:0-26023 GCA_964611845.1 uncultured Neisseria sp.
GCTACGATTACTTAATGGATTCTTGGCGATTAATTCTTCAGGTAAGTGATAATCGAAGTCACTTAATTTCATATGTTTAAAAATTTGCATACTCCTAATGGCTATGACTATTGCGAAATACCCATTGCACAGCCAAAAATACCGTGAAAATGGTGAATATTATCAATATTAACCATAAAGCGCCAAATTGAAATAATTCCAAAGGAGCTAACTGAAAACCCTTGCCAAATAAATTGCTAAAATTGGCAAACATAGCATTAAGCGACTTAGTTAGATAATGTAAGCTGCCAACAGCAATCGCGGTAGCTAAAGTAACCTGCCATACTGCATAGTGAATCAATGGACGCATAATAAAGCTATCACTGGCACCAATTAGCCGTGAAACTTTAATTGCATCACTTTTTAAGAGCATTTGTAAGCGTATCATATTGTAAACAACCAAAGCTAATACTGCACCAAAGAGGATAATTGCGAATTCTCCGATACTGGTTGCAAAACTCATTAGTTCATTTACTTTGCCTGCGTACTGCATATCTAATTGAACATTATCTACCATTGGTAGTTGTCCTAGTTGAAGATTAAGCTTTTCGAGGCTTTGGCTCTCAGTTGTTGCTGCGTTAACTATAAACATATCCGGAAGTGGATTATTATTGACGTCAATTACGTCTGAAGCAATCGACTTCATTTGCTGGTCTTGTTGCAATTCAGCCAAACCTTGGGCTTTGCTGATAAACTGATAGTTTCTTACTGTACCATTAGTCAATTTGTTAAGTGCTTTTTCGATATTGCTTACGTCTGCGGGATTAGCGTTACTGTCTAAATAAAGCATTAGTTGTGGATAGACCAAATTATTTTTTTGCCAGTGACTTAAGCTGTTATTAAGAGTTAGCCCCGCAGCGCAAATAGTAATAATTAATGCTAGGACGATAATGTTTATCAAATGTTCAAATGGTTGCTTAAATATAGTAAGCCAAGCTTGCTTAAAGCTTTGAAGATGGTGAATTAATTTGTTCATATTAACCTCTAAACTGCCCGTTGCTAAGTCGGATAATTCGTTTACCGTAATCATCCAGTAGTGATTCATCATGCGCTGAAATTATCAGTGTTACCCCTGCACGGTGAAAATTTTTGAATAGTTCTAAAATTTTAAGGGCATTAGCACGATCCAAATTAGCAGTTGGTTCATCGGCAAGAAGAATTTTAGGCTGATGAACAATTGCGCGTGCGATACATAAACGTTGTTGTTCACCACCTGAGAGCTGTTCTGGACGAGCGTGTATTTTATGCTCAAGACCAACGCTTTCCAAAGCACGAGTAACCCGTGCCGTGATTTCTTTAGTAGAGTTACTCTGATTGGAGATATCCAAAGCAAGGCGTACATTGGCAAAAACGCTGCGATCAAAGAGTATTTTGTGATCTTGAAATACCAGACCAATATGTTGACGGATAAATGTACGATGATTTTGACTAATTTTGGTTAGATCAATATTATTTACGGTAACCGTTCCTGAGCTAGCCAAATCAATTCCCGCGATAAGTTTGAGGATTGTTGATTTTCCCGCGCCGGAGTGACCAGCCAAAAATACCAACTCACCTTTATCAACGCTGAAAGTCAAATTATTCAGCGCAGTAATTTCGCCCGGGTAAATTTTACTCACCTGTTCAAATTTGATAATTTTATTTTCGATCATATTTTTGATTTCCTGTTCCGCTCTAGCGCTGCGTACCATTTTGTACTACGTAAATAGTCATAATTATAACATCGTTAGTGATTATGCTGATATTATATAAACCTTTGCTCTAGTGGTAATGGAGGTTAAAAATTATGGTTTGATAAAAAATACGTGTTGTGGTTTATGCTGGTGTTGCATAATTACTACACGAAAATACTAAGTTTTTTGCTAAAACTTGCAATTTTTAGCATTAACTTGGCGCAAACGCGCAAATATTCTCAATTATCATGCTAAACTTACGCTGTAAAAACTTAAAAAGTAATAATTCAGGTGATTGGTATTCTTTCTTGTCTTGCTTGGGTGGGTAGCCCATTTCTATATTTATAAGACTGTGCAAAATCGACTTTATATTTCATTGAAAACCAATGGTAGAAAAATGATATTACTTTTATTCATAACAAAATTAAAAACATAACATTATTTGCTTTGTGGAAGGAGCATTTAAATGAAGAAAATTTTAGTGGTAGTTTTGGGAACTTTGGCAACAGCCTCTTTTGCAGATGTTACACTTTACGGGCGGATTTCAGCAGCTTTGGAAAATGATACTTTTCCAAGTGCTAACCAAGTTCAGCCTGGATCTACTTCAGTTCAGGATTATGGGTCATACTTTGGTATTCGTGGTACCGATCAGGTTTATGGACAAACTGCTGTGATTTGGCAGGTCGAGCAATTTTTAAACATCTCTTCAGGTGAGGCTTACCAAAATACTACTGGTTCGGGTTGGGTACCTAATCATCCAGGCTCAAGTACCAGTGGGCAGCCGACAACTGGTGTCAATGTATTGGCTTCTTCAGATAGTTATATTGGTTTGCAGGGTGGCTGGGGACGTGTGCGGATTGGTAATTTGTCTAATACCTATCGTACCAATACTGGTGCGGTCGATGTGTATAATGGTGCTAATGCCAATGTATTTGGTAACTATGATCGTTTTGCAGTGGTTTTGGGGCAAACCATTCGTTATGATTCGCCAACGTGGTCAAATATTTCATTCTCGGGCTTTTATAGCTTTAATGAAGATGGTAACTATAATACTGGTGGTGCGAATGGTAATGGGATGGATCAATCTGGTGATATGAATGGTTATAACAATGCTGGGGTAATGGGTTTTGGTATTTTCTATAATCCAGGTAACTTCTCGGCAACTTGGAATAATCAGGTAGCCTTAAATACTGGCGTTTATCAGCAAATGGGTGGTAGCGTACCAGTTGGGATTACTGGTACAGCATATGCGCCAGGTGCACAAGGGATTAATGCCTATAGTAGCCGCTTGGAGTTGGGTTATAATAATCCTGATAGTTTGATCCTTGGTTTTGGTGGACAGATTTCTCAAGGTTATGGTTGGTCTAGCGCACCGGGTAATGGTAATTTGAATAACTATTGGATTCAAAACTCTTCTGCAAATGGAGTAAACAGCCAATATACCAATAATGCTAATTGTGCTAATGGTTATTGCCCGTTAAATCAAGCTGTTTTATCAACCGCAGAGGTTGGTTTTTCAGTTGGTTGGCATTTGGATAACTGGACACCAAAAATCGGTTATGTGTACGGTGCTAACTTGATGGCTGGGGGTTCACCGTGGGATATTTTAAGTGGAAATAACCAATTGGGTGGAACAGGTTATCAGCAAGCTATTGCCGAGCTGGATTGGAATATTACGCCACGTACGATTGCGTTTATCAATTACGGACAATTATGGTATGGTAGTGCAGCACAGAATACAGTTTGGTCTTCTTCTGGTACTGCTCCAAGCTCCAATGCAATTACTACTGGTGGTTCTAAATATATTAATAACGGAACGGCTGCGGTTGGTTTTTCGCATACGTTCTAGTTTGACGAGTTACATTGTCTCTCAATGGGGGTCGCAGAAATGCGGCCTTTTTTTACGTCTATAACTATAAAAAGAACACATTGCGCGGTGAAAAATAATTCACCGCATTAATATCTTATCCTTTAGTGAGTTATGCTTGATTAAGCATTGAGGAACACGAAATTTTTCGTGCGATATGCAACTTGCATATGGTTCGCCCATCTAGGTGCGATTGACCGATCGTGATAGTGGGTCATGTTGGCTGATGTTTTTAAATCGTTGCTATCATCTTGTGATTTATCAACGTTATCAAATGCGCGCATCAGCTGTACGCTGTCATTTAATTTGTAATAAGCGATCATGTCGCTATAATCGTTGAACTGAAGCTTCTTAGGGCTTTTCTTAGTCCAACTGAATTGACTTTTTTCAAAAATAACGCTACACGCGTCTTGGTTAGTTTCATGCATGCGGTTGATAACCACACGGTTAATTAATTGGCATTCTTTGTCGGATGCTCCACGACATTCTTTGTATAAATTAATGGCCATGCACAGGTGCGCCGAGACGATTAACATTCCTTTACTCCTTGTGGGAAAATGGGGTACTAAGTTCCTTTATTTAATAAACAAACTAGAGAAAATAAAAACTACACAATGCGTGTAGTTTTTGCCAAGAACCGCATTTTCACATATGATGTACTGATATGTCAAGTGTCTCCTAGTCTAACATACTGATAATCTTAGTTATTTAAAATGTTATTTGCCAACATAAAACCTTAAATAATGGCAAATTAGTGGTAAAACGCTTGTTGTTTTGTTTGTGTGACGATGTTTTAATGTGATTTATGCAGCATAAAACAACATTATTTTGTTAATCAAGTGTTGTTTTTGTGGTGTGAGTGCCAGCATCTAACGCTGGCAAGGGGTTGCGAGTTAAATATTGACTGAAATTATTTTTAAAAATTTTTGCAGTTCTTCGGGTAATTCGCAGTTTATTTCAATTAATTTTTGTGTAATAGGGTGTTTAAATTGTACGTGGTGGGCATGTAAAAACATTCGTTTTAAACCTTGCTTGCTTAATTGTTTATTTAGTTCAAAATTTCCATATTTATCATCTCCTGCGATTGGAAACCCTAAGTATTGACAATGAATCCGAATTTGATGAGTTCGTCCAGTTTGTAAATCTGCATTAACGAGGGTAAATTCAGCAAATTTTTGTTTAACTGTAAATATAGTATGTGAGAAGCGACCTTGTTCTGCATCTATTCGTACTCGACGCTCACCGTCTTTATTGGTATATTTATAGATGGCGGCTTTAACATTGCGCTTATCATCACGCCAAGCTCCGTTAGTGAGGGCGTAATATTCTTTAGTCATTAGATTATTTTTAATTAACTCCTGAAGCTCCACCAGCGCAACTCGTTTTTTAGCTAAGATAAGGATTCCAGAAGTTTCTTTATCTAGGCGGTGAACAAGTTCAAGAAATTTATGGGCTTTGGTTTGACGTAATTGTTCAATAACACCAAAAGATACACCACTGCCGCCGTGACAGGCCACGCCTTGGGGTTTGTTTATTATTAAATAATGGTCATCTTCAAATAATATCGGGAAGCTGGCAGCGGGGATGAGTTTGGTTTGAATTTCATCTTTGGCTGCTATTCTAATTGGTGGAATACGCACTGTGTCGTTAAGTGTAACTTTACTACTCACTTCACAGCGTTTTTTATTGATGCGAACTTCTCCGTGGCGGATAATTCGATAAATATGGCTTTTAGGAACACCTTTGAGGATTTTAATCAGCATGTTATCAACCCGTTGTTGATCGTCTGCTTCAGTTACATTATAAAAATTTACTTGATTTTGGTTTATTTCATTCATTTTGATAGGCATTTTAGTTTATAATTATAGCTTGATTGCTTTATACTGCACATAATTGTATCTTATTTATCAATTGTGAGTTAGGCTAGTTTGGCTCAATCCACTAGTTTGATCAATTTGATGTTAATAATTTACTTCTAAATTTGTCTGAGCTGGAGAGATATGTGGCATAGGTGCCAACAAATTTAGTTCGTGGATGTTAGTGACAAACAGCACGCTGTCATAGTATAAATCATCTTTGCACGGTTATTATTTAATGCTTGTATAATTTCTTGTATATTTGGCGAGCTAAACGGAAAGCTACGCATCTGACTTAACATCGGGTGGTAGATTTCAATTAGTGATGTATGACCAGTAAAACAAGAGCTATACTCAATTAGATTCGTTATACTGAGTATTTGCCAAGCTCTTCACTTACTAACTGTAAGTTTTGTAGTTTGTGTCGCCTACTATTATTTGAATCAGCTTGAGTATATCAAGCACCATTATTGAAAAGTCACTGTGTACTCAATCAGATTCATTATCCTGAGTCGTTGATTTACTCCTTACTTACGAGTAGTAAGCTTAGTCGTAAATTGTCTACCAGTATTTCTTAATCTGTTTGGGTATAATTAGATACAGAGACAAATTTTATAAATTAATTTAGCTATTAACTTAGCCTGTTTGTTATGTATAATTAAAAGAACATCAAACTGATAAATGACGTTTTTTATTGATTAGTTAACGTAAGTCTGAAATGGTTTTTGAAAATTTGAGAGAAACCTACTTGACTCACATTAATAATTTTAAGAGAAATTTATTAAGTGATTACGCAATATGATGCACTAAATTTATAATAAATGCATACTCAATCCGATTCATCATCCTAGGTCGTTGATTTATTCCTCACTTACTATGTGTAGGCTTCATCATAAATCGCCTACTAGTATTTCGAATCAGTTTGAGTATATTGATGTGATGCATTTATACACGTTTATATACCTTTAATATTTTGAAGTTCAGTCTTGTCATCTTGGTAATTGCGAGATAGACGCGCTCAGGTGGACGAAATTGAAAGTTAAATTTGTGGTGGTATGTACTGATTTAATTCATAATCTGTAGCTGTGGCTTAATAGTGCGGCTGAGTTAAACAAGTTAATTCAATTATAACTTGGAATTGAAAGAAGTATCTGCGCTTTGGACCAGAATAAAAATACTAACAAACCAGTCTGAGTTTAATTGGCCAAGAAGGGTTTAATTAAACATGAAAAGAATGTTATTCAATGCTACATATGCAGAAGAACTGCGCGTAGCGGCTGTCGAAGGACAGAAATTAATTAATTTTGATATTGAAACCAGCAGCAAAGAACAGCGTCGGGGCAATATCTATAAAGGGTTTATCACTCGCGTTGAGCCCTCATTGGAAGCGTGTTTTGTCGACTATGGTACCGAAAAACAAGGTTTTCTACCATTCAAAGAAATTGATTATCGTTATTTACCGGAAATCAACGGTCAAAAAACTCGTGAATTCTCCAAATTACCATTAGGCACTGAGCTAATCGTTCAGGTTGAAAAAGATGAGCGCGGCAATAAAGGGGCAGCCTTAACTTCGTATGTAACATTACCGGGGCGTTATTTGGTACTGATGCCAAATAATTCGCGCGCAGGCGGCATTTCACGTCGAATCGAAGGCGAAGAGCGTGATGAGTTAAAATCAGTAATGGCACAGCTTGAAGTTCCGCATGGAATGAGTGTTATTCTGCGTACAGCAGCTCTGGGGCGCGTTATTGAAGAGTTGCAATGGGATTTGACATACCTACTTAAATTATGGAGTGCAATTCGTGGCGCTGCCGAAGAGCAAGGTGGCTCATTCTTGATTTATCAAGAAAGCAGTTTGGTAATTCGCTCAATTCGTGATCATTTTTCCCCAGATATCGCCGAAGTATTGATTGATACTGAGGACGTTTATAATCAAGCTCGCCAGTTCATGGCGCATGTAATGCCTAATTTTGCTGATCGTATCAAACTATATCGTGATGACGTTCCGTTGTTTTCACGTTTTCAGATTGAGCACCAAATTGAATCAGCTTATGCACGGACGGTAAATTTACCATCGGGTGGTGCGATTGTTATTGACCACACTGAAGCCTTAACATCTGTTGATGTCAATTCAGCTAAGGCTAATAAAGGTGCTGACATTGAAGCAACTGCCTTTGCTACCAATCTTGAAGCAGCAGAAGAAATTGCACGTCAATTGCGCTTGCGTGATTTGGGTGGTTTGGTGGTAGTTGACTTTATTGATATGGAAAATACTCGCAATCAACGCGAACTGGAAAACCATTTTAAAAATCAATTAGGTTACGATCGTGCCCGAATTCAAATGGGTAAACTTTCAAAATTTGGTCTATTGGAATTATCACGTCAACGTTTACAAGCTTCATTAGATGAATCTAGTTCAATTGCATGCCCGCGCTGTGCTGGTGTTGGTACAATCCGCGGAATAGAGTCCAGTGCTTTGCATGTACTGCGTATTGTGCAAGAAGAAGCTGTTAAAAATGGACATCATTTATCTGCATTACATGTACAGTTGCCTGTTGATGTTGCAACCTATTTACTTAATGAACGTCGTGATGATGTGGCAAAAATTGAAGCCAGGATGAAAGTTAAAATTGTTTTGATTCCAAATGTGCATTTGGATTCACCAAACTATAAAATTAAAAAGATCAGCTACGAGAGTTATGATAATAACTTTAATAAATCAAGCTATAATTTAGTTGAGATTCCTGAAGAAACGCTAGGGTATAAAGCGGCAAGTAAAAAACCAGAGTCTGCGGTTAGTAAATTACCAGTGGTGCCAAATATTTCACCATCGGAACCAGCGCCAATGATGGAAGTGCGTAAGTCTAAATCATTATTTGGTTCACTAGTGAAAAAGATTGGTGAGTTATTTGCCAGTAAACCAGTTGCTCCAGTAAAAAATAATAAACCAACTAATCCACGCAATGCACAACAAGCGGGACGTAATGTACGGGTTCGCAATGAATTGAATCGTGGTAATAATGAGCGTAGTACAGCAGAACGTAATGAGCGTTCTTCTGCTGAGCGTCCTTCTCGGACGAATGGAGCATACGAGCGCGGTAATCCAATTAATAGTACGAATAAAACCCGCCCAGTTCCGATTAGCAAAAGTAATAATAAGATTCAAACTGTACGCCCAGTTAAAAATAGCGAAGCACAAGCAGCACCAGTGGCAACTGCGCCAGTTGCACCAAGAGCTGAACGAACTGAGCGTCCTGAACGTAACGAGCGCAATGAACGTCAAACTGTGTCACGCCAAGCAAATGTTGAGCAATCACAAAACAGAACAGTTTCGCCTCGTCAGGATTCTAGTGTAAATAGTACTCCTCAAGCCACAAGTCGAAACGAAAATTATCAACGCCCTCAGCGTAGAACTGAACAGCTGGCGGCTGAAGCAACGGCTCCTAGTATAGATAAGTTAAATGTTGCGGATAAATTACCAGTTCAGCAAACTATCTTTGCCAGTGGTGTTTCTGGTGGGGCTGTTGCAACTGTAATTCATAATACTCAAGATACTGTGGTAGAGAGTACTCAGGTTAAGGAAGTAGCAAATAGTCAAGAAATAGTGGTAACTCAAGTTAACGAAGAGAAAAGACCAGTGGTTGTGACGCCTGTTGTTTTTGAGCCTGTTGATTTGGGGAACTTGCAGATGGTGGGAACTAAAGCTGAGTTAATCACACAGGTTCAGCCTGAAGTTATTCTTGAGAATGTTAAACGTTATAGCGATTTGGTAATTGAAGAAAAAGTAATTGATCCAAATATCAATTATGAACTGATTGAAACAAAACGTTAATTTAAGCGGCACCTCTAGAGGTGCCTTTTTTAATGGTGCAGAGCAGCACAAAAGGAGAAAAAATGTTAAGTCCATTGGATATGTTTGCAATTGGGGTTGGTCCTTCTAGTTCACATACAGTAGGTCCGATGAAAGCGGGTTTGGAATTTGCTGTTAAACTAGAACAATCTGGATTATTGGAGCAGGTTGTTCATGTCCAAGCCCATTTATATGGTTCACTGGCGCTAACAGGCGCTGGGCATGGTACGTTTTTAGCTGTGGTTAACGGTTTAGCTGGTCAGCATCCTAAGACTATTGATCCAGATACAATTTATTCGCGAGTTGATGAGATTAAATCTAGTGGTGAATTAAAACTTGGTGGAAAAAAACTTGTCCGCTTTGATTATGACAAAGATTTATTTATTCACAAAGATCAATTTTTACCAGAACATGCCAATGGTATGCGCTTTAGTGCTTTTGATCAAAGTGGTAAACTACTATCTGAAGAAGAATATTTTTCTATCGGTGGTGGGTTTATCCTAGACAAGCAGCAAATAGTTAATCGTAAAGATAATGAGGGTGCTGGTAGCGAAAGTGTTAATGTTCCATATCCATTTACTAGCGCAAAAGAATTGCTTGAACATTGTAGTGCTCACAATTTAACTATTGCAGAATTAGTGTTAGCGAATGAAGCTGTAACACGCTCACGTGATGAAGTCTATGCTGAGGCAATGGAAATTGCCAATGTAATGCGTTATTCTACGCTTAGAGGGCTCAAACAAGAGGGGACTTTACCTGGTGGCTTAAATGTTAAGCGCCGTGCTCCTCATCTTTATCAAAAACTTATCGACAAAGATCTAAACTTAGTCTCTGAACAAGATAGACGACTTCTAGCAATGACTTATGCTATCGCAGTAAATGAGGAAAATGCAGCATTTAGTCGAGTAGTTACTGCACCAACCAATGGTTCGGCTGGAACTATTCCGGGAGTGTTGGAGTATTATCGCAATTTTTACCTCGGAGTTACTGATGATAATATTGTAGAGTTTATCTTAACTGCAGGTGCAATCGGTAATTTGTACAAATATGGTGCTTCAATTTCTGCTGCAGAGGTTGGTTGTCAAGGTGAAATTGGAGTTGCTTGTTCGATGGCGGCTGGAGCTTTAACTGCTGTTTTGGGTGGTGATGTTTTACAAGTGGAAAAAGCCGCTGAGATTGCAATGGAGCATTGTCTGGGAATGACTTGTGACCCGATTGAGGGCTTGGTACAGATTCCGTGCATTGAGCGCAATGGAGTGGCTGCGAGTAAAGCGATTGATATTGCCAAATTAGCATTGCTTGAAGATGAGCCGGGTAAAGTTAGTCTTGATGCGGTAATTCATACAATGATGGAAACTGGACGTGATATGAGTAATCGTTATAAAGAAACCGCATTAGCAGGTCTTGCGGTAAACGTAGTTGCCTGCTAATTAATATAGCGTTAATCAGATAATTATTTCTCTGGCGCGTAATTCAAATTCAGCCAGCATTGCATAGCTTAGCCCTATTATGCTGGCTTTTATTTCTTCATGCTCCAGTGAGTTAGTCTCTAATGTGTACCCAGTAATTTCAATTGCTACTCCATCGCTGGTTGTGGCATTGATTTTGGCAACATTAGTATAGGATTGGTTTAGGCATGGATGATTTTGCAAGATGTATTGAATCAACATACGCAGTAAACTTAAGTTAGTCACTTGTGCAAAATCAGTTGCATCAAGGTTGTCATAAAAATCTGAATATTTGTTGGCAGTTGCATCAATCAATTCATTGCTGATAAATTTGACGCTATCTGCTGCAATTGCGATTGCTTGTTTAAAGCGTTTGCCTTCCGAATAGTTAATATATTCCATATTTTGCACCGCTTCGGTAGTCAGGGCGTAAGTAGGTAAAGTAGTTACACTATTGTCAAAATTGCGGATTCGTACTGAATTGATCGAAATTTCCTCTACTGTACCTTCAATATCATGTTTTTTGATAATGATTGAGTCACCAATGCGTACCATTGAAGTAGCATTAGCTTGAATGCTGGCAACAATTCCCAAAAAAGTATCACGAAAGATCAACAAAATGATTGCTGACAAAGCACCCAGCCCGGTTAAAATTGAAGCTGGGGGTTGTCCGTAGATATACGCAATTGCGAGGATTGCTACTGCCAGCCAGCTAAAAAAGCTGATGATTTTAATATAACTATGCCATGAAGATTTGTCATCGCGCTTGGAGGTTGATTGATAATACTCATGGAGTGCCGAAATAAAACGGTTTAGTGAGACTGTTAGGATATAAAGATTAAATAAATTGGCCGCTTTGAGAGTAAGGTTGGCAATACTCAGAGTTAGAGCTTTATTATCTTCTGCTAGTAGAAAACTACCAAAAACAAACACAAGACCAAATACTAAAAGCGCTAATGAGTCAAGGACATGGTGTTCCTCAATTAACTGTAATAATTTTAATTTCGAGAAATGTAATTTACGGTTCAAGGCATAAATAATTGTTTTTCGAATGAGGTAGTCAACGCCAACAGCTACTGCAGTGATTAGAGAGAAGATGATAATTGAACTGAAGATAACTTTAAGATTGGCATCAGTTACCCAACCCAAAAAGCTGTTGCTTACCATATCTGGCATAATCAAGACTCCGCTGTTTATTATTTAAGATTTGGATTTTACCTGAATTTACAGCTTGATGTAGAGCTAAATTTGGCGTTTATTGCATAGTAATAAACAAATAACGGTAACTTATAGAAGTTACCGTTATTATAAAAACTATGGGCGTTATTTACTTATTTCAATGGTATGGATGCAAGATAAGCTATGTATTACCGCGGCTATCTTGGCTAATAGTTGTACTGCTTCCTTGCTAATTCCGTGTTTAATTAATTGTTGTTCATGTGAACTAACACATTTGTGGCAGCCTCCAATTACTGATGCAACTAGCGACCACATTTCAAAATCTAATTTATCCACGCCGGGATCCCGTAAAATATTCATACGTAAGCCAGCGGGCATAGTGGCATAACTGGGATCATCGACTAAGTCAGTAAAGCGGTAGTAAATATTTGTCATCCCCATAATTGCTACTGCGGCACGAACGGCCTCTAATTCACTACCTTGTAATGTTCCAGCAACTGCTTGATTGACTAATTTAGTTAAACCACTATTTTTAGTTGCAATAGCGGCAACTAAAACTGCGCCGGCAAATTGGCTATCGCTTAGTGTTGAATGGTTGGTTATCATACTGCTTAGGTTTAATTTGATATCTTTCGCATAAGCAGGAATGCCATTTAAAATTGCTTCAAAATTCATGATTTATTCTCCTTTAAAGGCAGACGAAAGCAAATACTTTCATCTGCTAGCTGATTAATTGATTATAGGGTTGCATCACCTTTATGCCAATTACATGGACACAATTCATCGGTTTGTAATGCATCTAAAATCCGTAGCGTTTCATCAGGATTGCGTCCAACGCTCATATCGGTCATTTCTGCGTAACGAATGATATTGTCTTGATCAACAATGAAAGTTGCACGATTTGCAACACCCGCATCAGCATTTAAAATACCTAAGGCATTGCTTAAATCTTTTTTGATATCAGCTAACCATGGAAAAGTTAACGGTTTTAAATCTGCATGAGAACCACGCCAAGCTGCATGAACAAAATCGCTGTCGGTTGAAGCGCCGATTAAAACTGCATCCCGGTCTTTAAAAGCACCTTCTAGTTTACCAAACCCAGCAATTTCGGTTGGGCAAACAAAAGTAAAATCTTTAGGCCAAAAGAAGATGATTTTCCATTGACCAGTATAAGTCTCAAGCGTAGCCTCACTAAAGCTTTCCGGACTAGTGCCACTAACTGCGGTTAATTTGAATTCTGGGAATTTATTTCCTACTGATAACATGATAACACTCCTATGTGTAAATTTAAAGTTAATTTTCCGTATACTCAATCAGATTCATCTGACTTAGTCGTTGATTTACTCCTCACCTACGAGTAGTAGGCTCAATGTAAATTACCTACCCGTATTTCCAATCTGTTTGAGTCTAGTGGCAGTTTGAACTGATTACATTAGGTTCTTTTTAATTGCCACTTTGTTTTGCTTACAGGAGCTATTATATGCGACAAATAGCAAATAGTCTAATTAATGATTTTAATCAAAATAATAGCTATAAGCTATCGATGATTAATGGGGTGAGGCTAAAAAATGTGGAATAAAAACATTGTTATAAATCTGGATTTTAGTAAAATTTGTTATAATTACGGGCTAAAGAAATTTCTAATTCAATATTATTTTCAAACTACTATAGCACTACAACTGGGATTACCATGATTGCGATAAAAGAAGCATTTCGCGCTGGATTATTCACGCGGAAAAATTTTATAAAAAATACCTTAGCTGGGTTAATAGTCGGTATTGTTGCCTTGCCATTATCAATGGCTTTTGCGATTGCTTCAGGGGCGCGTCCAGAAAATGGAATCTATACCGCAATTGTGGCAGGGCTGTTAGTTGGAGTCTTTGGTGGGACACGTGCTCAAATCGCTGGACCTACTGGTGCGTTTATTGATTACTCTGGTCTTAGTTCTTTTCAAGAAACTATCGAAAAACTGTATAAACGTAATATTATGATATATCTAGTGGGCGTTAATGAGCGAATTGAAGATAAATTTAAGTCTGTTGGCTTATTGGAGTTAGTGGCTGATAAACGTGTATTTGATAATCTTGCAGAAATTATTGATTATGATAATCAGCAACCGTTTGAGGGAAAAGCGTTATAATGGAGCAGGTTTTAGGACAGAAAAAGCATTGGATTTATCGCGCCGTTAGTTTGTTATCCTTTAATGGCGGCTTTGTTAATATGGTGACCTTCATTAGTTTCTTGCATAATCCGGTTGGTTATGTAACGGGAACACTAACTTTTGCGGCAGATGCATTTGCTGATGGCAATTTTGGGCTATTTTATGATATGCTGTTGGCTTTGCTATTCTTCCTTGGTGGTGCGATTTTAAGTGGCTTACTCACACCCAAGGATAGTTTTGAGCGCGGCAATAATTATAACTTAGTAATTGCACTCGAGATTTTTTGCCTTTTATCTGGTGCTTTTGGTTTGCGCAGCGGAGTTGATTCGGCTAAATATTTCTTAGCTGCTGCAATGGGCGTGCAAAACGCGCTCAGTTCACACTATGGTCGGTCGATTATCAGAACGACACATATGACAGGGACAATGACTGATTTTGGCATTTTAATTGCCAAGAAAATAAGCGGACAAAAAATTGATAATTGGCGCTTGATAATTAATACACTTTTACTAGTTAGTTTTTTCTGGGGCGGCGTTGTCGCAGTTTTTTTATATAAATGGTTTGACTATGACGCACTGTTATTTTCAGTAGTATTGTGTTTCTTAATGTTAAAATTTCAATGGACGCGCAAATTTTTATACTTTTTGCAACAAAAATATCCTCAACTTAAATTTATTAAATTTGGACGGTAATCTAAATAATGCGTAAATTATCCTGTTTATTATTTCCGATGGTTTTGATTGGGTGCTCTTATTTTTCGCCAGATTACCAGAAGCCGGAGTTGAATACTCCTAGTCATTGGAATGCAACTAATACAAACCTTGCGCCAATTAGTGAAAGTTTGCCATATCTGGCATGGTGGCAAAAGTTTAATGATCCTGAACTTAATCGCGTGATTGAAAGTGGTTTAAAAAATAATGTTAACATTGAGGCAGCCAAAGCTAATCTAGAGGCAGCACAAGGACAATTGCTAACGG
This sequence comes from uncultured Neisseria sp., assembly GCA_964611845.1. GTDB lineage: Bacteria > Pseudomonadota > Gammaproteobacteria > Burkholderiales > UBA11063 > Aquella. The sequence goes on from CAZTBH010000032.1 coordinate 15,051, forward strand.
TTAAACTTAACTGGATTCCATTTTTTAGTGTTTTTGGAGGCTACGTTAATGGTAGTTCACAAAATAGTTTCACACCAATTGGCAATTTGGGCGTAGTAAATAACACTGGTGCATTTTTTGCTTTATTGCCAACTTATGCGATTAATGTCTTTACTAATTACACGTTACAAAAACAAGCTCAATATGGTGTAGACGCTGCCAAAAATGCCGAATTGAGTGTACGTCTGGCAGTAATTGGACAAGTAACTGGTGCGTATTTTGCTAATTTGGCGCAAATTCGCTTGGTTGAACAATTTACTGAGCTGCATAATGATTTAGGTGAGTTAACTGCAATCAGTCAAGCAATGGATAAACGTGGGCTAGCAAATCAGCTTAGCGTTGATGAACTAAAGAGTAAACAGCAATTAGTTGCCGGACAATTAGCCTTGGCTAAAAAGAATCTAACCGCAACGCAAAATGCGCTACGCTATCTGCTGAATCAAACTCCGGGTGAGGTTAAATCTGCCAATAAATTTGCGGCAATTAATCCAAATCAAGTGATTCCAGGTAATTTGCCAGTGAGTGTTTTAGCTGGTAGACCTGACGTAATGAAGGCTGAAGATCAACTCAAAGCGGCGAATGAAGGTATTAGTGTTGCCTCAAGCGCGCTATTACCAAGCGTAAACTTAAATTATTTTTACGCATCAGGGTCAGGCACGCAAGGATTTAATCAGCCAGTTTCTAATGTTAATGTTGCGAATAGTAATCAGCAAAGCTATTATGCTGCGTATGCAAACTGGACAATTTCGCCAAGTGTTTTTGGTCAGATTAATACCAATACCGCAGTATTTAAAGCTGCACTTGCGAATTACAAAATGGTAGTAAATAGTGCCTTACATGAAGTTGATAATGCACTGGCAACCAATAACGGTTATAATCAAAAGATGACTAGCGATATGGGAGCATTGCAGAGTTTGCAGGATTCATTGGATGCCAAACAAGCCATGTATAAACGAGGCTTAACCCCTTATGTGTTAGTGCTTGGGGCGAAAATTGAACAAGATATTCTAGCAATTGATATCACGCAAACCAAGTTGCAGCAGTTGATTTCGTTGGTTAGTTTGTACCAAAGTCTAGGTGGCGGCTATCAAACTGCTCGGACTATTTCGCAATAATGTCGTTACAATCCTTTTTGTGTACAATTTGTACACGGCGAATGATTGTGCCTAGTTCTTGCTTTATATTCTGGTAGTTTGCAATGTTTCTGCTTCATATTGAGGGCAGTTTCTTGCAGCGAATAAATTTATCATCCAACTAAAATTTAACTAAACAGGATTTTTAATGAAGAAAAAAGCTTTAAAATTTAATTTTGCCACCTTGATTTTTGCTGTTGGTGGAGTAATTGCATTGGGTTATTTTACTACCTACTGGTTTCCCGTAACTGATAACGCCTTTGTGGTTGAAAATATGACGCCAGTCTCATCGTCAGTGGGAGGGCATATTGAAGAAATTTATGCACAAAATGGACAGCGACTCAAAACCGGAGATCCGATTATGCTGATTCGCCCTGCAAAATATAAGCTCGAGTACGCAGGGGTTAAAGCGCAATATGATCAGGCTAAAATTGGCTTAGAAGTGCTTAAAAAAAGAATCGCAGTATCAACTTTAGACCTGAAAGCCGCACAAGATCAGTTAGACCGTATGAATTACGAGTATAACCAGAAGAATGATAAAACAGTTAGTAAAGCCATCCCAGAAATTGAGCTAAAAACGCTGGAATACAATATCAAATCGCAAGTTAACGTCGTTGCTTCGTTAAAAGAGCATATCGAACTTGAACAAACAGAATTAAAACAAGCGCAAGTTGGCATTACAACTTTACGCGCCGCAGTTGATAAAGCGGCAATTGATTTGCAAGATACCATTATCCGAGCACCATCTGAGGGATATATTCAAAATCTATATATGGGCGTTGGTACTTCTGCGGTACCGCATGTTGGTTTATTTAATTTTATTGATACTGCCAATACCTATATTCAGGCTAATTTAAACGAGACTGATTTGGCTAATGTTCATGCCGGTGATAAAGTATGGATTTTCCCACGAGCATATTTGGGACACAAAGTGTTTCACGGGATAGTGATGTCAGATAATTGGTCGGTTGATCGGCAGCATATTTTGCCTTTGAAAGAAACGCAATTAGTCTTTACTGATAATCATTGGCTAAATCTACCACAGCGTTTTCCAGTACAAATTAAAATTACTGATGTGGATGCTGGTAACTATCCTTTGCGCCCAGGGATGAGCGCGTATATTTATATCTCAACCAAGTAATTGCTATGAGTATTGCTATGCGGCTTAATAATTGGCTGGATCGCTATGATCCATACTGGTATTCACGCCTGATGAGTCTGAAAATTGCTTATATTACGATAATATTGTTTATTGCCAATATGCTTTTGTCTCCACCGTTGGCGCCACTGGTGATGCTTTTAAGTGGTGCGGGAGTGCTGATTATTGAAATGCCAAGTATTAATGATTTAGATAAGAAAGATAACCTCTATTTAGCATATATTATCATTATTTGTTTGACTGTCGGTTTATTTTCGAGTTATGTCTATCTTAAAGGTTGGTTCATTGTAGTTGCTTCTGGGTGGTGTTATATTCTCTATAGTGCGCTGAAAAAGAAACCAGAGCTATTCCCAATTGTTGGCGTAATTTTGATGCTCGGAATTATGTCCTTGGAGGGATACAATAGCGGTAATTTCTTTGATATTCTCAATCGTTTGTTTTTTATTCTTGAATTTGCACTAATTGTCTTTTGGGCACATAAATTTTCCCCTAATCTATATCATAAAATATGGCTTGCTGCGCTGACACGTAATTTAGCTGGGCTACAACAGATGTTAAATAAAATTAGTGTTGAAGATGCAACTTTGGTGCTTAAACATAATTGGAATGCGCGTAATGTATCGGCTCTCTTGAAACGTAAAAAGTATTATGTTGAATCAAATCAAATTACAGATTTGCTTGGGGAGTACTACTTTTATGTGACAGATTTGATTGTTAATAAAACGACGTCATCACCAGAGCTAAATTTGATTGCCAATGATCTGGGATTATTGAAAAGCGCGATTCGTCAAAAAAGTAACTATCCTGCACAATTTAACGGTTATCATAATTATCCTGATCTGGCAACCCACAACAAACTTTTTACTCAACTCTACCAACACTGGAACAAAATATGCTCACACGTGAACAGTTAATTCATCTTCGCATCGTCCATGTTACGGTTTTATTTGCAGTAGCATTGTTTATTTATCAATGGAGCGAATGGAGTGACGGTCTCTGGATTCCAATTTCGGTGTTAGCAATTATTGGACCATTTCGCCCTGGGCTTACCATTAATAAAGCTAAACAACGGGTTTTAGGGAGTATTGCAGGTCTATTAATCAGCATCTTAGTTTGGTTTCTGATTCATTATAACTATAATTTACTGGTAATTATTGCCTTGCTATTAGTTTGTGCTGTTGCCTTTACTGCATTACAAGAATACACCTATTTTATTATGCTTGTTACCGTAATGTTGTGCGTTAATTTTGATTATATGAATCTATTTTTCAATAATGAGATTGTGTATATAGCTAATCGTGGAATGTGTGTCTTAACTGGGGTTTGCTTATGTCAATTTTTTGAATATTTTGTATTTAAACATAGCTACTCCAATGCCCAATCATTAGTTGAAAAAGAGCAAATTGACGATCTGGTAATTAATACTTGGCAAACAATTAATCAGCTTACCAATGGAGATAAAAATGCTTCTGTTGAATTAACCAAATGTTTAGATGCATTATTACTCCGTCTTGAACAATTATGCGAGCTGAAAGAAAGTTGTCAATATAGTTACAGCGAGCAGCAGCAAACCTTGGCGTTAATTGAGCACTATGAACTAAAGTTGATTTCAAGCATTAACTGGATTAGTAGCCTGAGTGGCAAGCTACTATTTAACAAACAAACAGATTCGCTAATTCTTGGTGAAGATAAGTTTTTAGCTGTTGACCAGCTGTGTAATTAATTGTTTTTTTACTAATTCAACCAGAGATTTACGTGGAAAATTCTTTCGAGTTACAATGCTTAGTATTCGAACTGGCTTTTTGCTTCCACTAAACGGTTTAACTACCAGATCAGGGGGCAAGTTAATTTGAGCAATTTTGGGTAATATGCTAATGCCGATATTCATTTCAACCATATACTTGATGGTTTCAATTGAGCTGGAAATGATTTGATTACTGATATTGCCAGTCGTGGCAACATTTTTACACGCCTGTAAAACCTGATCACGGAGGCAATTACCGTTGCCCAGAATTAATAAAGTTTCATCATTTAACAGCTTGGGAGATATTTTAGCCTGTGTCGCCAATTTATGCTTGGACGAACAGATTAAGCTCAATTCATCCTGAAAAATCTCAGTTTGTTCTAACTCCGCTTCAGTAACGGGTGTGGCTAAAATAATAGCATCAAGTTCACCAGCTAGTAGCTTCGCGGTTAATGTAGTGGTAAATCCTTCTTCTAAGATTAATTTTAACTCAGGCGCAAGCTTTATAGTATCACGAACGAGTGACGGAAATAAGTACGGACCTATAGTTAAAATAGCTCCGATTCGTAAGGGCTGACTATACGGGTTTTGACAACCTAATGCCATTTCACGCATTTGCTGTGCTTCGCCTAAGATTTTTTTGGCTTGTTCGATGATCATATTGCCAGCAGGAGTTAGTAAAATTTGATGATTTTCACGCTCAAAAATGCAAACTTCTAAGTTTTCCTCAAGTTTCTTAATTGCGATGGATAATGTTGGTTGGGAAACAAAGCATCTTGCAGCGGCTTTGGCAAAGTGTTTTTCTTCAGCCAAAGCCAACAAGTATTTAAGATCAGTTAGTGTGAAGTTTAACATCTGCACGGCTTAACAAATAGTTGATTACAACAGCTTGTGAGCGATCAGAGAATTCTGCTAACTGTTCTGGTGTGGCACTTACCTGATCACCTTTGAAGCGATTGAGCAAGGTTACAGCAATCATGGTAGCTGGAATTTCAGCACGGTTACAAAATGCACCCATTGCACTTGACTCCATTTCAAAGTTACGAATATCTAATGCGTGAACTTTTTGGAAAAACTCGTCACGCCATGCACGATCTTTACGTGCAGGCATTGCTCCGTCATAGCGGCATTGCCCAAGGTAAAAATCATCAGCAGCGATGCTATTACCACTAATTATTGGAAATGGTAAATCATCTGGTTGAGCGGCCAAAATCCGTTCAACTAACTTATGGTCAAGGTTAGTCGGAGTATCAATTCGTTGACCTAATTCATAAGTAGTATAGTAGGGTGCCAAATTAGGCATGTAAGCATTTTTAGTAACTACTACTGTCCCCGGCTCAACTCCAATACCGCCCGAGGTACCAACCCGAATATATTCCACATCATGGCTACCTGCGTAATAGAGTAATTTTGTAACTGCATGTAGTAGGGCATCAATAGTAACATTACCCATACCATGTGAAACGGATAAAATATTTCCTACTCGATACACTGCATAGTCGCTAGTATTTACTAAGTTTACTGGTTTGAAAAAACGAGAATCAACTTTTAAAATTTTGTCGGCTAATTTACGAGCCAAAACTTCGGAACGCTTGCTGCTTCCTTGCATTATTACATAATTTATGCCGCTAAATTGCTCCAATGTCTGCTGATTTAGTTCAATATCAAAAAGATATAAATGTTTTTCTGGATTATTTTCTAGAATAGGATTAATTTTCATTAGATGACCTCTTGGTTACAAAGTCGTAATTAGTAAATTAGAGAGTATTTTGCTGGCAGTAACCATAATAGGGGATACTCTGGTTTGGTCTGCAGTGATTACAGGCTCTTGATCATTGTCGCATAATCTATCTACAATGATAGGTAAAATCATTGTAGCAGGGATGTCCATATTTTTACAAAATGCAGTAAAACAAGCTGATTCCATATCAATTGCTCTGACACCCGCTTCGTGAGCTTGTTGTAGGTAAGCATCACGCTGTACTTTGTTAAATGAAGGTGCAATTGCACCGTTTAAACGAGCTTGTCCTTCATAGAAATTAGCTGATGACAAAACCTTACCATTTATAATGCTGCCATTGTCTTTATTCGCATCTATTAATTTGTTAGTCAGATCTGGTTTCATCTGAGTTGAATACGAATAATACTCGCCAAATTCAATGTTTTTCCATTCGGGTTTCAATTCTGGAGATAATGCTTCGCTAGCAATAATCACTTTATTCTCACTAATCCCGACTCCTCCTGCAGGACCAACTCGATAAAAATTAAAATCAGTAGCACCAGCATGGAAGAGTAATTTAGTAATTTCATTTAGACAAATTAGCATTGAAGGAAATCCGACACCGTGAGATACTACCAGCGTATGCGCTACTTTATGTAGGTGGTAACGTTCGTCTTTTGCAATAACCTCGCAATGAATTTTTATATCATTAATGCCATAAAACTGACTAGTCAGCAAGTTACTGATTTGATCTGATGATGCAAATGAACGTGTAAAAACTACATGTTTAATTCCTCCAAATTGTGCTTTTAGATCCATTGTGGTATCTAAACCCAAGTGATAGAGGTAATCAACGTCGAGTTTTTGAAACTCCGTACTTAACTTTGTATTATCCATTATTTATTTTCCCTTTAGACTTTGCATAAACATAAAGACCAGTCAGTAAAGTCCAGACCAACATTAGTCCAAAACCACCAAATACTTTAAAGTTAACCCAATCAGCTTCACTAAAATTAAAGGCAATTAGAAGATTTAGAATTCCCATAGCAAAGAAGAATCCAACCCACATTAAATTAATTTGATTCCAGATTCTATCTTCAAGCTCAAGTTGTTCTTTTAATAATAACTTGATACCATTTTTGCCCATCTTGGCGGAGATGAAAAGAGTTACTCCAAATATCCAGTATAGCATTGTGGGCTTTAGCATAACGAAGGTTTTATTGTGCAGCGCAACAGTCAAACCACCAAAAACTGTAATTAAAATAGTACTAATCCAAGTATTTTTACCAATTTTTTTATATATGATCTGATATAAACCAAGTTGAATCCAGCTGGCAATAATACAAACTAAAGTTGCGGTAAAGATATTTTTAGTAAAGTAGTAAACCGCAAAAAAAGCAATTAAAGGAAACATTTCGAACAACATATTATTTTGCATAGAGTAATCCATTAGAATATTTTTAGGTTTTATAATTTGACTTAGGTAACATAACTTTTAGCAGATAATTTAAAATCAAATAATATTTTTGCTGACACCATTATTATAGCAATAAGTTACTACGATTATTAAGTTTCATGCAAACTGCGGTTCCTGCTTGACTGAGAGCTTTTAGAGATGATAATATATCGGCAGGAAATGGAGTTTTCCTTTAACCGTCACTCAGACTAATGACTCCTAGTGTCTATTTGCTTTTAGCTCAAATATAGATTTTAGGCGGTTGTTTAGTTTATCTCTTTCACCGATATTCATTTTTGATGCTAAAAGTAGATTTATTTAAGACTTACTTTATTCTGAGGCTCTCTAATGAAAACAACTAAATTAATCTATTCTCTTTTTATGATTCTGGCTGCTGCTAAAAGCTTTGCTACATTCGATTCAAGTGCTGTTGTGTGTAATTATACTAAATCAACGGATTTTAACTTCCAGCTAAACTATCACTACCAAGCAGATGTTATCGGTGACGATAGCTATAAGTTTGCATTATCTCATGGAACTTGCCATACTATTCATTTTTGGATGCGTGAAGATTCTAGCTATGAAACAGATGATGATTTGATGTTTACTGATCAATCTAATTTGCATAATTCATTCCATATCAAAGCGATATCTGACTGGGGAGCAGATCAAACTGACCGCTTTAGCCTAAGGCAATTTGACATGCCGGGATTTTCGTTTCAACTTATCAATGATGGAAAAACATATAATGATCCAAGTTCACCTGGAGGAGTTTATAACCAACCTGTGCAATTCAACATAATCGATAGTCAAGTAAGTTCAGCGCCTATCCACGGTACAGCAATCCGGTTCTGGTAATATCAATTACGATCACATCTGTGGACATTGAGTTGAGTTGTTAAAAGCAAATTGTGTGGATAATAACTATGCTAAAATCACGCTGAATAACGTTTATCGGAGATTAGACGCATGGAGAAGTTAATTGTCGCCAACTGGAAGATGAATGGAGAGTTGTCGAAAGTCAATGCTGATTTGGGATACTATGCCCATTTACCCGAGACGAATAAGCCGAATGTAATTCTTGCGCTACCTTATCTATATATTGTTTGGGCTAAACAAAAACTTTTAGTTAACTCACACATTAAGATTGCGGCACAGGATTTGAGTCACTATCGTAACTGCGGTGCTTATACGGGTAAAATCAATGGAACTATGCTTAAAGATGCGGGGGTTGATTACGTAATCATTGGTCATTCTGAGCGTCGGACGTTAATGGGTGAAAACGGCGCAATTTTGATCCATAAAGTACGCAATGCATTTGATAGTAATCTAGTACCGATTTTATGCGTAGGTGAACCACTTAGCGCTCGCGAAGATGGCAGTTATCTGCAATTTGTCGAGTTACAGCTCTCTGGTCTGGAAGAAATTGAGCAAATGAAGGAAATTATAATCGCATATGAGCCATGCTGGTCGATCGGAACTGGTAAGGTTGCAACCCTTGAGCAAATTGCCGAAGTGATCGCTTTTATCAATCGCTATATGCAAAAACGCTTCTCTTATGCTAAAATAACTCTTTTGTACGGCGGTAGCGTTACTAGTCAGAATGCGGGTGAAATCCTGAATATTCCTAGTGTTGGCGGTGTATTAGTAGGCGGAGCGTCGCTTAAAGTGGCTGACTTTACAGCTATCTGTGAGCAAATATAGTTGCTAAGTTGTTGATTTAAAAAATTTTATTGATTTGTGAGTTTTATGGAAATCTTAAATACCCTTTTGTGGATTGTAATGATTGTTTCGGCGGTTGCGATTGTTATTTTGGTGCTATTGCAGCAAGGTAAGGGCGCGGATGCTGGTGCTACTTTTGGTTCTGGAGGTTCATCTTCACTGTTCGGAGCTTCAGGTTCTGCCAATTTTTTGAGTCGTGCAACAGCAATTTGTGCAGCAGTGTTTTTTGCTGCAACACTAACTTTGGTAGTTACTTCAAGTAAGGGCAAAGTTGGTGATTTAGGTGTTATGGCAAATATGAATAGCATGAATGGTAAAGCAGTTGCTAGTAAGCCAGTTGCCAGCCAGTCTGCTCCAGCTGCAAATGCAAGTGCTCCAGCTAAAAAATCTGGAAATCAAATTCCTGAGTAAAGAAAGTTTATTGCCGACGTGGTGAAATTGGTATACACGCTACCTTGAGGTGGTAGTGGTCGTGAGACTGTGTGGGTTCGAGTCCCGTCGTCGGCACCATTTTAGAGTTTTTTGAGGACGTTTTATGGTTGCAAGTTTATATTTCCCGATTTTATTTTTTATGTTATTGGCTTGCTTGATGGGAACGGCAATGATGATTGCTGGACGCGTCTTGGGGCGTCATAAACCAGATATCCAAAAAAATTCTCCCTATGAGTGTGGTTTTGAGGCATTTGAAGATGCTCGGGTTAAATTTGATGTTCGCTATTATTTAATTGCGATTCTTTTCATCTTATTCGATCTGGAAATTGCCTTTTTACTTCCTTGGGCGTTAGTGTTTAAAGCCTTGGGTATGTATGGGTTTATTGTGATGTCAATCTTTCTGGCCATTTTAATTGCTGGATTTATTTATGTTTGGAAAAAAGGAGCGCTAGAGTGGGAATAGATGGCGTATTAAAAGAAGGCTTTGTTACCACCACAGCTGATAAGCTGATTAACTGGGCGCGTACGGGGTCTTTATGGCCAATGACATTTGGTTTGGCTTGCTGTGCCGTTGAAATGATGCATATTGGTGCGGCGCGTTATGATTTGGATCGCTTTGGAGCGGTCTTTCGTCCGTCACCACGTCAATCTGATGTAATGATTGTGGCAGGTACATTATGCAATAAAATGGCGCCAGCATTACGTAAAGTTTACGATCAAATGCCTGAGCCTCGCTGGGTGATTTCAATGGGATCATGTGCTAATGGTGGTGGTTATTATCACTACTCTTACTCTGTAGTACGTGGCTGTGACCGTATTGTACCAGTTGATATTTATGTACCGGGCTGTCCGCCCGCTGCTGAAGCGTTGATGTACAGCATTATTCAATTGCAAAATAAGATTCGCCGCGAATCAACCATTGCAAGAAAGAGTGCCTGATGAGAAAAATAGAACAACTTGAATTAGCTCTTAAAGAAGCTGTTGGAGATATTTATGCGAATCTCTACAAGTTTAAAGATCAAGAAATTACTCTTGAAGTTGCCCCTGAGCGGCTAATTGAATTAATGACTAAACTTGCTAAAGATGAAACCTTGGCATTTGCACAGTGCCAAGACGTTTGTGGTGTTGATTATTTAACTTACAAAGATCAGCAAGATGAAAAACCTGCTGACTCTTTAAGATTTGCAGTGGTGTACCATTTGTTATCGGTTAAACATAACTGGCGGGTTAGAGTTAAATGCTTTGCGACAAATAATGAATTGCCAGTTGTGCCATCGGTTTTGGATATCTGGAGCTCTGTGAATTGGTTTGAGCGTGAAGCTTTTGATATGTACGGGATTATCTTTGATGGGCACCCGGATCTACGTCGAATTTTAACTGACTATGGATTTATCGGGCATCCATTCAGAAAAGACTTCCCTTTATCTGGTTATATGGAAATGCGTTATGACGAAGAACAAAAACGCGTAATTTACCAGCCAGTTACTATTGAACCGCGTGAAATTACACCGCGCACTATTCGTGAGGAGCACTACGGTGGCAGAAATTAAGAACTACACCCTGAACTT
>CAZTBH010000032.1:26033-32711 GCA_964611845.1 uncultured Neisseria sp.
CAACATCCATCGGCTCATGGTGTATTGCGTTTAGTTTTGGAACTTGATGGTGAAGTGATTCAGCGTGCAGATCCACATATTGGTTTATTACATCGCGGAACTGAAAAATTAGCTGAGCATAAAACTTATTTGCAAGCGTTGCCATATATGGATCGTTTGGATTATGTATCTATGATGTGTAATGAACACGCATATTGTCTTGCAGTCGAGCGCTTAACTGGTGTAGATGTCCCTGAGCGTGCACAATATATCCGTGTGATGTTTGCAGAAATTACTCGTATTTTAAATCACTTAATGTGGATTGGTGCACATGCGCTGGATATTGGTGCGATGGCGGTGTTTTTGTATGCTTTCCGTGAGCGTGAAGACCTAATGGACTGCTATGAAGCTGTTTCTGGTGCGCGGATGCATGCAGCGTATTTTCGTCCAGGTGGTGTATATCGTGATTTGCCTGAAACCATGCCACAATATACAGAATCAAAAATTAGAACTAAAAAGCAATTGGCAGCACGAAATAAAACCCGTCAGGGTAGCTTATTGGATTTTATTGCTGATTTTGCCAAACGCTTTGATAACTGTGTTGATGAATATGAAACGCTTATTACGGATAATCGGATTTGGAAACAAAGAACGGTTGATATTGGTGTGGTAACTGAAGAGCGCGCGCTTAATTTAGGCTTCTCAGGTCCAATGTTACGCGGATCAGGTGTTGCTTGGGATTTACGCAAAAAACAACCCTATGATGTGTACGCTAAAATGGATTTTGATATTCCAGTTGGTAAAGGTGGCGATTGCTATGATCGTTATTTGGTACGTGTTGCTGAGATGCGCGAATCTAATAAAATTATTAAACAATGTGTAGCTTGGCTTAGAGATAACCATGGTCCAGTAATTACGGATGATCATAAAGTTGCACCTCCAAGTCGTGAAAAAATGAAACATGGAATGGAAGATTTAATTCACCACTTTAAATTATTTACCGAAGGGATGAGAGTTCCTGAAGGTGAGGTTTATGCTGCAGTAGAGCATCCTAAAGGTGAATTTGGAGTTTATATGGTTTCAGATGGGGCAAATAAACCTTATCGTTTAAAAATTAAAGCCCCAGGTTATGCACATTTGGCAGCTTTAGATGAAATGAGCCGCGGGCATATGATTGCCGATGTGGTAGCAATTATTGGAACGCAAGATATTGTATTCGGTGAGGTAGATAGATAATGTTATCGCTTGAATCATTAAAACAAATTGATGTTGAATTAGCCAAATATCCGGCAGAGCGTCGCCGTAGCGCAATTATGTCAGCATTGAGAATTGCTCAAACCGAGCTTGGTTGGTTGTCAACTGATACTATTGCCTATGTTGCGGATTACGTACAAATTCCAGCGACACAGGCGATGGAAGTTGCAACATTTTATGGTATGTATAATTTAAAACCAGTAGGTAAATATAAATTAGCTGTATGTACTAATTTGCCCTGCGCATTGCGTGGTGGGGTTAATACGGTAGAGTATTTATTGGAAAAATTGAATATTGACAAATTAGGTGGAACTAGCGCCGATGGTAAATTTACGGTCATTGAGGCTGAGTGCCTAGGTGCATGCGGTGATGCCCCGGTACTATTATTAAACAATCACAAGATGTGTAGCTTTATGACATCTGAAGCGATTGATAAACAGTTAGCGGAGTTGGTATAATGGCAATTTATCAAAAAGGTGTAATTTTTGCTGATGTTGATACTGCTAACCCTGATTGTTGGAATTTAGACAACTATCTTAAACGTGGTGGATATCAGGCATTAAAAAGGATTTTGGCGGACAAAGTCACGCCTGAAGACGTAATTAATGAAATGAAAACTTCTGGGTTACGTGGCCGTGGTGGTGCAGGCTTTCCAACTGGATTGAAGTGGAGCTTCATGCCCCGTACCATGCCAGGTCAAAAATATATTATGTGTAATAGTGATGAAGGTGAGCCAGGTACGTTTAAAGATCGTGATATTCTAAACTTTAATCCGCATGCAGTGATTGAAGGAATGATTATTGCGGGCTACTCAATTGGTGCGTCTGCTGGTTATAATTATATCCATGGTGAGATTTTTGAGATTTACCAAAAATTTGAAACGGCATTAGCAGAAGCGCGTGCTGCAAATCTATTAGGTAATAATATCTTAGGTTCTGGTTTCGATTTTGAATTACATGCCCACCATGGTTATGGCGCTTATATTTGTGGTGACGAAACAGCTTTGTTAAGTTCAGTTGAAGGTCGCAAAGGTCAGCCCCGGTTTAAACCACCATTTCCAGCTGGGCATGGTCTATATGGTAAACCGACAACAATTAATAACACTGAATCATTGGCTTCAGTCCCTTTTATTTTACGCGATGGTGGACAAACCTTCATGGATCAGGGTATTCCAAACAATGGCGGTACTAAGCTTTTCTCAGTATCTGGTCATGTAGAGCGTCCAGGGAATTTTGAAGTTCCGCTCGGTACTCCATTTAGTAAATTACTAGAGATGGCTGGTGGTATGCGTGGTGGTAAAAAATTAAAAGCAGTTATCCCTGGTGGTTCTTCTGCCCCTGTATTACCCGCGGATATCATGATGGAATGTACAATGGATTATGATTCGATTGCTAAAGCTGGCTCAATGCTTGGTTCTGGTGCGGTAATTGTGATGGATGAAGATGTCTGTATGGTAAAAGCATTGGAGCGTTTATCTTATTTCTATCATGAAGAGAGCTGTGGGCAATGTACTCCTTGTCGTGAGGGTACTGGCTGGTTATATCAAATTGTTCACCGAATTGAAACTGGTCATGGACGAGCTGGCGATCTGGAATTATTGGATAGTATTGGTAATCAAATGGCTGGGCGTACAATTTGCGCTTTATCTGATGCCGCGGTATTTCCTGTACGAAGCTTTACCAAACATTTCAGACATGAGTTTGAGTATCATATCGAACATGGAAAATGTCTGGTAAATCACCGCTGGTGCTAATTATATTAACAGGAAAAAGTAATAATGATTGAATTTGAATTAGACGGTAAGAGCGTCAGTGCCAAGCCAGGTTCAACGATACTTGAGGTAGCGCTACAAGAAGGAAAATATATTCCACACTTTTGTTACCATAAGAAACTATCGATTGCCGCAAATTGTCGGATGTGCTTGGTTGAAGTTGAAAAAGCACGGGGTCCAGCACCAGCATGTGCAACACCAATTACTGAAGGTATGAAGGTGCATACTTGCTCTAAAATGGCAGTTGAGGCACAACAAGGTGTGATGGAATTTTTATTGATTAATCATCCTCTGGATTGCCCAATTTGTGATCAGGGTGGTGAGTGCCAATTACAAGATTTAGCAGTTGGTTACGGTCGTGGAGCAAGCCGTTTTGAAGAAGATAAGCGTGCAGTTACTGATAAAGATTTAGGACCATTAGTAAAAACAACTATGACTCGTTGTATCCATTGTTCACGGTGTGTACGTTTTACTGATGAGATTGCAGGTTTCCAAGAGTTAGGCATGAGCTATCGCAATAATCACGTCGAAGTAATGCCTTTCATTGGTAAAACAGTTGATAGTGAATTATCTGGCAACATTATTGATATTTGTCCAGTTGGTGCACTAACTTCTAAACCATTTAGAGATACTGCGCGTTCATGGGAGTTGTCGCGTCGTAAATCAATATCACCACATGATGCTTTGGGTAGTAATATTCAGGTGCATATTGACAAGTACCACAAAGTGGTTCGTGTATTACCATTGGAAAATGAGGCATTAAACGAATGCTGGCTATCTGATCGCGACCGCTTTAGTTATGAAGGTTTGTATCATGAAGAACGTGTGACTGAGCCGATGATTAAGCAAGATGGTAAATGGATTAAAGTTGATTGGGAAACTGCTCTTAATTACGCGGCAAAAAGTATCAATGGTGTCAAAATGGATCATGGCAGTGATGCAATTGGCGTATTAGCTTCAGCAATTTCAACTACCGAAGAATTACATTTATTACAAAAAATGATGCGTGGTATTGGGGTTAATAATCTTGATTACCGCCTAGATCAACAGGATTTTAGTGCTGATGGTAAACAAGAGGGTGTTAATTACCTTGGTAGTAGTATAGTTGAGTTTGTAGCTAATAAATCAATTCTAGTTGTTGGTAGTATGCTTCGTGAAGAACAACCTTTATTGACACAGCGCTTACGCCAAGCTGCAAAACATGACAGTGAAATACATTTGCTCAGTTTGAAACAAGAAGATGTTAAAATCAAATTAAGTTCACAAATAACTGTTGATCCACGTAAGTTTGTCTTGGTTTTAGGTAAAATTTTAAAGGCAGTATGTAAATTAAGTGGTAAGAATAGTTCAATTGATTTAACTAAAGTAGAAATTTGTGAACAAACTCAAGTCATTGCTGAAAGTTTATTTAAACATAAGGGGCATATTGTCTTAGGTAGAATAGCTCGTTCTTTAGCTGACTATGCTCAGTTATTAGCTTTGAGTAATGAGATTGCCGCTGCAGTTGGTGGAAAGAGTGGTATTTTACCAAATCTTGCCAATGAGTTAGGTGCTCAATTGGTTGGTTTTACACCATATCGTGCTGCATTTAATGGATACTTTACTAAAGGTCTTAATGCTCGCCAAATGTTAGAAAATCAACGTAAAGCTTATGTATTGTTAAATACTGAGCTGGAACGCGATGCGTATAATACTCAATTGGCATTGGCTGCACTTAATAAGGCTGAGACAGTCATTGTTATGTCGGCTTACACTAACGAAGATATGTTGCAATATGCTGATGTAGTCTTACCAGTTACTCCATATACGGAAACTGCGGGTTCTTATGTTAATATGCAAGGAACGTGGCAAACGTTTAACGGAGTAACTCGTCCACTTGGCGATGCAAAACCAGCATGGAAAGTTATTCGAGTATTGGCAAATAAATTTAATTTGGATGGTTTTGAACAAGACAGCATTGAAGATGTCCGTTCTGAGTTAGCTGGATTACAAGATACCAGTAGTTATCTGAGTAACAGTACTAAATTTGATTCATTTACAGTTGATTTACCAATAATATCTGGCTTGATTCGCTTTGGAATTACGGGTATTTATTCTGGTGATAGCATTGTTCGTCGTGCTATTTCGTTGCAGCAAACGGCATGGGCAAAATTACCAGTGTTAACCTTAAGCCGTGAATTGGCAAATAAACTGAATCTGGTTGATGGTAATGAAGTCGTAGTTAAACAGTCACACGCGCAGAATAAATATAATATTGCAGTGTCTGAGGCGATGGCCAGTGATGTTGTGTTACTAGCAAAAAATCATAGTAGCATTAATTTTGCCGGTAGCTATGATGCTATTGAAATTAACGCGTAGTAAGGGTAGTCAAAATGATGGATTTATTACAACATTATTTAGGTCAGGATTTAGGCTATGCTGTATGGTACCTAATTAAAGCAGTTATTGTTATTGTACCGCTAACATTGGTCGTGGCATATGTTACTCTGGCTGAACGCCGGATTTTAGGTTTCATGCATGCACGGATTGGTGCCAATCGAGTTGGGCCGCAAGGGGTGTTACAGCCTTTTGCTGATTTGCTGAAATTTGTCTTTAAAGAGATTATTATTCCAGCTAAAGCTTCGAAAGCCGTGTTTTTCTTAGCTCCTGCGGTTATCTTGATTTGTGCTTTGGCAACTTGGGCAGTTGTTCCCTTCAGCCCTGAGCTTTATTTTACCAATGTTAATGCTGGTGTTCTATATGTTACCGCAATTGGTTCATTAGGAATCTATGGAATTATCTTGGCTGGATGGGCTGGAAATTCTAAATATTCTTTTTTGGGTGGTATTCGTGCAACAGCACAAATGATTTCTTATGAGCTAGCTATGGGCTTTGCACTGCTTGGAGTGATAATGATTTCGGGCAGCCTAAATTTCATTGATATCGTAAATAGTCAAGCTGGTGGACGTTTAGCAGGTTCAATTTTATCGTGGAATTGGATTCCTTTATTTCCGATGTTTTTGATTTACTTGATTTCAGGTGTTGCCGAAACCAATCGCGCTCCATTTGACGTTTGTGAAGGTGAATCAGAAATTGTTGCTGGTTTCCATGTTGAGTATTCAGGTACACCATTTGCATTATTTATGCTTGCTGAATATGCTAGTATGATTTTGGTATCCGCTTTAACCGTGATTATGTTCTTAGGTGGTTGGCTATCTCCATTCCCACAAAGTTGGGGTGTTTTGGGGCAGCACTCTATGGCATGGCTTGTGGTGAAAGTATTAATCTTACTATTTGGTTTTATTTGGTATCGTGCGACATTTCCGCGTTATCGTTATGATCCAATCATGCGTTTGCGTTGGAAAGTGTTCTTACCGATTACTTTGGTGTGGATTTTTGTGCTTGGCGCGTGGATGGTCTCCCCGCTTAGTATTTGGCAATAAGGATACATGCAATGAAAAGATTTTTTAAGACCTTCTTTTTAACTGAGTTGTTCAAAGGAATGGCGGTTACTTGGCGCGTAATGTTGCGACCAAAGCCGACCATTTTTTACCCGGAAGAAAAAACTCCGTTATCACCACGTTTCCGTGCTTTGCATGCGTTGCGTCGTTATCCTAATGGGGAAGAACGTTGTATCGGTTGTAAATTGTGTGAGGCAGTATGCCCGGCATTAGCAATTACCATTGATATTCATG
>CAZTBH010000033.1:0-31725 GCA_964611845.1 uncultured Neisseria sp.
CACACAACAGATTGGATGGGTTAACGCCTATGCAATATGAAATGAGGTATATGGAAAATGTCTAATTTGGGTTGGTACTAATTATGGGGGCTTGACATAGATTAATTTGCATACATTCGAAAAATAAATTGATGGTTCATCAAAACTGTGAGGGCTGTTGCAAAAAAGCAGACTTGCTTTTAAGACAATTAATACATCTTAAATTACAAAAATTGAATTAATATACTGTAATAATTAATCTTATTGAGGAAGATTTTGCTAATTGGCAAAAGTGGGAAGTGATTTTGCAAAAATGGGAAACCAGAAGTATTTTCTATTTGTTACAATTCAATTTGTGAGATATAAATTTTATTTTTACCTTGAGGGAGGTCTTAAAATGAACAATAAACTTAAATTAACCAGCCTTAGTGTCATAAGTACATTCATGCTTGCCGCGTGTAACGGAGGTAACTCAACAAGCGGTAATGGACAACAAATTGATGCTGATACTATTTCTCCTGTAGTTGGTGATACCAGCTTAGACTTTACTGCTCTTGGAGCTGCAAATGGGTTAATTGCAATGGTTACTGGCGGAGCTGAAACAGAACTTGGTGAACAAGCTGCTCTTTGGTTATTAGATGAGGTATCAGGTGGTAAATTTCCTCCAAGCCAAACTAATACCTTATTATCAAATATAAACAGCCAATTATCAACAATAGAAAATGATCTAACAGGAATAAATACAAAACTGACACAAATTTATACAACTATAAATGATTATCAAGCAAACAACCAACTTTTAGCTATTACTACTTATGAAAACCAAATGGCAACTTATAATAATGTTATTTCTGGCTATATTGCAAGCCAGAATAATTTTAAAAAAATTAAGATTAAAGCTAACCCAACCACCTATATTCAGATTCCACAATCAGAACTAAACGTTGCAGAGTCTGCATTCTTGTTTCAGTCAAGCACCCCTTTTGAAAGTGTCATTCTTCAAGCCATGACAACAAGAAATGCCCAGAATGCTCTTATTGCTCAGGCTGGTGCATTTTCTGGATTGGACAACTTGGGAGTTGAGCTGTCTTGTGATAACACATCAAAATATAGTATTTCTAATCAAAATTTGCATCAAACTCCGAATCTTTCTCTTTCCAATAGGGGGTATTGCTCGTTAATTGAAGCCTTAAATGCACAATTAAACACTTTTAATACTACCCAGTTGACAAGCGGGCAAAATGCCCTTTATGTTTATAGTAGCTTTAGTGCAGGACTAGACTTGGTATACCTAAAAATGGTAAATGCTTTAACACAAGAATATGCAGTAGATCAGATGCGTGCTTATTTAGGACAGCATGCTAATTCCTTAGTTGGTGTCCCAAGTTACGTGGCAGACTCAGGTAACTATCAAGCAGCGTTACAAGAGGTTACACTTGCATATAACAGTAGAATTGGTTACCTAAACACCATCTTTAGCGAAGCTAAAGAATCGGCTTTTAACTATATTACTAATTTAACTCCAGCTGTTAATTCGACATCTCTACAAACACAATGTGGAGTTACTCCTCAAAATATTGTATCCAGTGTTCCAGCAAATGAAAGCATGTCACAAGCATCAAATCAATATTATTGGGATGGAAGTAGTCTTACAGTGACCTGCAGTTCTAATAACAACCAGCTTACAACCACAACATCTGTTGCAACACTTTGTCAAAACGCTAGCTTACAGGTAAACAATGGCTATATAAGTTGTGGTGCATCAATAAACAACTATGCAATTATGCAAGACTATAAAACTGCCACTACAGTACATAAAGTTGAAGGTGACCTTCCCGGTCAACTTTCTTGGATAAATTATTCAAATGTACCTAATTATACAGCATATGGCTCTACAGCATGGTTTTCGCAGCTTTACTCATTCTGGTCAGGTGGTACACTTAATGTTTATTATGATCCAAATTACCCAATAATTTCAAATAATCTGGCACAAGCAAATACAATTCTTCAAAATCAGCTTGATGACAATCCTACCAACTACACCACTACTAATGTTGGATTCAATGTTGATGTACAGCCATTTGCTGCGATAGGATTAACTTACGTTGGTATTCCAGTAATGGTTTCTGATGGATCTCATACTTTCACACTTGGTGCAGGGGCTATACATAATTATGGTTCTGATAATCAAGGATTTATGCTCTTAGGATGCGTTCCTGGTGATTCAAACTGTAAGGTAGGTAATTTTCCTAACTTTACTTCAACTGGAAATGCCTTTCAAAATTTTAATGCTCTAGTTTTTAGTAATGGAGATGTGATCACAATGTATAACTTAAATAATGCAGATGGAAATGGTTACCACGGTGATTATTATCTCAAGGCTTTTTACAATGGAACTGCTCCAGGATACATCACAAGTGCGGTTACTTGGTAATAAATTTTCTATCGCATCTCTTAATTGATAGATAAAAGGCGGTTTCAAACCGTCTTTTTCTATATAAAATCAAGGGATCACGCCTAGGTTGGCATGATTGTCATGAATTAATTTTAAGATTGGGAACATATAAAAGAAATCTCTGAGCGTTCAAATCAGTGATAGATAGGGAAGCCTACCTCTAATAAACAGATATAATTAACACGCAAGCAAACTACATATTGTACAGCGTGAATATAGATTTATATCAAGATGTTTCATATGTTAAAAATAGGTGAGTTAAAATTGTGTTAACTATAAATTAACAAAATTCTGCAAATTTTAAGATCTAAAATCAAGCAAAAATACTTAACATAATCTATGCTTATTACCTATAGAGGCTTCTAATAATAAATAACCACGAAGATGTGGTTATTTATTATTAATGGCATTAATTAGTCGGTCGTTCTCTTGTTTTCTATTGTAATCGGAAATTACAAAAAAAGCCCAGATAGTAGCAGGTAGCCAGCCAATTACTGTAATTTGTAAAAACAAACAAAAAACGCCTTGGATAACTTTACCCATTGTAAAGAATGTTAGCCATGGAATGAATAATGCTAATAAATATCTCATATCTGCTCCAGAAAGTAATTCTAGAATTATAGCATATTGTTGTCTACACAGGCTTACACCAGTAATTAATTTGTAAAATGGCTGATATTAAAAAGTATATTAACGAATAAAAACAATTTGTATCAATAAGTTAATAACTGTTGCTTTTTATGTTTTATGTTGAACCTGAATGTTTTTTTAAATGTAAGTTCTTAATAACTTATTTCTTGAATTTGCATAGAAAATCTAGGTAAAACGCAGTCGTAATGCGTTGCCAATTACCGTGATTGAAGATAAGCTCATTACCACACTGGCAATTACCGGATCTAGAAGAATTCCCCAGAGTGGATAGAGCGCTCCAGCAGCAACAGCCACTGCCAATGAATTATAAATAAAAGACCCAAAGAGATTTTGACGCATATTTAAATTAATTTTGCGAGCTAGTTTTAATGCATCATCGACTGCACTGAGCGGTCCACGGAGTAGACTTATGCTGGCTGTTTGTAATGCAATATCTGTTCCGCCACCAACAGCAATGCCAATTTCAGCCTGTGCCAAACTTGGTGCATCATTAATCCCATCCCCAACGAAAGCAACGATTTTACCTTGTGCTTGATATTGTTTGACGATGGCAATTTTGTCTTGTGGTTTACATTCGGCGAATACTTCATCAATACCTGCTTGTTGCGCGATATACTTAGCGCTGCTGTAATTATCTCCTGTTACCATTGCTACACTTAGCCCCTGAGCCTTTAATGCTGCAATAGTTTGTATCGTATCTGGTTTTAATATGTCGCTAATATCTACACGTGCCAATATTTTATCTTGTGTTGCCAAATAGATTTGGCTATAGTGGTTATCGGTGAGTAGTTTAGAGTCTACTAATTCCATTTCTTTCATCCAAATTGCAGAACCAGCATAATAAGTAATATTATTTATTATGGCATTGACTCCCTTACCTGCAATGGATTTGAATCCTTCACTGTGGTTATTTGCAATTATTTCAGGCTGATATTTGAGTAATGCGTGGGCGAGGGGGTGCTCAGAGTTAAATTCTAGATTTTTTAAAATTTGTAGTGCATTTGTTGCTGAGATTTCCTGCGAGTGCTCAAAACCCACTACCTGTGGTTTGCCGATAGTTAAAGTTCCCGTTTTATCAAATAGTACTACTTGAAGTTTATCAATTTGACCTAAACAACTTGCGTCGCGAATAAGAATACCCTGTGCTGCACCACGTCCGATTCCAACCATTAGTGCTACTGGTATTGCTAATCCAACGGAACACGGGCAGGCAATAATTAAAACAGTCATAAACACAGCTAACCCTGTGGCAAAATTATCATTTGCGGCTAAAAAATACCATATTAGTCCACTGACAGCTGCGATCATAATGATAGCTGGTACAAAAATTCGTGCAATTTTATCTGCTAATTTTGCCAATGGTGGTTTAGTTAATTGCGCTGATTTTACCAGTTTAATAATTTCACCCAGTAATGTATTGCCACCAACCGCACTTACCTGATAAGTAAACGCACCGCTGGTATTGATAGTTCCGCTGCTGACTTTATCACCCACGGTTTTATATACCGGGAGAGGCTCTCCGCTAAGCATTGCTTCGTCGATATAACCATCACCATCAACGATTTTACCATCCGCAGGTAATTGTTCACCTGGACGAATTTTAATTAGATTGTCGGTACGTAATAAATTAGTAGCAATTTGTTGTTCTGCACCATCAATAATAATTGTCGTGGTCTGCGGAACCAGATTAGTTAAGCCCTTAATTGCCGCCGTAGTATTATTTTTAGCACGTTCTTCAAAATATGCTCCAAGGTTAATTAGCCCTAAAATCATTAACGCTGAGTCAAAATATAAATGATGAGGTAGTGATGTTTTACTATAGTGTATAGTGAGTATAACGCTTACGGAATATAGCCACGCTGATCCAACACCCAGTAAAATCAAGCTATGCATATTAAAATTAAGTGTTTTAAAGCCAATATAACCACTCTTTATGATTTTACTTCCCACTCCAAGGATGATGATTAATGAGATTAGTCCATAAGCAAGACCTAACCACAATCCGTTAATGGTTGCTGGATTAATCATAAATTGTGGTAACATTCCTATACTCATTAGCAGCATACCTGCGATTAAAGGCAGGGCAATATTTGTCAATAAATTGATTTTTTGTTCGTGTAGCACATCTAAACTGGCGCCGAAGCCCAGCTTTTCTATTTCAGTAATAACCAGCTCGTCTAACTTAACATTAAGATATTCAACATATAAAGTTTTGTCGAGTAGATTCACTTGTGCAGTTTTTATCCCAGCCACTTTATCTAAAGCACTTTGAATTTTGCCGACACAGCCAGCACACTTGACATTTTGAAGATTAAATTCGCTGTTATTCATGATTATATAATTTCTTTGTAATATTTAAGTTTGATAAACAGTGTTTTTTGGTACAATTCCTGATAGAAATTTTTATATACCCCCCAGTAGTATATCATGAGGAAAAATTAATGAACGAAAAAATTACTAAACATCCTAACCATGCAGCAGAACTAGCTCGTCTTAACCGTGCCATTGGGCAACTCGAGGGAATCAAAAAAATGATTAACGAAGAACGCTACTGTGTTGATATTTTGATGCAGTTAAAGGCGGCACGCTCTGCGGTGAAGAATATAGAAATGAATGTTTTAGAGCGTCATATGCAAATGTGTTTGGTTAAGGCTAGCAAAAGTGGTGATGAGAATGAAATTAATCTTAAAGTTGACGAATTAATTAAATTAATTAAGAGCACCAATTAGTTAAATGTTGGCTAATGTTACAGTTTCAAATGAACTTCATGGTTTATTAGGAACGGAATTTATCTAAGATAACATTATATGGTTACTAATTTTTTGTGGAGTAATCTGTGGTAATATCTTGATGTGTATGATTTTATACCGAATTTGTTTTTATACACAACGTATGTCTTGTACGAGAATTCTAAATATTAAATTTTATTATACATTTTTGCATAATAGTTATACACAATTAATGATATCTATTCTGTGTGCATACATTATACAATATCCCTATATTAGTTCCACTATTTTTTATTAGGATATGTATTGCGTCAAATTTTACAAAAAACTCATCAACAATTAAATTATTATGGCTTAATTTGGTTTTTACTGGGGTTAGCATTGGAGTAGCTGCATGTGGTGGCGGTAGTAGTAATACTGCGACAAATCCTTAACCTGCCGTGCAATCTTGTAAGTTTTTGCAAAAATCATTTATGATAAATGCAGATGCATACAGTCCAGGGGACAAATTTACAACCGTTTTTAATAATTGTGAGTTTGAGAGGGCATTTGAAGATAAATTTAATACGGCTTATGCTGATATACCAATTATATCTTCAAATGTCAGAGGTTTTTACAGCTATGCTAATTTACAGACTGCATTTGAACGAATGTTTCCAGTTAGGAGTACGCCGAATCGTCCGTTTAATTCTGGTGACTATTTTACTGATATGCGAGAGTTGTCTGCTTTTTTAGCTAATATTTCTCAAGAAACTAATTCTGGTTCTCCAGCAGGGTTTGACTCTTCTGGCAAATTAAATAATGCTAGTGCGGTTGGTGTTGTATACGGACTTAGTTGGATTGATGAAGGTAGTTGTGCTTCAAGTGGGGTATGTACGAGTTATGGGACAAAGAAATCATATTGTGATCCTAATCAACCAGCTGATGATCCCAGAGAAACTTATACTAAAACCTGCAATGCTTATTCGGCTGATACTGAATATTGTAAATTAGCAAAAAGCTTTTGTGATGATGTGAATACCCAACCAACGACGGTAGCTTATGATGATTCTAATACAGATAATCAATATTTTGGACGTGGTCCAAAGCAACTTAGCTATGCCTCGGGATATATTACTTATGGTTCATACATGTATCCAGATGACAAGTTGAAAATAGCCAGAAATCCGGATTTGCTAAGCAAAAGTGGAGAAGTTGCTTGGGGCAGTGGTCTAGCATTTTGGAGTTATCCAACTTTGCCAACATCTAATACTAGCAAAGCTAAGCCGTCAATGCATGAAGGATTTTTACAAAAAACCACCTATTTTGACAGTAGCTCACCAAATAAAGATTTCGATAATTTGGTTGGATTTGGCAAAACGATTGATCTTATAAATGGTGCTGTTGAATGTGGTAAGCAAATGACATACGTCCCGTATCAGGTGTTAAATCGGGTTAATTCGTATATTGAGTTATTATTTTTAACCAATTATAAGATTCCGATAGATAAATTAGTTGTTACTAGGAATGTTGATGGTCAGGAAGTACAGGATATTTACACACATGATGATTTATTAAATAATGTTTCTCGTCAAGGTGCCGCAGGTATTGATTTTACTTTTGGTCCTGGCAGCCCGCTTGTTGATGCCACTTCACCATATGCACCACACCTAGTAAAAAAATATCACAGGATGGAGAATGGTATTTTGGTTGAAAAAACTTATAATATCAAAGAATTAACTAATTCATTACCTGAGTATATGTATAAATGGGGTACTAATGGTCGTTACAATACTCAGCCATTAATTAGCGATTATTATTATCCAAGTAAAACGGTTACGCTAACAACTGTTGCAGGACCAAAAATTGTTAAAACCTCAGATATTAATAATATTACGTTATATTATGACGTAAATAGCCCTTATAATATTCAACAATTGGCAAGTGAACGCTTAGATTGTAGCGGTGTAACTAATGCTGACGGTAATTAAGATTGAATGTGCGCTTATAACTGGAGCTTGTTATAACTCTACGATAGCGCTATAACTATGATGGCGATGAGCATAATTATGTAAAAAAGATCAGGATTGTTACCTGGTCTTTTTTTTAGAAAAAAATTGACCGCTTAAGCTTAAAACTGCTAATATACCGTAATGGGGTATATTGAATACCTCTCAAACATGAATATATACCCGACAAGATTTAATTTTTTCTTAGGCTTTTTTCGACACAGTTTACGACTAATAAGTAAGGAGAAAATCAAAACGCTATGGGTATAGCTATTTAAGGAAACATAATATGCGTAAATTATCGTTATTATCTTTATTGCTGGCAAACGTCATGGCAGCTCCGGTGATTTTAAATGTTGAGTACCAAGATATTATGGTAAATGGCAAGGCTGCTAAAGTAATGACTATCAAACAACCTGATGGTACTTGGGGATATTATGCCAAGTCTGGTGATGTTTTTGATGTGACAGTCAAAAATAAATTAAATGAATCTACTGTTATTCACTGGCATGGATTGGAATTACCAAATAATCAGGATGGTACAGAATTAAATCAAGCAGAAATTCCGGCAAATGGTGAGTATCATTATCAATTTCCTTTAAAAAATAATGGTACTTTTTGGATGCACTCTCATCATGGCTTGCAAGAGATCAGTTTAGCTGAAGCGCCTTTAATTATTGAGACACCAGATGACAAAAATTATCAGCAAGTCGTGGTAATGTTTCAAGATTTTAGCTTCAAAAAACCTGAACAAATTTTATCCGAATTAACCAATGGTGCACAAAGCAGTCATGATATGCACAATATGAAAATGATGGCGCATAATGATATGCATGGTGACATGGCTGGTATGGATATGGATTCCGACCATGAGATGGAAATGGAATCAGGACATAGCGGAATGGCGATGAATCATAATGGCAAGGGTTCTGCCATGGCAATGGATTTAAATGATGTAAAATACGATGCATTTTTAACCAATTATCACACACCAGAAGCACCGCAAATTACGCAGGTAACTGCAGGTAAAAAAGTTAAATTGCGTTTTATTAACGGTTCTGCTAGTAGCGGATATTGGATTAATCTCGGCAAGCTTTCAGGTAGTGCGGTTGCGGTTGATGGACATGATATTAAGCCTTTTAGTGCGAATAAATTTCAATTATCTGAAGGTCAACGGATTGATATTATAGTTACTATTCCAGCAGCAGGCGGCACATTTCCGATCTTAGGGCAAGTAGAAGGGCTAAAAAGTCAAACTGGTTTAGTACTAACAACGCAGAAAAATTTAAAAACCAAGCTTAGTTCTGAAGCGGCAACTGTAGCGCCTGCTTTAAATGATACTCAAGAGTTAAAATTACAGAGCACTGATAAATTTGTCAATAAACCAGTTGATCGAGTACTTAAATATACTTTAACGGGCAATATGTCACCGTATGTATGGCAAATTAATAATCAGAGCTGGCCGAGTGTAACTCCTTTTAAAGTTAAACAAGGTCAACGAATCGAAATGGATTTTACCAATAAAAGCATGATGTCACACCCGATGCATCTACACGGTTATGCTTTTAAAGTAGTAGAGGTTAACGGACACAAAATAAACGGAGCACTTCGCGATACGGTTTTAATCTTGCCTGGTGAAACAGTGAAAGTAGTTTTTGATGCCAACGAAATTGGTAAATGGTTTTTGCATTGTCATTTAGCATGGCATATGCCAACCGGAATGATGACTTATCTAGAAGTTGATCCAAATAAATAAATCAGATAACTGCTCACTCTATGATGTAATAGCGTCGTCACAAGGGCTCCTCATGTACTTCTCATGTACACTACGTCGCCTTGTTCCTAGCTCTTACAACATATTGTGGCAGCTATGGGTGAGTAGTTACTAAATCAGATAAAAAAGCTGCGATTAGGTTTCGCAGCTTTGTTCATTTGTTCTCATTTGTACCAGTATTTTTATAAATCGCATAGTTAACTAACTGACGGTTATATGGGTTATCACTGATAATGATGTTAAGTGGCGCATCCAGTGGTAACGAATAGAGATAGTTTATAATCAGGTGATCGTTACTATCACCACTAAATATATTGGACATACCTACATCCGCATTATACCAAGTATAAATCGGAATTAAGCTAAATTTCTGCTGATGATTCTCTGATTCCGCTTCCATTGTTGTTTGAATTGCGGTTAATTTTTTAATCGTAGTATAATGTGGTGTTGGCTCAGCTATCGCTACATCATTTTTATCCCAAACATCATAATAACGAGTTAAAAACTGATTACTGGAAAACAAAATAATTCGATGATGGGTATCCCAAATATCTTTCATCTTAGTAGTTTGCCAATTTTTTTTAGGTGTTAGATATGAACCAAATTGCACCTGAAAGTAATTATGCAGATTACTTAAATCATCTTCATTTAAATAACCATAAAATGCACGTAAATTATTATCTAAATCAATAATAATTAGTTCATTCTTATTTTCTTCTAAAAATGCTTTGATCTGGCTGACTACATCATCTAGATTTTCCGTCAAATAATAGTTAGATGTATAGTAGGTAGCGTCTTGGATACAGATTTGTAATTCTAAATAACGAATACCATTATTTAGCTGTCCACGAATATTGTTATTTTGTGTGTTAAGATAATCAATAAAATCACGATGAATCTCAGGGTCACTTTCTGCTGCCACCATTACTGCAAGTTTGGCATTATTACTCATGCTAGCAGGTAGCGTTTCGCCGGTACATACTTCAAGCTTTTTGTTAGGATCAATGTTATATGCATTCGCATAATGAGTTCCTGGGATCATCAACTCAGTAAGTGTTTTATTTTTTAATTGCTTACGGTAATCACTCATCCAACTAGAATTAATCGTATTGCTACTCGCGCAACCGCTTAATATTCCAGACATTAGTATTGTTATGATACTTGCATTTCGTACAACTGCTCGCATGTAGTTCCTTAGGGTATATAGTGTTTATTAAGATATGTGTCTAGAGCATAACTAGAACCCAACATAGCAGGGTAATCATGAGCGATCACATAAATTGGCATTTTTGCCAGATAGGTACGGTAACGCCCTTTATCGACAAAACGCGCATGGAAGTCGGAGTTAATAAAATAGTCCAAAATTTGTGGAATGATCCCGCCACCAATATACACACCACCGAATGAGCTGGTTATACAAGCTAGATTAGATGCAGTTGTACCTAATATACGACAAAAATGATCCAAAGTTTGTTTGCAAATGAAGCATTGATTGGTAATTCCCAAGCGAGTAATTTCGCTAGGGTCAAGCATTTTTTCTATTGGCGGATTCTGTTTGGTGCAAAGCGCTTCATAAATTAATTGTAGTCCAGGACCTGAGAGTAATCGCTCAACAGAGACATGACTGAAGCGGCTGTGTGCAAATTTCCATAACTCAAACTCCTCCTCGCTGGCAGCAGCAAAACTAGAGCGTCCTCCTTCTGCAGGAATTGCAAAGTATTCTTCACTGAGCGGATGCTTGAGTAGTGTCGCCATACCAAGACCAGTACCAGGTCCAATAATACAAATTGGTTTACTGTGATCTGCTTCCTGTCCACCAATTTTAACTAAATTTTCAGCTGGTATATGTGGAATAGATAGAGCCAAAGCGTGGAAATCATTGAGGAATATTAAACTATCTAGGCCAGCATCGGTTTTGGTCTTCGACATTGATGATTGATGCCACGGACTATTTACCATAAATAATGTATCATCAACAATCGGTGATGGGACTGCTAATGCGGCATGTTTCACTTGCGGATAACCAGAGCTTTGCAGATAATGCATAATTGCTTGTGCCAAGGTTGGATAATCCCGGCATTTTAAAGTTGTTACTTTTACAAAGTTATAGGCAGATACTTCAATTGCAAATCTGGCATTAGTACCGCCAATATCGCTTACTAAGCGTGGGAAATTAGTAGTTGGCATTTGATATACTCATCGTTTTTAAGGTAAGTAACCTTTGGTTATCATTGTTTCTAAAGCATAGCTTACGCCTAGAAAAGCTGGGAAATCATGGGTAATTACATAAACTGGAATTTTTTCTAAATATTGGCGCAAGCGACCTTTGTCCTCAAAGCGGCAGCGGAAGTCAGACTGCATAAAATAGTCTAAAATACGTGGAACAACGCCACCACCGATATAAATTCCACCAAAAGCATTCACCGTTACTGCCAGATTAGATGCAACAGTGCCTAACATACGACAAAAGTGATCAATGGTTGTTTGACATAGCCAACATTCTTTGCTTAGTGCTTTTTCAGTAATCTCTGCTGGACTTGGTAGTGAGCTGATTGTTACTTGTTGCTGATGGCAAACTGCTTCATAAATCAATTGTAAGCCAGGGCCAGATACAAAGCGTTCAAATGAAACATGTGGAAAACGTTTGTGGACGTATTGCCACAGTTCAACTTCTTCTGGATTAAATGCAGTAAAGCTGGCATGTCCACCTTCAGCAGGAACGGCTAGATATTCGCCATTAGGGTGGCGAATTAATGATGCAACTCCAAGTCCTGTGCCAGGTCCAACAATTCCACGTGGTTTATATTCATCAATGCTAACCCCTCCGACTTTTATTAAGTAGTCAGAGTGAATGTGAGGAATAGATAAAGCTAGCGCATGAAAATCATTTAGGAATACAACATTTTTTAGCTGTAACTGTTGTTTGGTTTCAGAAATAGAGCAAGTATGCCATGGGTTATTTACCATGAAAATCATATCGCCAGCAATTGGCGTAGGTAGGGCAATTGCCGCATACTCTACGTGAGGGACGTCAATTCCATTTAGATATGACTCTACCGCTTCAATTAACGTTTTATAATCCTTGCAAGCTAAAACTTTGGTATGAGAATAAACATAGGGCGCAACTTCCAAGCTAAAGCGGGCATTAGTACCGCCAATATCTGCAACTAAGCGTGGGAATGTATTAATACTCATCTTAGTTATGCCAGAAAACTTGACTGTCTTTGCGTTCAGCCAATACATAGCTTATTGGATATTGCAAAGACTTTTCTTGTGAAGCTTTAGTAATTATCTCCAATTTATTAGCGCCGTTGATGCTTATAAATAGATTTGGAATTTCCAGAATTCCAGCTAGTGATAAACCAATTCGTTGGTAATTTGCCGTTTTTGGATTGGTAATAATATATTTTTCTGATGTTAATTGAGTATCTACTGCAGATTTTAACTCATCACAGCAAGGGAAAATTGAGGCAGTATGTCCATCTTCACCCATTCCTAAGATAGCAATATCAATATCTTTAATATGTAAGTTAGCATTGCTCACGCTAGTCAGGATGTTTCTAGTGGTAACTAATCCAATAAAGTAAGCTTGTTCTGCTTTGTTAATTAAAAGATGTTTGCGAACTAGATTTTCATTGCTATCGGCGTGATCCGTAGCTAAAAATCTTTCGTCAACTAGAGCCAATGTGACTTTATCCCACGCTAAATCAAAACGACTTAGTTTCTCAAAGAGCTTAATAGGGCTTTTACCACCAGATACCGCTAAGGTTACTTGTGGTTTATGATGTAAGACTTGTTCAATTGTATTGGCTATTGCTTGCGATAATGCGCTAGCTTGCTCATCTGCAGAGTTATATTCATGGATTTTCATTGTGATTCATGCTCTCAAATAAAAATAAACAAGCTCTATTTTACCCCAATCGAGAAGCGGATTATCATTTAATTATTGAAATTATCCATACCTGATATTGTTGTCGCCAAATAAATACACCGTATGTTTTACAATAACCTTAATCTAACTGATATTTAAGCGTAAGATGGGCTGATATGGTATAATCTCAAGCCTGATAAAATCAGCAAAAAATAATTCAGATGAGATATTGAGATCATAAATATCCATTCAGTCAATCTTAAGATAGGAGTCATGTAATGGGGTTTTTACAAGGTAAAAAAATTCTAATAACAGGTTTAATTTCAGACCGCTCAATCGCTTATGGTGTAGCAAAAGCTTGTCACGAACAGGGTGCAGAGTTGGCATTTACCTATCAAACCGAAAAATATGCTGAGCGCGTTGCCGGGTTTGCTAAAGATTTTGGTTCTTCATTGGTGTATCCATTGGATGTGAGTGATGATGCTCAAATTGAGCAACTGTTCACCAACCTTGGGCAAGCGTGGGATGGTTTAGATGGAGTTTTGCATTCAATTGCCTATACGCCTAAAAAGGGTTTAGCAGGTGATTTTGTTGAAAATGTCGATCGTGAAACATTTCGGATGTCAAATGATATTTCTGCTTATAGTTTTATCGCATTAGCTCGTGCTGCACGTCCAATGATGCAAGGGCGTAACGGTTCTTTAATTTGCCTAAGTTATTTGGGCGGTGAGCGAGTATTACCAAATTACAATATGGCTGGAATCGCTAAAGCTGCGTTGGAATCATCTACTCGTTATATGGCGTATGCAATGGGAGAAGAGGGTATTCGGGTTAATGCTGTATCAGCAGGTCCAATCAAGACGTTAGCTGCGAGCGGAATCGGTGGCTTTGGTAAAATTTTAGATCATATGGCAAAATTTGCGCCATTAAAGCGTGGTGTTACAACTGAAGAAGTTGGTAATGCTGCTGCGTTTTTATTCTCATCTTTGGCCAGTGGTATTACTGGCGAAGTTCTGTATGTTGATGCAGGCTATAATATTACGGCAGGTGGTCTAGAAGGATAACTATAATGACTCATACTGCGGTCGAGATATTAACTATTGCAAAGCAAGTTTTTCGTGATGAAATTGCTGGGTTAGTTCAAGTTGAACAACATTTGAATGATAGTTTTGTGACTGCAGTTGAGCTACTTTTAGCTTGCCGCGGTAAAATTATCGTGTCAGGAATGGGTAAGTCAGGTCATATAGGAAATAAAATTGCTGCTACGCTGGCATCAACTGGCTCGGCAGCTTTTTTTATGCATCCAGCTGAAGCTTTGCATGGTGATTTGGGTATGTTGGATAGTAATGATTTGCTACTGGCTATATCTTACTCCGGCGAATCAGATGAACTAAGTTCAATAATTCCTACGGTTAAACATAAGCAGGTAAAAATTATTAGCATTACAGGAAATCCTGATTCCAGTTTAGCTAAGTTTTCCGATTGTGCATTGACGGTTAAAATTGATAAAGAAGCTTGTCCGCTCAATTTGGCTCCGACTACCAGTACAACTGCAACATTGGTTATTGGTGATGCTTTGGCTGTAGCATTGCTTTCATTGCGCCAATTTCAACCAGAAGATTTTGCCCTCTCTCACCCTGGTGGAAGCCTTGGGCGTAAACTTCTTACCAAAGTCAGTGATATTATGCATGAAGGTGAGCGCTTACCGTTGGTAACTGCAGATGCAGCTTTAAAAGAAGTTGTTTTTGAAATCAGTAATAAAGGCTTGGGGTTAGTAGCGGTAGTTGATGAGCAACAACACATGCTTGGAGTAATCACGGATGGCGATTTACGCCGAGTTTTAGATGGTGAACATGATGTACGGTTATTGTCTGCTAAAGATATAATGACGGTTAAGCCAAAAGTTATTCATATAAGTAATATGGCGATTGATGCGGTGGATATTGTTAATGAATATAAAATCGGTGGTTTATTAGTTGTCGATGATAATAACAAAGTAGTCGGTGCATTTAACGTCCATGACTTATTTCAAGCTAAATTAATTTAAAGGGATATCAGATGCCAAGCAAAGCAGTCAATGATAAAGCACGGATAATTAAAGTTGTTGCTACCGATGTTGATGGGGTATTAACTGACGGTAGTGTATTTATTCGTGATGATTTTGAGGAACCATTTGGTAAATTTAATATTCTGGATGGCTTTGCAGTTATTATGGCGCGTGAATGTGGAATCAAAACAGTAGTAATTTCAGGTCGTAAGTCGCTGGCAACAGAAGCTCGTTGTAGTAAATTGGGTATTGATCTAACCTATACTGGTGTTCATGATAAGCGAGCAAAAATTCATGAAGTAGCTGATAAATTAGGTGTTAGGCTAGATGAAATTGCTTATATTGGTGATGACTTGATTGATTTACCTGTGCTATCAGCCGTTGGATTGCGCTTTGCCCCAAATAATGCTGTTAAGGACGTGAAACAGCGAGTGGATTATATAAGTAATATTAATGGTGGTAGTGGTGTATTACGTGAGATTGTTGAGATCGTACTTAGAGCTCAAAATAAATATGATGGTTTTCTAGCACAATATTTGGTGTAATAAACGGTAATGTTTAGATTAAAATATCAATCATCTCGGCTATTTAACGTCCTAACGGTAATCATACTTAGTGCTTTATGTGTATTGCTTAATGCTTTAACCAAAATTGATTTTCATAAGCTAGAGCTGCCTAAAGATAAGCCTGAGTATTCTGCGACAAATTTTCAAGCCAACCTGTATACGCCTAAAGGTGTTTTAATTTATCAAGTTAGTGCGGAGAGTGGAACTCAATTTCCTGATAGCAATCGAATTGTAATGCAGAATTTGACACTCCAAACATTTAATGAATCAACAACCAAAATCGCACAGCAATTAACTAGTAAAGACGGTTGGTTGGATAATCAAACTTTATTGGGATTTTTAGGTGAGAGCGTAATTATTACCTTTTTTGAGTCAGTTCCCGCACAAAATATAAATGTTTATACTAAAAATGTCAATATCAATGGTAAAACTAAATTTGCAAATAGTTCTGCACCGATACGTGCAGTTCAAGGTAAGAGTGTCTTAACTGGTATGGGATTTAGTGTTGATTATGACAAAAAATTATTAGTAATTGAATCACATGTTAAGGTTATCTATGATAAATAATTCAAAATACGCAAAAATTTTGTGTCTAGGTTTGTGTTTTATCTCTGGTACTGCTAGTGCCTTAAAAACAGATGCATCTCAGCCAATTCATATTGATGCAGATCATCTGACTGTAGACCAGAAAAATATGGTGACGGTATTTACTGGGAATGTGGTTATTTCACAGGGCAGTATGTTGGCACACGCCAATTTAGCGCAAGCCAGCCAAGATAAAGATGGTTACAAAACTATTCACATGACTGGTTCACCAGTTACCTTTTCACAGCTGAACGATGACGGAGATAAAACTGAGGGTCAGGGCAATGTTTTTGACTATAATACCAAAAACAATCTTGCGGTTTTAACTGGTCGGGCGCGAGTTAAAAAAGGTGATAATTTGGTGATGGGTGATAAGCTTACCTATAATACCAAGACTCAAATTTATAGTGCTAATTCGAATGATGCTAACGGAGTCTCTACGACTAAAAGTGGTCGGGTGACAGTAATTTTACAACCGCAAAAAGGTGGTGGCAATGGCAGCGACTCAACAATCAAGCTCCAGTAGTTTTTTAGACGTTCAACATCTCCGGAAACAGTTTAAAAAACGGGTAGTAGTTAAAGACGTTTCATTTAATGTTCATAGCAATGAAGTAATCGGTTTACTTGGTCCTAATGGTGCGGGTAAAACGACCAGCTTTTATATGGTGGCAGGGTTATTAGCCAGTGATGGTGGTGATATTTATCTGGATGGTCAGAATATCAAGAGTACTCCTGTACATAAACGTGCTGCACTTGGACTAGGATACTTACCACAGGAAGCATCAATTTTTCGCCAAATGACGGTAGAAGAAAATGTCCGTTCGATTTTAGAGCTAAAGAACTTGGATCGTAAAAAAATCAAACGTGAAGTTAATAGATTACTTTCTGAATTAAACATTGATCACTTGCGTGATGTCAATGCGATGGCTTTATCTGGTGGTGAGCGTCGTCGTTGTGAAATTGCACGAGCTTTAGCTAATTATCCGCGCTTTATTTTATTGGATGAACCCTTTGCGGGGGTTGACCCGATTGCAGTTAGTGATATTCAAAAAGTAGTTGTATTTTTAAAAGAACTAGGCATTGGCGTGATTATTACTGATCATAATGTACGTGAAACTCTACGTATTTGTGATAGGGCATACATTATTAGCGAGGGTAATGTTTTAGCTAGTGGCGTGCCAGATGAATTAGTTCAAAATGAGAAGGTTAAACAAGTTTATCTGGGTGAGAATTTTACACTTTAATTACTATAACTATAAAAAATGGAGGGGATTATGGGATCAGCAAATGTTTTAAAATATCGTTGGTTTAGTCTAGGCGACGTTAGTAGTTCAGCAACCATCGTATTTGATAATTTGACCAATATGGCGATTATCGCTTTTTTATTGACCGTAGTTTTTGGTATGCCGGCAGGGATAGTTGTTAAACATATTATTCCTGGCTTATCGGTTGGTGTGGTGCTTGGCAATATTGTTTTTATGTATTTTGCTTTTCGCTTGGCAAAAAAGCTTGGTCGGGATAATGTAACCGCATTTCCATCTGGGCTGGATGCGCCAACTTGTATTGGCATGACCCTGGCGGTGGTTGGTCCATCATTTTTGATGTTTAAATCTCAGGGTATGGATCCAGAGTCAGCAGCATTACATAGCTGGTATATCAGTTGTGCATGCTGCTTTTTTATTGGCTTTGTGAAATTTGTTTTTTCATTTTTTGCACATAAGATTAAAAATGCATTGCCGACAGTTGCTTTATTAGGTGGACTAGCTGGTGTGGCAATCGGGTTAATTGCTTTTTTCCCATTGCTTGCGATGTTGCAACTACCATTGGTTAGTTTTTTGGTATTAGCAATTATTGTAATGATTTACTTTGCAGGATATCAACTGCCATATAATTTACCAGCGATTCTAGTTGCTATCGTTCTTGGTACTATCGTGTACTATATTTTCCAAATCGGATTAACTGGACATAGCAATATTCCCAGTCTTTCTCATATTGAAGTTGCTTTCCCATCTCCTGATCTGACTTTCTTTGGTTCGTTGGGTGTTGCTGCAAAATATTTTTCAATTGCATTTCCTTTTGCTTTGTTGGTGATTTTCGGTACTGTATCAGTGGCAGAAAGTGCATCGGTACTTGGTGAAGAATACTCACCCAAAGATTTATTAATGGTTGATGGCATCGCGACTATGTTGATGGGGGTATTTGGTGGTACGGCTCAAACTACACCCTATGCTGGATTCCCTGCGTATAAAAAGATGGATTCACGTGCTGGGTATTTACTGATTAATATTATTGTTGTTGGTATCGGTGCATGGTTTGGTTTTGTTAACTATCTGATAGAATTAGTTCCAGATGCAATTTTAGCTCCGGTATTATTCTTTGTCGGCATAGAAATTGCGATGCAAGTATTTCTAATTAGTGAAAAGAAATATTTACCTGCTGCGATTTTGGGCTTATTTCCATCTATTGCGCGAATGGTAGAGATTAAGTTATCTTCTAACCCTGACCTAGTATCAATGGATAAATTAAATAGTCTGCTCTATACGGTACATGATGGCAAATTGTCAGATATCGCGGCAATCGTGACTTTTGGGAATGGTTTTATTGTAACCGGAACTTTGTGGGCGGCTTTAGTTTATTATTTAATTGATCGAAAAATTGTTGCGGCTGTTATAACGTGTGCAATATTGGCTGTTGCTTCATTGTTTGGGGTAATTCATTCGATTAATCTTGATGGCTCAATGTATTGGTTTGGCTCACTGGCTGCTGAAAAACAAATTATTCCATTGGAAATCGCTGGGGGATATGTTTTGTTTGCTGCTGTAGCAGTAGTGATTTACCTATTGAATCGAGGCAAGCCTGCTAATTTGCACTAAATTGAATCTGGAAATAAAAATAGCCAACTGTGGGTTGGCTATTTTTACTTGTAGCACGCGTATACCATTACGCCACCCACAAGCACCAGTTTTCAAGTAACTGATTAACTCTAGGGCGGATTATAACCGTTTATAGTGTGTGGTGTCAAGTTTATATTTTATAGCTTGCGTGATTGGCTGTAAAATCTTAATCGTTTTTCTTAGTAGAACATGTCTAATTTTAATGAGGTTTAAAATGGCAAATTTAAATGATTATAAAATTGTTGCTCAAAAGAGTAAAAAATATTTTGAGCTAGTTACAACGGAACTAAGCTATACGAAAAAGCTAGAACAAAAGCAAGAAGAACGATTTGGCTTTTATTTATTTGTATTGGAGAATTTAACTAATTTAAAGGATACAAGTGAATTAATTAATATAATAACAGATACTGACTTTAATGGAGAATTTTTCAACGATAGATCTGATGATTGTGGCGTTGACGCTGTATACATAGACGAAGAAGAAAATGTCATTAAATTATTTAACTTCAAATATCGAGAGAAGTTTAAGACAGGAAAACATGTATTAAATGAAACCATAATCTCATCAAAATTTGTGAATGCTGTACAGTCTCAAAATACGGATAGCTTAAGCGGTAAAATTAAAGCACAGATAAATGATGTTGTTGAGAAATTACTAGGTAGTGAGATGTGGCGTATGCAATTGTTTGTCGTCAGCAATGAAGACATTAGCATCACTAAAGATGACCACGTTAAAAGATTGGAAGAAATTTATGGACTAGAAGTTAATATTATTGGACTAAGTGAGGTTATTAATTTTATTTCTTTACGACCAGAGGATGTTGGCGCAGAGCTTATTTTGGATAATGATGCAGTAATGTCATTTACAGAGAATACTCTTTCATCTTCTAAATCATATATTATTAGACTACCCCTTAGCGAAATTATTAGAATTACTTGTGACAATAAAGAGATGAGAAGCAAATATAGTATTGAAGACATAACGGAACTTACAAGTGTTTATTTAAATTACTCTGTTTTATTTGATAATGTTAGAGGCTTTGTGAAAAATTCTAAGTTTAATGATAATATCTTGAAGACATTAAAAGGTGATCCTACGAGATTTTTTATTTATAATAACGGGATAACTGCTATTGTACAAGATATTATCGTGACACCTACTAATGGAAATAAGAAAGTTAAAATTGAGTTGAAATCATTACAAATTCTTAATGGTGGTCAAACACTGAGAAGTATTCATGAATTTAATAAAATGGATTCGCATAATATAGAAAAATATTTATCAGAAGCTCAGGTTCTAGTAAGGATTTTTAAAGTATCATCTGATTTAGATTTAACTAATAATATTGCAGAATTCACCAATAGTCAAAACTCTATTTCAAATGTTGACTTAAAGTCACTACGGTCAGAGCAATTGCAATTGGAGCAATATCTTGAAGACCATGATATTATTTATGTTAGAAAATCTGGAGATACAGGAAACAACGATAAGAAAAGTTACAAATATAGAATAAGTATGGAAAAATTTGGACAAATACTCTTATCAATAAAAGGATTTCCAGAAAAATCAACAAATCAAAAGAAAAGTATTTTTGATAAAAGCTATGACAATATTTTTGGTAAAGATTTAATTATTGAAAAAGCCCCAGAGTATATTGAAAAATATCACAATATTAAAAAAGAGTATGAAAGTTCTTCCTTTAAATCAAGTGACCAAAAATTATTTTATATTTTGTATATAAATGAACGCGTCGCAATGAATATTGCAGAAATGATCAATAAATTTGAAAATGTTATTATTAGCTATAAACCAGATAATAACACTTCAGAAGCGAGGAAATTGATTCAAATTAAGTTTAAAGAATTTTTAGATGGGGAGTTTAATATTAGTAATTAGTTATATTGATCAATTTATGTAATACTATTTTAAGAGATGTATAGTTGAAAGATAAATTAAATTTTTTCTCAATATTAATATCATGTGTTGTAGCGTCAATAACTATAATAATTGCCATTTTTGCATGGGTATATGTTTTACAAATTTTAGCAAAATCTGAATTGTATGGTGTCGGAGATGTTGATGCTATAAATTTTTTCGTTAGTAGTAATTTTGCGAGCATTGGTTATGAATCAATCATCGCAATCGTTGGACTGATAACGAGCAAACCTATAATTATTTCTATTTTTGTAATAATCGGTTTCCTATTTTTTATCCAATTAGTTGCGATATTTGGAGCTTACCTAGACAAAAGAGTTGAGGGTAAAATTCCCAAAAATGAAAACAACTCATCCAAATTAAATAAAATTTTAATGTGGATATGGAGAAACTTTAAGGTATCAATTATTCTTGGGTTTTCACTTTGGGTTATGCTTTATATAATTGCTATTGTCTTTTTAAGTAATGCTTATTTAGTACCAGTAATGCAAAAATCAATTGTTAATAAAGGAAGTAATTCTCGTTACTGTAATATCCTTATTAGTAAAGATGGAGAATCACAAGTATTAAGAGTTAATCTTGATAATAACTATAAATTATCTTGGACTTATTACGGACTTCTAAAAACAACAGTAAATGATCTAGATCCTTATTATCCAAATAAATTAAATGATGTTACTAGAGCTAATTTGAGAAATAAATTTTGTAAATAAGGTACAAAAATCAAGTTCATAATATTTAATTGAGTATTAAAGTGCCAAAAAGGGGTTAACATACAAATTTTACATTAAGTAAATGGTAGATATGTATAACCGGATAAGTGCGATATTTATTGATACAAGTCAATTGCAAACCTAAGCTTATTAAGTTGGTGCAGTTATGAATAATAATGAAGGGTATTATTAAATTAGTGAATTTAGATAAATATTTAAAAGAGGGAATTATGCGAAAATTAATTTTAGGTTTATTGTGTTTATCATTAACTCCAGTTTTTGCGGATAGCTTTTCAGGCATGTTGGATGGTAGTGAGTCGCCGTATAAAGCGATTGAAAGTACAAATAGCAAATGTTTGCACTATAAGAAGAGCATTACTGTTGTTACGCAAAAAGATGAGGATGCGCCGGGTGATCATGTTTTAATCAAATCAGGCGATGATGCATCATGTAGCTGGGATAGCGCTGCTGGTTGGGAAACCGATAGTGGCGAGGCTAGTTATTTTCTGGGTAAATGGAAAAATTTGATTTTTATTGATCGGGGAACGGGAACGGATGGGCGCGATGTACTGATTTTTGATTTGGATAGCAAACGTCAGGTATTTACCGCTAGTTATTCTAATCCGATGGAGATTATTCGCAAAAAATTGACTTATTGGCAGGGTGCTAACACAATTGCAACTAAGGATAACTGCGATGAATTTGAAGAAGCAGAAAAAACCGCTTTGACACCACAGATTCAAAAATTAATGAGTGTTGATTTGACCGCAGCCAACCCGGTTGCAATTGATGGCAAAAAAACGCGTTGTAAATTAACTCAATAACGAATATAATTCAAGGGTAATGTTCGATCAAAGATTGATTATAACTAAATTTTAAAAAGTGAAAATATGAGTAATAGCTTGCGCCGCAATATAATTCTTGATATTGATTCGTATAAAAATGACCATGGCAAAATGTTACCTGAAGATACAGAGTATATTTTTTCAACTATTGTTCCGCGACGTGGCAATCGTTATACTGATGTTATTAAAGCAATGGGGCATCAATATGCAGTTAAGAAATACATCACTGACCCAGTTGAAAAATGGATGTTGGATGAAGCAGAAACTGAATTGCGTGAGCAAGGTTTTAGCTTTAACCGTGAGCGTTGGCAGCATATTTTAGATAATCATAATGGTTATTTACCGTTGGAAATTCGTGCTGTGCCAGAAGGTATGTTAGTACCAGTTGGTGTGGCAACCGTGACAATTGTTAATACCGATCCTAAATGTGGCTGGCTAAGTTCGTATATTGAGACTATGTTTCAGCGAGTATGCTGGAAGATGACGACAGTTGCGTCAATTGCCTTGGATTTGTATCGCTATCTTGATGATATGATGATTAAACATAGTGGTGAGGCGGGTAAGGTTAATTTTCATTTGCATAATTTTGGTTCACGTGGCGCTGATAGTTATGAAGCAGATATTTTGGCTGGAGTGGCGCACTTGTCCGCTGGGTTTAATGGTACTGATTGTGCTCAGGCTAATCGTAATATCAAATATTTCTACAATACGACCAAAGCTTATGGCATGAGCGTCAGTGCTTCTGAACATAGTGTAATGTGTACTTGGTCTGATTCAAATACCCGCGATGACTTACCAGCAGTTAAGATGATGATTGATTTATTAGAGTATAAAATAAAAAACAAAGAGGGTTTGCCAATTGTTTCGATCGTTGGCGATACTTATGATATTTATCGGCTGACTCGTGATTATATCGGTGGTATCTATCGTGACAAAATTATTGAGCTAGGTGCCTTAGGTGGTAAAGTTGTAGTAAGACCTGATTCGGGCGATCCGCTTACCATGTGCATGGAAGTAATTAAAATTCTGATGGATAAATTCGGTTATAGTGTTAATAAATTTGGTTATAAAGTCTTACCACCTTATATTGGTGTGATTCAGGGCGATGGAATCAATAATGATAGTATCCGCCATATTGTTGCGCGTTTGGATAAAGCGCGGATTAGTTTGGAAAATATCATTTTTGGTATGGGAAGTGGTTTGACGCATGATGCTGGGCGCGATGAATTTTCCTTCTCGATGAAAGCAACTGCACGTTTTGATGGCAAAGTATGGCATGATTTGCAAAAGCGTCCGATAACTGATCTGGGAAAACAGTCATTAAAGGGACATGTTAGCACTTATATAAGTCGTGATAAACAAGATATTTATACTGAGCGAATTGAGGATGAACATTTACTGGCGAGTGATTTGATGCAGACGATTTACTGTGATGGTAAATGTTATCAAGAATATACGTTTGACGAAATATTGAGCCATAATCAGCGTTGATATTTGATTACGGTGCTTCTTTGACTGATGTACAATAGAGGATTGAATTATAATTTTTGAATAAGGGTATTGCTATGAAAAAAATATTTGTGACAGGTAATGTTGGTCGTGATCCAGAGTCACGTTACGCGCCAAATGGAGAGTCTTTTGTAACTTTTTCATTAGCAGTTACTACAGGACCTAAAGACAATCAAAAAACTGATTGGTTGGAAATTAGCTGCAATGGACGCACTGCTGAGACGGTACAAAAATGGGTAAAAAAAGGCAGCAAGTTATTAATTGAGGGTACGCCAAGCGCCAATGCTTATATCAATAAAGAAGGTAAAGCAGTTGCCTCATTGCGCGTTAGTGCTTCAAATATTGAATTTATTGGTAGTCGTGAGCGATCTGAAGAAGCTGGTGCACCTGATGGTGGCTATGGTAGTTATGATCAGGCACCCGGAAATGAACCAGCGCCACAATCATCTGGATTTAATGCACCTGGTCCATCACTGCAAGCAGATGATATTCCATTTTAAGTGTGGCGTGCTCTGAGCTTGATTTAAATATTTTTAATCTTTAACGCCTGAACAAATAGTTTCGCTAATGATTCATGAAAATTGTGATTGCTTGAGTCTTGCGAGGTTTGCTTAGGCTTTAAATACTTTTAATGGAGCATAATAAATGAGAGCGCTGGGCTTATATGAAAAAGATTTTTATGCTTGGACTCAAGAACAAGCGCGGTTAATTAAAGAGAAATCATTTGAAAAGCTAGATTTAGTACATCTGTTTGATGAGGTTGAGAGTATGGGTGCTAGTGAAGTAAGAGAGCTGGAAAGCCGTTTGGAAGTTTTGCTGGCGCACTTATTAAAATGGAGCTATCAACCAAACTTACAGTGTCGCAGCTGGCAGCTTACGATAAAAGAGCAGCGACATAGAATAAAAAAGCGTATTAAAAAAATGCCATCTTTAAAGCCATTACTACCAGAGATATTCACTGACTCTTATGAGGATGCCATTTATTCTGCAATTAAAGAAACTGGGCTAGATGAGGCGGTCTTTCCGACAACTTCACCATGGACAATTGAGCAGGTTTTAGATGATGAATTTTATCCTGTATGATAACATCTGGATTAATTAATAATGTCCATCTCATGTATTAACTTATGATTTTAAATAACCACTTAGCTTTTGTGTATTTGAGGTTGTAGATATGAGTGAGCTAATTGCGTGGGAAGATTTTGCCAAAATTGATATTCGTAGTGGCACAATTCTTGATGCCAAAATTAATCAAAAAGCACGTGTTCCCGCGTATATTCTGACAATTGATTTTGGTAATTTGGGGATAAAAACAAGCTCCGCACAGCT
Organism: uncultured Neisseria sp.; assembly: GCA_964611845.1. Classification (GTDB taxonomy): domain Bacteria; phylum Pseudomonadota; class Gammaproteobacteria; order Burkholderiales; family UBA11063; genus Aquella. The sequence goes on from CAZTBH010000033.1 coordinate 25,872, forward strand.
GACACAAAATTATTTACCAAGTGATCTGATTGGTAAAAAGATTGCTGCAGTGATCAATTTTCCAGTAAAGAAAATAGCTGGGGTAAAATCAGAAGTTTTAGTTTTAGCTACGGTTTGTGATATTAAGGGAACACTATTATTAAGCGTAGATCCATTAGCCGTTAATGGTAGTTGTGTCAGATAAAAATATATTTCTATTTGAGATAAACCCATTCACCTTGATTACTTATTATATTGTTCACCCCATTCCATCATAGAATCCAGCATTGGCTTCATCGATATACCAAATTTGGTCAAGGTATATTCAACTTTAGGAGGTACTTGCGGATATACCTTGCGATTGATAATACCATCCTTTTCCATTTCACGTAATTGACTGGTTAACATTTGTTGTGTGATTTCTGGAAGCAATCGCCTGAATTCGCCAAATCTGACTACGTTATCCTTAAATAAACAATAAAGAATAAGAAGTTTCCATTTTCCCCCAATAAGGCGTAATGCCGTTTCAATTCCACATTCTTTAGTTTTAGTAATAAGTATTCTCCTTGCTAATTAGTATGATTTAACATACTATAACATATTTTTATGAGTACTTGTAATAAAAAGATACAAGGATTATAATTCTCTTTGACATAAATTAATCTTATGAATGTCTTTTTAAAGGAACAAATAATGTTTGCCGTATATGCAGAACAATTTAACATTGCTAATCCATTGTTAGTATTACGCACCGGAGAACAACCAGAGCCAGCTATTCCAACAGGGTGGTTACGAGTAAAAATTACTCATGCCAGCCTCAATCGGCATGATATTTTTACTCTACAAGGTGTAACAGGTCATGATGAACCAACTCGTTATCCTATGATTCTAGGTAATGATGGTGTAGGAATACTAGATAATGGGAGTAAAGTAGTAATTTATCCAGTAATGGGTTCTACTGAATGGAGAGGTGACGAAATGCTTGATCCAGGATGGCATATATTCAGCGAGTTTATGCCTGGAACATTTGCCAATTATGTTGCAGTACCACAACGGAATTTAATACCATTACCAGAGCAACTCTCGCCAATTCACGGTTCAGTCTTAGGAACCGCTTGGTTAACCGCATATCGTGCGTTATTTACCAAATCAGGATTAAAGCCAGGACAAACAATGCTGGTGCAAGGTGCATCTGGAGGAATGGCAACGGCATTAATTCAAATGGGGCATGCTGCAGGATTTGAAGTATGGGCAACAAGCAGAAGTAGTAATGCGCGATTGCAGGCTGAAAAACTCGGAGCACATAAAACCTTTATATCAAATGAGCAACTACCACGCAAGGTTCAAGCCGTATTTGATAATGTAGGTCAAGCAAGTTTTACACATTCAATACAATCTACTGCACGCGGTGGAACGATAGTTATTTTGGGAGGAACAACAGGATTTGATATAAATCTAAATCTAATACCCATCCTTATGAATGAAATTAAAGTTGTTGGAGCCGTTATGGGAACATTGCAGGAAATGCACAACCTTATACAGTTTATTGTCAAGCACAATATAAAACCAGAAATAGGACTTACATTGCCAATGCAGAAGGCTAATGAAGGTTTTCAAGCAATGCTATCAGGTAATATTTTCGGTAAAATTGTTTTTACTAATTAAATTTTAGGAGACTAACTATGAATTACGAAATACCAGATGTAATAACCGCTTATATGAATGCGCTAAATTCTCAAGATGAACAAGCATTTATGAATTGTTTAACTGAAGATGCATATGTGTATGATGCAGGGCGAGATATTTTAGGTGCCAATGCAATTAGGCACTGGATAACTTCTGAAGCATTTGTTTATAATGTCTATATGCAATTTGATTCAATTAAAAAACATTATAATGACTATATATTAACCTTAAAAATGTCTGGTGATTATGATAAAAAACTTGCTCCAGATCCAACCTATATGAATTTTCATTTTACTCTGGCAGGCAATAAGATATGTAAGCTAATTATCTTACTCAATAAAATTAAAAGTATCCGATAAATTATATAAAAGTTTGGTAATGGTGACTTGATAAGATCTAACATTCTGCTTTGTATTTAATTTTGATTTATCAAAGCAACTGGTGGTTCAGGTGATATAAGGGAAGAGGCTAGGCATTGAAAGATGTACTTTGATCGTCTAGCTTTTTATTTCCTTACCTTATGATAACGTGGCAAAAATATGAGCAAATAGAGCATGAAATAGAACCTCGGTATTTATAATGTTTTTATTTATTAACATCTACTGATATCCTAAGCCAGTTTTATTAGTTCTAGCTAGTTCTAAGATTTCAGTAATCATTATAAACCAGACAAAAAATAGCATAACAACATCGGTAAAACAGTAGTTCAAGTATGCTGCCCTACAGTATGTTATTTTGTGGGCTTGATTTTTTAAAAAATGATATGTTACAATTACCAACGTTTGAAAAATAGCTTTCAATGAGAATTTGTTTTTTTATTCTCGGATAAAGATTAGCTTAACAAAAGGAGTAACCATAATTGGTTTTTTAACGCTGGAGGATCTATGACTGAACACGAACAATTTCAACAATTACTTAATTATCTAAATAGCCGGGTGGTTGGGCAATCCGAACTAACCAAGCGCTTACTCATCGCATTATTATCATCAGGGCATCTCTTAGTTGAGGGTGCACCGGGGCTTGCTAAAACTACCGCGATTAAAACTTTATCTTCTTGTATTGATTGCTCTTATCATCGAGTTCAATTTACGCCTGACTTATTGCCAGCAGATTTGACTGGTACCGATGTTTACATTCCTGAGCAACACACATTCCAATTTCAATCTGGACCATTATTTCATAATTTCTTGTTAGCTGATGAAATTAACCGTGCACCTGCTAAAGTTCAGTCAGCACTACTTGAAGCGATGGGTGAGAAACAAATCACAGTGGGTAAACAAACTTATCCTTTACCACAATTATTCTTGGTTATGGCAACGCAAAATCCGATTGAACAAGAGGGAACTTATCCATTACCTGAAGCGCAACTAGATCGTTTTATGTTGCATGTTAAAATTGGTTATCCGGATGCGGCTGCAGAGGCACAAATTTTGGCACTAAACCGTGTGAATAATCAAGCGGCAGATGTTAATCGTCCACGAATTACCCAAGAGGCAATTTTTGCGGCGCAGCAACAACTGGCTAATATTCATTTAAGCCATGCTTTGGAAGAATATATTATTCAACTGATTATGGCAACTCGTTATCCACAAAAATATCAGGCAGAACTAGCTAAATGGATTAGCTTTGGTGCTAGCCCACGCGGAACGATTGCACTAGAGCGGACAGCCCGTGCTCATGCATGGCTGGAAGGTCGCGATTATGTTACACCGCACGATATCCATGTGATGATTCATGAAGTACTTCGTCATCGTATTTTACTTACTTTTGAAGCCGAGGTTGAAGGTATCAATAGCGATCAAATTATTGATAAAATCCTCAATGTAGTTCCGATTCCTTAGGAATATGCTCATAAATACTTCGAGTAATCATTTTATCAATATCTAGTGAATGAAAAATTATGACTAAAGGCATTAATCCGGAAATTAATGAGCTTTTGGCGATGCGCTATTGCGCAGCCGAATTACAGCTCTTTAATCCTAATAAAGTTAATTCGGTAACTAATGGTATCAATGCTTCGCATGCTCGCGGGCGTGGAATGGATTTTGACGAAGTGCGGCGTTATCAGGCTGGTGATGATATTCGCTTGATTCATTGGCCGCTAACCGCCAGATCTGGTAAAACTTATACTAAGGTTTATCATGAAGAACGTGAGCGTTCAGTTTATCTATTGATAGATCAATCTGCATCGATGCGCTTTGCTACCAAAGTTGCTTTTAAAAGCGTTATTGCAGCACGAATTGCTGCTCTTTTAGGTTGGGCAGCATTGACACAACATCAACAAGTTGGTGGAGTTGTTTTTGACGAACAGGGAGCAGAATATATTAAGCCACGGCGCAGTCGTCAGTCTTTATTAGATGTATTTAATCTTTTGACGTATCCGCGGAAAAATCGCCAGCAAGGTGGTTTGGCAAATTCGCTACAATTTATTTTGCGCCAGATTCAATCAGGTAGTACGGTGATTGTCTTGAGTGATTTTTGTAACGTAACTAGCGATGCAGAACAATATTTACGGTTGATTGCGCATAAATGTGAGCTGATTAACTTATTGGTTTATGATCCTTTGGAAGCGAGTTTGCCTGATCGTGGGATATTTAGCTTTACGGATAATGGCAGCGCTCGGTTGGAGATTGGTGATACTTTGCAAACTAAAGAGCGTTATGCACAACCTTTTGCTAAGCGAGTGGCGGATTTACGCAATTTATCGCGGCAAAATCGGATGCAGTTTATGACACTGGCAACTAATGATGATTTGGCAGCAGTATTAAAAGCTGGAGTAAACAGAAGTGGAAAATAGTAGTTTAGCAGATTTAAAAGATATTCATTTACCAGCACCAGTTTCAATTTTTCCTCTTGCACCGGGGTGGTATATTGTGCTGGCAGTCATGCTTGTAATTATAATCTTGCTTATTTTATGGCAATTACGCCGTGCAAGTAAACAGTATAAATTAAAACAAGTTTTGATTTTGCTGGCGCAGATTGAAGCTAAAGCACAAGCTTCGGAGCCTGAGCAAAGAGAAGAGGTTCTCCCTGAGATTTCGATTTTACTAAAAAGGGTTGCCCGCGAGAAATTTAGCGAATTGCATCCCCAAAATCTATTTGGTGAAAAATGGTTGCAGTTTTTGGATCGTAGTGGTAAAACAACTGAATTTACTAGTGGTACTGGGCGAATTTTACTTGATGTTTATAAACGACAATCTTTGGAAAATCCACAAGAACTATTGGGTGTAGTTAAAAATTGGTTAAGGACGGTGATGTTATGATTCAAGTTGCTTATCCATGGATTTTTTTGGCAATATTTTTGCCTTTTATTGTGCGCTACCTGTTTCCTAGCGTTAAAAATGAGCAGTCTTCGGCGTTAAAAGTTCCCTTTTTTAGTCAGCTGCAACAGACTTTTGCTCATGGCGATAGCTCTGGCAAGCCTAAAGCACTTTCTCCCTTAAAATACCTTGCTTTGCTGATTTGGGTTTTAATGGTGATTTCAGGTGCTGGGATACAGTGGCTGGGTAAACCATTAACGCTTCCGCAAAGTGGACGTGATTTATTGATGGCAATTGATTTATCGGGTAGTATGCAAACCCCCGATATGCAAACTAGTAGCGGTACTGAAACTCGGATTGATGTTGTCAAACGGGTTGCAAATCAGTTTATCAGCGGGCGTACAGGTGATCGCTTAGGTTTAGTTTTATTTGGGTCGCGTCCATATTTACAAACGCCATTGACTTTTGATCGTAAAACCGTTGGGCAAATGTTAAATGATGCAACTTTGGGAATAGCAGGACCGCAAACGGCAATTGGTGACGCGATTGGTTTATCAGTTAAACAATTTCTTAATTATCCCGGTGATAGTAAAGCACTGGTATTACTCACCGACGGTGGCAATAATGCTGGTGTAATGCAACCTTTGGCTGCAGCTAAGCTTGCCGCACAAGAGCATATCAAAATTTATACAATTGGACTTGGTGCCAGTCAAATGGCAATACCTGGCATTTTTGGTACGCAGGTTGTTAATCCGTCTAGCGATTTGGACATTGATAGCCTTAAACAAATTGCTCAAATTACTGGTGGTGAGTTTTTTCGTGCTGAGGATGGTGCTGCATTATCCGATATTTATGCACGAATTAATCAACTTGAACCAGTTAAATCGGATGCAATTACCCTTCGTCCTGTGACTCCGCTTTATCCGTGG
>CAZTBH010000034.1:0-30965 GCA_964611845.1 uncultured Neisseria sp.
ACCTATTTTTGAAGATATGGTCAGCTTTTTTTATTTTCTGTCATGTAGCAAGAATATTTTTAGTTAAAATAACTGTAGCGCTGCTCGCAGAGTTATAGCCATTACTTTCTGTTTGATTAGCAAATTGTCGATAACTAATTAAGTATGCTTGAATTTTATTTGGTATATTGGTTGGCGTTAATACTATTGTGCTATACAATGTACTGGTTTTATCATCACTTTCTAGTGGTTTTAGTTCAATAATCATCGTATTGCCGTTATTTTGAGTTGAAATTTTATTCGTTTTCCACTCGCAGTTAACTGGTGAGCATTTAGCAATAGCATGGACTTGTTTAGAGCTAATTTCCAGTTCTATAAGACCTTTTTCTGTTCCTGTATATTTACCATTAAAATCATAGGCATAGATACTTTGACATGTAATCAGCGAACATAAAACAGCTAATGATACTTTGAATTTTTTACTTATCATGATAATTTCCTTTCTATAAAATTTATAGTGGAATAAGGTTGAGATATTTGCAAATATGAATTGTAAAACTCACATTTTAGTAGGTAATTAACTCTGGAATAGTTAGTTCAACTTTAGTTAAAAGTGTTTGTGGGATATAGTGATCAAAGCCTAAGTGTAAAAGTTTATCAAAAAGTGCTTTGCGGCTATAGACTTCGAATTTCACAAAAAGCTGATTCCTAAATAGGCTATCAATTGCGCTTTTACTTATATTGTGTCCTTCTACTTTAGCTAAAATTGAGGCAATGTCCTCACTCCCTAAACCAGCTAAAAATAAAAAAATCGCTTCTTTTTCACGTTGAGTTAATCTGTATTTGGCTATATCAATATGGTATGAATATTTGTAGATATCCAATGAGCGTAAAATCTGCAGCTGCAGACTTGAAAAGGATAATTTTTCATAATAGCAATAAATTCCAACTACATTATCGGTCTCGGGATTGATTATTGGCGTTTTTTCTAGTGAAAAAGGCTGAACTATACCATTATATTCGGTAACGGCTAAAGTGCGAATCTTTTGTCGTTGCTTGATGATTTTTTCTTTATCAAACTCGTTTTGTTCTGCAAAATGTTTTTCGTTAGTGACAATAAATGCTTGTTGCCCGATAATTGAACTATCGCAATTAAATACTTTATTGTATAATGGGCTACTATAGATGATGTTCAAATCCGCAGCACGGACTAGAGTACACCAGTTATCAATACAATTATCAAATTGTCTAAATCCATTGATGATTTTATCAATAAATTCTTTGTCACTTAACATTTAATTTAACTCCTTAGATGTATTCATCGTCTTTAAATCTTGGATTTTGTCGGATTTAAAAAAAGACCTCTTATGTAGTTTTGCCTACACTGGGTCGTCTTTTTTATCAATCTTTCACGCCGAAGGATTAAATACTATGAGGATATGATTACAAAAGAGAGCAACTCTCATTTGCAATCATATCACAATTATCAGAGTTATTTAGATAAACAAGTTGTATTTATACATCATTTATGCAGGTTAAGGTTTTTCAACCAGAGTTTTAATTACGAGAAACTATGTTAATTACCTTTGGCTGTGTAGATTCAGACGGTGAACTAAATTTTTTAACAGTTGTTGCACAACTGCCACTACAGCCTGAACAGATACTTCCGCACCCTTTGCGCGCGTTGGCAAAGGTTCGGTAAAGGTATACTCCTGCACCTAAAATAACTAGCGAGATTAGCGAAATATCAAATATGTGCTCCATAAGATAAACCCCTCTTAATGTATGAATGATAATGTTATGCGATAAACTACAAACGATGCGCCATAAGCCAGTAACATTTGATAAGCAAACATTACTAACGGCCAGCGCCAGCTATTGGTTTCTCGTTTAGCAACTGCTAGAGTTGAGATGCACTGTGGTGCAAAAACATACCAAGTAATCAATGATAAAGCTGTTGCAATACTCCAATGGTGTTGTAGTATAACTGCTAGGCTTTGACGAACTGTATCATCACTGCCACTAAGCGCAAAGATGGTTGCCAATACTGATACTGCTACTTCACGAGCAGCCATCCCAGGAATCAGCGCTACCACGATTTGCCAACTGAAACCAATCGGTGCAAATAAAGGTTCGAGAAATTTACCAACTATTCCGGCAATACTATAATCAATCGCTGGAGCAGTAGCATTAATTGGTGGTGTAGGGAACGAAGATAAAAACCAGATTATAATCATTACTGCCAAGATAATCGTACCAGCACGCTTAAGGAATGATTTAGCTGGTTTGATTAATTCCATCAATACATTGTATGGGTTTGGAAGTTTGTAGCTTGGTAATTCCAAAATCAAAGGTTGTCTATCACCGCGGAAAAAGAAAAATTTGAAAATAAATGCCATGATTAAACCTGAAAATATTCCAGCGGCAAATAGTCCAAACATTACCAAACCTTGTAAATTAGCAAAGCCCCATACTGTTTTAACCGGAATGAATGCACCAATTAATAAGGTATATATCGGTAAGCGTGCAGAACAAGTCATCAATGGTGCAATTAGAATCGTTACTAAGCGGTCTTTACGGTTTTCAATCGTGCGTGTTGCCATAATTCCCGGAATTGCACAGGCAAAGCTAGAAAGCAGTGGAATAAATGCTCGTCCGTGCAATCCAACGCCTCCCATCAGCTTATCCATTAGGAATGCTGCTCGCGCCATGTACCCAGTATCTTCTAATATAATGATAAAGAGCGAGATAGTCAAAATTTGTGGTAAGAATACTATGATTGAACCAACACCCGCAATAATTCCATTTGCAAATAAACTAATGACAAAACTATTTGGGTCAAGCGCAGCAACATAGCCTTGTGCGGCGTCGAAAAGTCCTTGTAACCAATCTTGTGGAATCGTCGCCCAGCTAAATACCGCCTGAAACATGAGAAACAAAATTGTTAACAAAATTATCAAGCCTAAAACAGGCTGAAGTAAAATCTGATCAATTTTATGAGACCATACCGATGGCATACCTTTACGTGTTTCTACTGCTTGAATGATTTCATGAACTCGTTTGTGGTAGCTACGTACCATTTCACGATCTGGCTCCTGCCATTGGTTTACATGAGCATTAGTACCTTGTTTAAATTTATCTAATTCACAAGCTAACTCATAAATTCCTGTTTTTTTAGTTGCTGCAGTTTCGATAATTGGACAATCAAGCATTGCCGATAATTTTTTGATATCGTATTCATAACCGCGTAAGCGCGCGATATCACTCATATTCATTGCAATAATCAATGGAATACCAGTTTGTTTTAGTTCTAAGATAAGACGTAGGCAACCACTTAAATTAGTTGCATCAATTACGGCCATGATTAGATCTACTGATTGCTCTTCCTGAAATTGATTAAAAACTACATCACGGGTTACTTTTTCATCTGGGCTACGTGAGCGTAGGCTATAAGTCCCAGGTAAATCAACCAAGGTAATCAATGTGTTTTGTGGCGTTGAGAAATAACCATGTTTTTTTTCAACGGTTACGCCGGAATAATTTGCTACTTTTTGACGGCTACCTGTTAGGGCATTAAATAGTGCTGTTTTTCCACAGTTAGGCTTACCAACCAATGCAACTCGTAAGTTTTGCCCATGAGAAACATGAGAGGTCTTTACGTGTTCTTGTTGATGGTGTAGGTTTTTATCTTTCAAGTGTTTTTCGCTATGCATGATTATTTAATTGGCTCTACTAAAATTATTTCTGATTCATTTCTACGAATTGCAATAGTGCTTCCATCTCCACCAACCTGTACCGCAATTGGATCACGGTTGATTAGTCCGAAATGGAGTACTTTTAATTCGACGTTCTCAATAATCCCGATTTCGAGAATCCGGCGCTCAAGCTCGCCAGCTTCCAGCTCGACGTTATGTGGAAGTAATTGTTCATCAATCTGGCGTACTATGCCTTTTTGACCTTTATTTAATTTTGATAATGGAATGAGATTTGTTTGCATGGTATTTTTCTCAGTTTGCTTAGCAGCAGAATAACGTTATTTATTTCAGGGGTTATTATAAGTGAGAATAATTCTCATTTGCAAGTTTATTTTGTATGTATTTTTACGATTATTGAGGATGCTTAATGGAAGCGGTTGTTTTGTGTTAAAATTGTGGCGGTCTTTGTGATTATAAAATATTTGGGAAATAATGTGATTGAAGATAATAGATTAATTCAAATGCTAGCAGATTTAGTTGCTTTTGAGTCGGTAACACCAAATTCTGCAGGCAGTCTAGAGTATATTGAAGGTTTTGTAACTAAGCTTGGAGCAGAGTGTATTTATGTCAACCGTAATCAAACCAGTAATTTAATTGTTACTATTGGTAATGGTGATAAAATTTTGGCGTTTGCCGGGCATGTTGATGTTGTGCCTCCTGGCGATATTTCAAAATGGATAAATGCTAACCCATATCAACTACATATTGATGGTGATTTAATTATTGGGCGTGGCGTTGCGGATATGAAAGGTGCTATTGCTGCATTTTTACGCGCTTTAGAACAATTTATTGCAAATACTGATTTAAGTCAATATAAAATCATGCTCTTACTAACCTCTGATGAAGAAGGTAGTGCACATGATGGTACTATCTTGATGGTTGATTATTTAAAACAGAATCAAATTCAGCTTAATTATTGCGTGGTTGGTGAGCCCTCCTGTGTTGATGTGATCGGTGATACTATTAAAGTTGGTCGCCGTGGCTCTTTAACTGGTAACTTGGTTATTAACGGCAAACAGGGGCATATTGCTTATCCTCATTTATGTGATAATCCAATTCATAGTTTTGCACCAGCTATGAATGAACTAAGCAGTAAAATTTGGGATAATGGAAATGAGTTTTTTCCAGCAAGTAGTCTACAATTTGCTAATATAAATTCGGGGCTTGGCGTTACTAATGTAATTCCAGGGCAATTATCTACAAATTTTAATTTTCGTTATAATACTAATCATTCTGTAGATAGCTTAAAGCAGGAGGTTGTGGCTGTTTTAGACAAGTATAAACTAAACTATGATTTGAACTGGCAACATTCTGCCAATCCTTTTTTAACTAAGGTCGGGAGTTTAATTGAATTTAGCAGGCAAAGTATTCGCGAAGTTTGTGATGTCAATGTAGCTTGTAAAACTGACGGTGGTACTTCAGATGGCCGTTTTTTAATTGAGGTTAGTGATGAAATTATCGAGCTTGGTCTGAGAAATGCCAGCATTCATCAACTTAATGAAGCAACTAGTATTAGTGATTTAACTAAACTTGCTTCAATTTACTCTATTCTTTTATGTAAGATTTTTAATGACTAAACAAATTATTTCTGCACCAAGTATTGGACTTAATCAGACAATGCTTGATCAGGATGCGCTGCAATTAATTAAAAAATTGCAGCAACATGGCTTTGCCGCATATGTAGTTGGCGGAGGGGTACGTGATTTATTACTAGGGCGCACTCCTAAAGATTTTGACATAGTAACTGATGCGTTACCAGAAAAAATTCGGCGGATTTTTGGTAAAAATTCTATGATAATCGGGCGACGTTTTAAGATCGTCCATGTCTATTTTGAACATTTGAATGAAGAGCGCAGTTTACGGATTGGCAAACCATGCTACGAGCGTCATATCCTGGAAGTATCAACTTATCGCAGTAATCAAGTTAATGATCATGCCGTTAGTGAGCATGGGCGAATTTTGGTTGATAATAATTATGGTACGATTGATGAAGATGCTTTTCGCCGTGATTTTACGGTAAATGCACTTTACTATGATCCAGTCGCGGAAGTGGTAATTGATTATCACGATGGTTTGGCGGATATTGAAAAAAGAATTATTCGAATTATTGGTAATCCATATGAACGTTATATGGAAGATCCAGTGCGTGTATTACGGGCAATCAGGCTTTCTGAAAAGCTTGGTCTAACTATTGATGAGCACACCTATATTAATTTCCGCAATGCTAAGCATTTGCTAATAAATGAACCTAAAGGGCGTTTGTTTGAAGAAATGCTCAAGATTTTGCTCTCTGGCAATGCTTTAAATGTAGTACGCGAGTTAGCAGAATTAAATTTACCGCGGCGGGTATTTCCTTTGTTTGATCGCTTGTTTTTTCATAAATCACATGATGATTTTGCGTATAAGGTATTGGAAAAAACTGATTTGCGGATTGCTAGCGGTGAAGATGTTTCACTGGTGTTTATTTTAGCTGGTTTGATTTGGTCAGCGATTTATCAAAGCTGGCAGCAAGAGTTAAAACAAGGCGTTCATGCCAAACAGGCGTTGATGGATGCAATTGCACGGAATAAAACGGTTATTTTTAATAGTGGCGTTACACGCAACCTCTACACGGCAATGCGCGATATGTGGATGCTGCAAATTGAATTTGATGCACCAAGCGTAGCAAAATTGGATCATTTACTGAATCATAATCGTTTTCGTCAGGCATGGCATTTGTTTACCATGCGCAATGATTTCTTGCAGGTTGATCCGCAGATATTTGCTTGGTGGGATAACTTTATGGCTTCAGCTGATGATGATAAGACTGATTTGATGATTGAATTGGTTGATCTAGCTCCTGCCGAGCCAAAGAAGAAAAGCAAGCGACGTAAGTCTAAGCGTAAACGTAACGTTAAAAAAATGCCACAAGTTGGTGAGAATTTAGAATTTGATTTTTAGGTTTTGGAATTTAAAATAATGGAAAACGAACAAACTTTACATCGAGAAATAAAAAGTTTTGTCTTGCGTCAGGGAAAAATTACCCAAGGGCAACAACGTGCAATTGAAGAGCTAATGCCTGTTTATGGTTTGCAATATACTGGTGAGAAATTAGACTTGGCAAGCGCTTTTGGGCGTGATAATCCTAAGATAGTTGAAATTGGTTTTGGGATGGGAAATGCTACTTGGCAAATCGCTCAAAATAATTCTGAAAATGACTATCTGGGTATTGAAGTACATTTGCCGGGGGTCGGTTCATTGCTAATGCAGATGCGTGATAATAATGTCCGTAATCTACGAGTGATTCGTCATGATGCGGTTGAAGTTTTGCGTAATATGTTGGTAGATAATTCAATCAGTGGCTTTCATATTTATTTTCCTGATCCGTGGCATAAAAAGCGCCATCACAAACGTCGAATTATTCAATCAGAATTTGTGAATCTACTTTGTCAAAAACTTAAATCTGGTGGCTATATTCATTTGGCAACTGACTGGGAAGAGTATGCCACATGGATGCTTGATATCTTGAGAGCTAATTCTCAATTGGCGAATCAGTCAATAAGTAATGATTATGTGCCACGCCCTGATTATCGTCCATTAACCAAGTTTGAAAATCGGGGTGTGAAACTTGGGCATGGTGTATGGGATTTAATCTTTGTTAAAAAGTAGATATTAGCGATGTCGTCTAATTCCAACTATGACCAATTTGATAAACCACTATCTATTACAACCCGGCAAGTGGCATTGGGTTTGCTAGCGGTAATCTTAATCAGTGCGCTGATTGGTTTAATAATTGTCAAACGCAGCAGCAGTAGTGGGTTAAAAGTTTACTCTGGTCAGCTGAAATCAACCACTCAAGTCATTCGCGGTCGGCAAACTAGCTCTGCGCCTGAAAAATTTTCTCCCAACATGTCATTTAACTTACCGCAAGCACCTGCACAATCAATATCCTCAAACTGATTCATCATACTGGGGTGTTGATTTACTCTTTACTTACAACTAGTAAGCTTCGTCGTAAATCGCCTAACACTATTTCCAATCTGTTTGAGTATGCCTGCAAATTAACTTAGAAAGTAAGCGGCTTTTCTGCTACAATAACCCATCAAGAATTAATTTAATAGGGATATTCTATGATTGGGTTTCTCAAGCCAGCTAAATTTGTGACACCACTTCCTGAGAGTCAAATTGACCCAAGTTATCGTCGATATCGCCTACAATTGTTTCTAACCGCCTATTTGGGCTATATGGCGTATTATTTTGTGCGCAGTACTTTGGCTCTGGCAAAACCCTATTTTCTCAAAGATGGTTTTACCATGGCGCAAGTCGGTTATCTTGGCTCAGCTTTGGCAGTTACCTATGGCTTGAGTAAGTTTATTATGGGAAATGTTTCAGATCGAAGTAACCCGCGTTATTTTTTAGCCTTAGGCTTGTTTCTTTCGGCTTTGGTAAACTTGCTTGTGCCAGGAACACTTAGCTTTAGCGGATTATTTTTGCTGATGCTAATGAATGGTTGGGTTCAGGGGATGGGGTGGCCGCCTTGTGGTCGAATTATGACCCATTGGTTTTCTGATTCTGAACGTGGCACCAAGATGTCAATTTGGAATACCGCGCATAATGTAGGTGCTGGGTTATTACCATTGATAGTTGCCATTGGGGTTTGGGCGTTTGGTAGTTGGAGTGGTTTATTTTATTTACCAGCAATTTGTGCAATTGTTTTTTCAATGTTAGTCTTAATTTTTGGGCGTGACGTGCCACAGTCAGTTGGCTTACCGCCGATTGAGGTTTATCGCAATGATTATCCTTTGGCGGAAGTCGAACATGATTTAGTTGATCGTGAACAAGAAATGACCACCAAACAGATCATGTTTGATTATGTATTAAATAACAAAAATGTCTGGTTTATGGCAATTGCCAATGTCTTTGTATATTGTGTGCGTTATGGTGTACTTAACTGGGCACCAACCTATTTAAGTAAAGTTAAACATTTCAGCAATGTTTATAGCAATATGGGATTTGCGTTCTTTGAATTAGCCGCAATTCCAGGTACAATAATTATCGGGTGGCTATCAGATAAATATTTTGCTGGACGACGTTCACCATTGGGGTTTTTATCAATGATAATTATCTTTCTTGGTTTGGTGGTTTATTGGCAATCTAGCAATCAGTGGGTAACAGTAATTTCATTGGGGGTAATTGGATTTTCTATCTATGGTCCAGTAATGTTAATTGGGGTTGCTGCACTTGATTTAGTACCTAAAAAAGCTGGTGGAACTGCGGCTGGATTTACTGGTTTATTTGGTTATTTCTTTGGAACCATGGGTGCAGAAGCATTGATGGGCTATTTAGTACAAAATTATGGTTGGGATAGCGGATTTATTATGTTAATTGCATCAAGTGTGTTAGCTGCATTCTTTTTTGCTATTACTTGGAATATTCATAAACGAAATGTAGTGTAATATATTTCGAATCTGTTACAGTATGCATAGGATTTAAGATGTTAAAGCGAGTATTATTTTTACTTTTTTTGATGGTTAAGCTAGCTTTTGCTGTGGATTATTTACCATCGTGGCAAGCCTTTCAGGTTAAATTAGATAGTGCTGGTGAAAAAAATGCACTATGGGTTAAGTTTAATATTGCTCCAGAATACCATCTTTATCAAAATAAAATCAAAATCCAGAGTGCCTCGGATAGCTCAGTAGTTTTGGGAGAGCCGGTGTGGCCCGATCCAGTACTAATGAAAACTCCTGATTTAGGTACATTTAAAGTTTATGAGGGTAAGGTCGCAATTAGAGTTCCAATTTTAAAGCGTGGTGATGGTAAACTTAAAGCTCAGATTAATTTTCAGGGGTGCAAAGGTTTAGATTTATGCTTTCCTGAACAGCAAGTGGTGCAGGAGTTGGATTTAGATCATCCTGAATTAGCTGCTAATAATACGCAATCGCAGATGGACACTAGCAAGATAAATGACGCCTCTACAACGGAACAAAGTTTCTGGAGTAAAGTGTTTAGTGGCGAAGTAGACTCTAATACAATTAGCGCCTTGTTTGCTGCGAATCAGGTTTTAGTTATTGCTGGCTTTTTTATGCTTGGGCTGCTCATTGCATTTACTCCATGTGTATTTCCTTTGTTACCTGTTCTAATTGGGGTTATCTCGGGACAAAATGTAAGCACCAAACGAAGTTTTAGTTTGGCGTTGAGCTACATTTTGGGTGGTGCACTTACTTATGCTGTTGCTGGAGTAGTTGCGGCTAGTTTAGGCTATAGTTTGAGCTCATTTTTACAGGCTAGTTGGCTAAGTATTACACTCAGTATCTTATTTTTTGTTTTTGCGTTATCGATGTTTGGTGCGTTCAATCTACAATTACCTTCTGGTATCCAAAATAAATTAAATCAAGTTATGAATAAACGCAATCAACGTTCTTTATTGAGTGCTTTCGTTATTGGCGGTGTCTCTAATTTAATCCTCTCACCTTGTGTGACAGCACCATTAGCAGGAGCACTAATCTATATCAGCACCACTGGTGATCGCTTCTTGGGTGGTTCAGCATTATTTGCTTTGGGATTAGGTAGTGGTATCCCACTTCTGATTATCGCAGTAATGGGTAAGAAATTTCTGCCAAAAAGTGGCAATTGGATGATTACAGTCAAATACTTCCTTGGTTATTTGATGTTGCTAATGGCAATCTATATGTTAAGTAAAGTTGTTTCATCAAATATTAGTAATGGTTTATTAACTGCACTAGGCTTAGCTTTGTGTTGGCAGCTAATTAGTTCATACTTAGCTAAAACTTATCAAGCGCCACTAAAATCAATTCGCGTGCGTGCAGTAGGTTTTATTGTCGCAAGCATTGCTGGAGCAAGTGTAATGTTATTTAGTCCGCAGGCTTTAGTTGAACGCAAATTTCAGGTTGTGACAACTAGTGGTGAATTGGAGCAGGCATTAGCTCAAGCGCAGCAGCAGAATAAGCCAGTTCTTTTAGATTATTATGCATCTTGGTGTGTGGCGTGTAAGGAGATGGATTTACGGACATTTAGTGATCCATCCGTGAGTAAACTAATGGATAAATATGCATTGGTTCGTGTTGATGTAAGCAAAAATACATCAGACATCCAATCTTTGCAGCAACGCTATAAGGTATTAGCTCCACCCTCAATTGTTTTTTTAGATACAAAAGGAGTTCAGCTTAATAGCTATAACGTAACCGGATTTATCTCAAGTAGTCAGCTTATTTCAAATTTAGAAGGTGTTAGTAGTAGTGTTGTTGTTGGTGATTGTATTGCTAGTACTAATAAAACATGTTAGAATTTAGAGGTGTAATTTATGGATGAAACAAAAATAGAAACTGATGGCGAATTAGTAATGCGTACTATTGCGATGCCAGCAGATACTAATTCCAATGGTGATATTTTTGGTGGATGGGTACTTTCGCAAATGGATTTGGGTGGTGGAATCATAGCTAAAAGTAATTCACCAACTGGACGGGCAGTCACAGTATCAATCGATAGCATGTCCTTTATCAACTCAATAAAAGTTGGTGATTTGGTATCATGTTATGCCAAATTAATTCACCGTGGTAGAACATCAATGAAAATCCAAATTGAAGCTTGGACATATTCGTATATTTCACAAGAAACTAAACATGTCACACATGGCATTTTTACTTATGTAGCTATTGATGCAGATGGTAAGCCTTGTCAATTAAAATCAGAGTAAACTTATTTTATACTTAAGCAAATCCATTATAGTGGAGCGTTTCCAAACGTCTCACTTACTAGCTGTAGGCTTCGTCGCTTGTCGCCGACCAGTATTTTAAGTAATTCTTTAAGTGTGTAGGTTGTGTAGTTGTCAGAATAGGATAATAAAAAAGGTCGCGAATGCGACCTTTTTAAATCAAAAATTATTTTAATTTTTGTGGGTTTTGGTAATAAGTTTTAATTTTATTTGCTAACCAGCCATGATCATCTGGATTACTAAAGTTTTTGATAACATTAGTTGTATTCCCACCACCCCAAAGGATCGCAAACACTCCATTTGATGCAGCCATCGCTAATTTGCCATTATCGCGTGACCAGTCATAGTTATTAGTCTTACCACCATAGAATTTCAAGTATTGTTGATAGTTACAGTTACTGATTGTGCAATTATAATTACTCTGTACGATATAACTACCAACTGCAGTATTAGTAGTACCAGCACTGTCACCCATAATCAAATTACTTAAATCTGATTTCAGGTTGCTATCACCAAAGAAATATACTGGTGCAGTACTAAAGATATAACTACCCGCATTACCACCAAATAATTCTGGAGCTACTTCACCAACATACGGTAGGTGTGAACCAGGAATTTGCCACAGCATTACAGGGATATTATTAAATGCCTTGCTAATTTGCCCAACTGCAATCAGATAATTATCCCATGAGCGCGCGCTGTATAATGTAGCCGAGCCAGGTGCTGCACTATCATCCATCTCATAACGATCAAAGACGAAATAATCGGGTGCTAGTTCACTGCCAACATTCATGATAGTACTTGGTGCATAAGCTTTTAACCAATTGCTAACTTTAGTTGAGTATTGTGCTGCAATATCACTAGCGCTCAGTTCGTTATGTAACCAGAAACCTGAGTTAACTGCCCACATATTAGTTTGCCAAGCAAACGTTACACCACTTGATTTAGCAGCAAAAGTTCTGATTAACCAGTTATTCGCTTGTACCCAGCCATCAAATCCAGCAGGGAAGTTAGGGCGGGTATACTTAGATTTATCATAACTAGGATTTGCGACACAAGCATTAAACCATTGTCCCATTTGTGAGTAATTACCATCATTATCCTTATTGTCAATCCCTGTACCCCAAAAAGCATCACTAGTACCACTGATTGACCATACTGGATAGCCATCATTTAGCATAGAGCTCAGAATTTGGTATGGCGTACCAGTATAAGTTTTACCTTTATACACATAATTACCATCACCATTTGGTGTTGATGTATTGGTATAACTGCGAGTATTAGTTAATAAGCATAATGCCTGATCAACGGCAGTATTAACTGCATTTGCTGGTAACTGAGCATTAACAGAATCAATATAACCATTTTGCTCCATTGCACCTAGTAAATCAGGATTCAAAATCATTGAACCATAATACTTTTTACCATCTTTGACTACAGGTTTGTCAGCCAGAGCTTGTGCATCGGCTGCTAGACTGGCAAAATGACGCGCCATGATGTAAGTTGAATTTTGCTTATTCGGATTTTGTACATTATTGTTAGTAAAATCAGCAAAGTTTTCACCACCACTCATTTCACCTGTGTACTCAACAATTACAACACGACTCGCGCGATCGTTTACTTTAGCAACTTGAGTTAGGTCATTTGCCATACGAATCGCATTCATTGGCGGATCAATTACTCCTGGATCACCATTTCCATTAACGCCAGCATATTTAAATACGGCATCTACAGGTTTGCCTCCAAATGAGTCATCACCACCGCTACTTACCTGAGCAACTGGATCGATATTCGGTCCACCTACCGCACCCATTGCTAAATAATCAGGCCAGCCAGTTACGGTTGAACCTGAAGGGGTTGGCGTAGCTGCAGACTCAAATTTAACCGAAATAGTTTTATTTGCAGTGATAAGGTTAGTGCTTTCAATTGGATTAACTTTATAATTACCTGATGCAGCGTTAACTGAGTAACCCAAACTAGTACTGCTTTCAAAATAATATTTAATTGTCGCATTGGTTAAACCAGTGTAACTAGGATAAGCATATTTTTGTGCTGAATCTTGGAAATTAATTCCAGCGGTGCTATTGTTAAGTCCACTAACTGTAAAACTAACTGTACGTTTAGTAACGCTTGCAGTTTTAAACGGCACAGTAATTGCAGTGGTAGCATTGTTTTTGACACTTACACTAGGTAACCCGCTTTCGATATAGAAGTTACCAGCTGCAGGGTCAGCAATACCTTGAACCTGAACCTGATATTGATGTGTCGAATCACTAATCGGTAATGCTTCAGTTGTTAGGGTTTGACCTTGTACCATTGAGTAAGTTTTAAAAACAGGATTTGACTCTTTGGTATTAAGTAGTTTTACTACCAAATTACCTTTATACCCACTAAATACGCTCGGCAATGTAATAGCCGCGTAACCCACTTGTTGAGCTTGTTGATAGTTGACTGTAACTGGTGTATCGCTATTAGCTACGACTGCTGGAGCAGCTGGCGTGTATGTAATTGTATCGTTACTCACAGCTGATGCAGACAAAGTATAACTACCTACATTTAAACTCTCAATTTTCTGAGTGTAAATTGCCCCAGCACTAGTTGCAGGAACTGCAACAGTAGCCACAGTTTTACCATTTACATCGTTTACTTGAACTTTAATTGAGCTACAAATTGTTCCACTGCAGCCTGCATTTTTAGTATTAACCGAAACAGTCATAGTACCTGTTTGTGCTACTGGCGCAGAACCATTAATTACAAGCGTACCATTCGCAGTTGTACTATCATAAGCACTAGTGCCATCTGGCATGTTTACGCCACCATCAAATTTTATTGTTTGCTTGGGAGCTAATACTGCTGTGGTAGTTTTTCCTTCAATAGATCCGATAACATTATTTGAGCCGCCGGCTGCAAAGTTAATCGTGTATTGATCATTGTTAACCCACCAATTGTTGAATGATGAAGTGATTGGAACATATACTTTAGACATATTTTGCGATGTAAAGCTGATTGTATTACCATTAATAGCCTGGCTTGTATTACAGTTGTTGGTCAGCGTTACGCTACCACTAAGGTACCAGCCTGCACCACTAAGGTTAACACTACCGCTTAGACAGCTATTCGTCGCAAACAAGGAGTGTTGAGCTGGTGACGCCTGAATTGTTGGTCCGGTTGCATTTTGCCCGCCACTACTACCATTGCTTCCGCCACCACATGCGCTAAGCAGTGAAGTAGCTGCAATTAGCGTAGCGAGGTAACGCGGTTTTAATTTATAAGTTTTCATATTAGATTTTCCTCTCTACTATAGATAATACAAAATATTAATTAATAATTGTAATAATGATGCGATTTTACTCCTTTTTAGCGGAAGTTGCTGCTACATTTATGTATAACAGTTATACATAAATGTATAGACTCCAGTAGTCTCATACTCAAACTGATCCATCACCGGCACATTAGCTACTATCTTACTCGTATCTAAAATTTACTTATGCTCGACATTATCGCAGTACAAGTACATTTTTGCAATAGTCAAAAAAGACGATTGCACAATGAGTTGTTTTGTGCTAGATCTGCTTCGATTTATATCCAGTGGCGTTACTATAACAGAATAAAATTTGTAGTTTAACCATCCAAAATGGTATGGGTGTCAATAATGTGTTAATACCCATATTTAAAGCCTTTGATTTTGGATGCCGTGTATTGATTGGAAGAACGGAGGATTATACTTAGAAACGCATTATGAGCCTTTTTGAAGTGTAACAAAGTAGATAGTTCAAAGACAATGGAATACACAGATTTAATCTCAGAAAACATTGACGCGATCTCTGGTAATTAAGTAAAATATAGCTCCTATTAAATCATCTATATGGGGAAAATAAAATGCATAAAACTAATGAGATACAACAAACTAAAGAATTTATCCAAAAACACACTTTAGCCAAACCAACAATCGGAATAATTCTGGGGTCTGGACTGGGTAGTTTTGCTGATACCTTAGAAAACTCGATACGAATTCCTTATGAGCAAATTCCCTTTTTTGCAAAGTCTGCTGCAGTTGGGCATGCAAATGAATTGGTTATCGGACAAATTGGAGGTAAAACGGTGATTGCAATGAAAGGGCGTTTCCATTATTATGAAGGTTTTTCGCTTGATCAAGTCACATTTCCAGTTCGAGTAATGAAAGCTCTTGGCGTTGAAAAATTAATTGTTACCAATGCATGTGGTGCGGTAAATACAAACTTTGCAGCTGGTGATTTGATGCTAATTAGTGACCATATCAATTTGGCAGCAAATAATCCACTAATAGGAGCAAATAACGATGAATTGGGGGTTCGCTTCCAAGATTTATCTGAAACTTATAGTAAAAAACTCCGTGCAATTGCCAAGGATGTTGCGAATAATAACAATATCAATCTTCAAGAGGGTGTTTATGCCTGGTTTACAGGTCCAACCTATGAAACTCCTGCAGAAATTCGTATGGCTCGAATTATAGGGGCTGATGCAGTTGGTATGTCGACTGTTCCAGAGGCTATTGTTGCACGTCATTCTGGGATTGAAGTATTAGGAATTTCATGCCTAACAAATATGGCTTGTGGTATTTTGGATCAACCGCTTGGTCATGAAGAAGTGATTGAAACTGCCAATCGGGTTAAATCTTCATTTTTGAAATTAATCAGTGAGACTATTGTTAAATTTTAAAACTTTGATTTAAGCCGACTATATGGGTACGCTTGCTGTAATCTAGCGCTGTCTTGGTTTGGCTGCTTATCCATATGTTTTGAGCCCTCTATATAAAATAGATTTAAAGGGTTACGCATGACTCTATCAGAACAAGAGAAACATGACTATATTCACAATATTTTGATAAAAAAGTTTCAGCTTACTCAGCAATCAAATTGTTCGGCTTTATTTGATTTAGACAGTAATTTATTAGTGGTATCTGAGGAAACTAGGAGACAATTTGGTATTGAAAATATTTTAAGCGTGTTAAATAAATCCTTTACTACTAGTAATGTAACTGATGAGAATATAGCAACTTTGACTGGTTTTAGTGATGCGATAAATATTGAAGCGATTCGTTTTGCGTGTAAAAAAATGATTAAATTGCAGCAAATAGTAATTAATCACAAAAGACCAGTCAACTTTATAAGCTTGATACCCAGAGATAATATATTTAGCTCGCGTTTAGTGTCGTATGTACCAGTTTTTCATGATAATGGTGAATTGGTAGCATTATAAAGCTATGCTTCTAATTGTAATTTATTTGGGGTTAATGAATATTTAACCATCTTGCAGGAGAAAAAACTTGAACCTGTAACGATCAGAGAGTACGATTTACCAATAAAATTAACTACGCGTCAACATGAGGTACTTTTTTTATTAGTGCGTGGGTTAAGCCAGCGGCAGGCTGCGGATATTTTAAATATCAGTCGTGGTAATCTGGCAAAAATTACGGTAGAGTCAATCTGTCCTAAATTTGGTATTTTTGATGCTGATACTAGCGAATTGATTGGTAGCGCGATTAAGCTTGGTTATCATAAATACATCCCACAAAGCCTCTGTCGTCCATGCGTCATTATCTTGGACAATGACGTAATTGACACCTATTTTACGATGACAAATGAAGACTAAAAAGCCTGTGGCTGGAAAGTATTTCAAGTTTAAGCTACCAGCTAAATCTAAACATATTTGGTTTAGTTCCTGTTGATTGTTCCTGTATTATTAATTATTTCAGGATTATTTTGCTGGTTATAATATTCATTGCTACCAGTTGGTGCCTGACCCTGATATTGCCCATTTTTATAATAACTGGTACTACCATTAACGGATTGAGTTGTGCCTGCGTATTTGCCGTTAGAATTATAATAAACCCCAGTTGATGGTGCATTTGGTGCGGCAGGTAAAGTTACGTTCATTCCAGAGTTACCAAGCGCAAATAGTTGCTGGTTTGCTATAACTGTCGTTGCGAAGATCAGTGAATATTTGCCAAGTTTCTTCATGTTTTTTACTTCTTCAAATCAATGTTTAAAAAATCATCACTAATATTTTGCGAGTATTTAGTAAAATTACCCATCCATTTTGTGGCACTACTAAATTCTTCAATAAAAGCAGTTTTATCTTCAGCTTGAAGTTTTAATACCCAGTCTTGTAACCATGCAGAAAATTCGGCAATTAATGCGATTCGCGTTGGATTTGCCATAATTATATCTGCGTATAATTTGGGATCTTGATCAAAAATTCGCCCCATCAGAAGTAGCTTGGCTAGATATATTGGACTGGCAATTTCGAGCAATTTTTCTGGGTGTTGATTTTTATGGTGCAAGAATGTACCCAGGCTAAACGTAATAAAATGTTCCACCCCCTGAATAAATGACATTGCTTGATCGTGTTCCGATGCCGTCATTTGTTTGAGTGTGAAACCCAACTGTGCTAGATCATCCAATAGCCATTGTGATTGTTCAGCATAGCGTCCCTCACAACATACTACAACTTGCGACTGTGTACTGGTAATGGTCGGGCCAAACATCGGATGAAGCCCAATTACTGCACCAGTATGATGCTTCAACATAGCAAGCAATGGATCGACTTTTATACTGGTAAAATCAGCTAAAATTGCTTTTGAGGGCATTACAGCCGCAACTTGTTCAATAATAGCGCCAGTGCGATTGATAGGTACGCTGACAATAACTAAATCGGATTGTGCAATATATTGCTTGGCATCATCCCAATCTCGTGAACCAATTTTATGCGTAATGTGTCCAAGAGATTCAAATAAGCGGCAGAATAATTCACCCATCTGACCTTTACCGCCTATGATAGTAATAATTTTAGGTATCATAATTAATTTCTATAATTTCAATTTCATCACGCCCTTGTGGGGAGGTAAACATAAACGTGTCACCGAGATTTTTACGTAAAAGTATTTTAGCCAGCGGTGAAGTCCAGCTGATTTTATTGGTACTCGGATCAATTTCATCCTGACCAACGATAGTAACGGTTTGGTTTTGTATTTGATTACGCAGAATAGTGACAGTTGCGCCAAAAAAGACCGTTTCTCTACCATCATTGACACGTGGATCTACTACTTCGGCATGTTCAATCTTTTTGGTTAATTGATGAATGCGTTTGTCAATATCGCGTAATTTTTTTTTGCCGTATTGGTAGTCTGCATTTTCTGAGCGATCGCCATTGCTTGCTGCCCAATTTACCAAATGTACATAATGCGGACGTTCTTTTGTTACTAAATTATGTAATTCTTCGCGTAAAGTAGCGTAACCAGTTACGGTAATATAATTTTTATCATGCATGATTAATCTCTGAATCTGTATTAAGTATCGCTAATCCTATATTTTACTCTTAAAGTCAAAGATTTTCAGCGGAATGACAAAAAACGACTAACTATACTCAAACTGATTCGAACATACGCGTGTGGAAATACTAGTAGGCGATTTATAATGAAGTCTACAGGTCGTAAGTGAGCAATAAATCAACGACCTAGAATGATGAATCTGCTTGAGTATACATAGCATTAGTTTATAATATTCTTAATGTTCTAATTTTATCGCAAATTTGCGTGATAACTCAGCGCGTAAATCTGAGCTAGCATAGACTAATGCTTCTGGATTTACTTCTATAGCAGTTAAAACAATTTCACGATCCGCGCGAAGATTCTCACTAGCGTATTCCAGTGCTAGCCCATGTAGCTTTACTGCTGCTAAAATAAACGTCCGGTTTGACATTAGCGTCGAATCAGCATGATCTAACGCCCATTCATATTCAACCGCTGCCGCAAGTACCAATTCTGGATCAGCTTTTAGCTCTGAACTCACGTATTCCAAAGCCCGTCCTTTTAATGCAACTACTTGCATTGCAAAATCTTTATTAGCGCGTAATTCATCGCTGGCATAAGCAAAAGCCCAATCATTTTCACTGACTGCAGCAAGAACAATGTTTTTATCTGCACGAAGTTCTTCCGTAGCAAACTCTAGTGCGCGCCCTTTGAGTTTAACTGCCGCCAAAACCAACTCGTAATCACTGCGTAAATTATCTGCAGCAAATTTAAGTGCGCCACCATTTTGTGCGACTGCGACTAGCACTACGGCTCTGGACGATTTTAATTGATCATTAGCAAAAACTAAGGCGCTGCCATTATTTTTAACAGCGGTAGTAACAATTGCAAGATTTGATTTTAATTGATCAGATGCATATTCCAAGGCTTTACCATTTTGGCTTACCGCAGCTAAAACACAGTCAAAATCATCGCATAACTCTGGGCTGGCAAATTTTAACGCGCGACCTTTTTGTCTTACTGCACAAAGTACCAGCTCTTTATCTGCGCGTAATTCATGATTGGCATACTCTAATGCTCGTCCGTTTTCTTGCAGTAGTTTAAACAATTGATTTTTATCAGAAATAGAAAATTCTGTGTATTGAGTAGCCAATGTATGATTCCGTTCATGTAAGTTTTTTTAGGTTTAGGTTGTTCAATTAAAACTGGAAATATACCCAAAGTATTTGATTTTGAGATCATGAATTATAGCATGGTAACGTTTTTGTTATATAATGAAATCTATCCTCATCGTCTTTGAGTCTTGGACTTGGTTGTATCTTTCATGTTTTAAGCTAAGCAGGATTATTAAGATTCAAGTGTGCTAAAATCCAAGTTATAAATTGTGAATATTAGGATAACAAAAATCAATGGCAAAGGCAAAAGTAGTTTTTGAATGTAGTGAATGTGGTGATAAACATAGCAAGTGGCAGGGTAAATGTAATGGTTGTGGTGCGTGGAATAGTTTAATTGAAGTAGTCGAAGAAGCAGAGGTAGCGGCAAAAAATACTTCAGTTAATCGTTTTACTGCGCTTAATACACAGTCGCAAGTAGTCAATTTAGATCAGATTTCGGCTCAGGATGTCAGTCGTAAAGTAACGCATATTGATGAGTTAGATCGGGTATTGGGTGGTGGTCTGGCATTAGGTTCGGTAATTTTACTAGGTGGTGATCCAGGCATTGGTAAATCAACCTTACTGTTACAAACTTTAGCTCATTTGGCGCAGGCTGGTAATAAAGTATTGTATGTAACGGGTGAGGAATCAGTGCAGCAAGTTGCACTCCGTGCCAAACGTCTGGAAATAGCGAGTAATCCCAATCTACGCTTAATGTCTGAAATTAGAATTGAAGCGATTCTGCCACAGGTTGAGCAAGAAAAACCGGATGTCGTGGTGATTGATTCGATTCAAACTGCTTATTCAGATTTTTTACAGTCAGCACCAGGCTCGGTTGCGCAGGTGCGCGAATGTTCGAGCATTTTAACGCGGATGGCAAAAAGTCGGCAAATTATTGTCATACTGGTGGGGCACGTTACCAAAGATGGGGCAATTGCTGGTCCGCGAGTTTTAGAGCATATCGTTGATACCGTGCTTTACTTTGAAGGAGAACAACATTCTAATTTTAGGATGCTACGTTCAGTTAAAAATCGTTTTGGTGCAGTTAATGAGTTAGGTATTTTTGCCATGACCGATAAAGGTTTACGCGAAGTTAATAATCCCTCGGCGCTGTTTCTATCTTCTTATCGTGCTAACACGCCGGGAAGCTGTATTTTAATCAGTGAAGAGGGTACGCGTCCGCTATTGGTCGAAGTTCAGGCCTTGGTTGATCAATCACATATGATGCCTGCTAAGCGGCTGGCGGTGGGAATGGATGGCTATCGCTTGTCGTTGTTAATCGCAATTATGCAACGTCACTTGGGCGTACAGTTGTACGATCAGGATATTTTCCTGAATATTGTCGGTGGAGTAAGGGTCGCCGAACCTGCACTTGATTTAGCGGTGGTATTAGCAATTATTTCATCATTCAAAAATAAACCACTATTAGATAAATTGGCAGTTTTTGGTGAAATTGGACTCTCGGGAGAAATTCGTACCATTCAAAAAGGGCAGGATCGGATTAAAGAGGCGGTTAAACTGGGCTTTACTCGGATTATTGTGCCAAAAGCCAACGCACCGAAAGAGAAAATTGCTGGAGTTGAACTGATTGTGATCGAAAATTTGACTCAGGCAATTAGTTATTGTTTTGGTTAAATTTAGTACTTACGATGTTGGTTGAAGATATATCCACAACCAACATCAAAGATACATAATCAAGTCGTTTAGATGACGCTTAGCGTTACTTCAATATTGCCACGAGTAGCATTTGAGTATGGGCAAACCTGATGTGCTTTATTCACTAATTCTGTAACAATTGACTTATCAACACCCGGTACTGAAATTTTAAGCTCTACTGCAATACAAAAGCCATGACTGATTGGTCCAATACCAACCGTACCTTCAATTGAAACATCATTTGGTAGGGCAACTTTTTCTTGAGATGCAACCAGTTTTAATGCTCCGATAAAGCAGGCTGAATATCCAGCAGCGAATAACTGTTCAGGATTAGTGCCATCACCACCAGCACCGCCTAATTCTTTTGGTGTTGATAATTTAAGTTCTAGCTTTGGGCTAGTTCCAGATACATTACCTTCACGTCCGCCAGTTGCTTTGGCGGTAGCACTGTAAACAACTTTTTCTAATTTATGCATAGTCTTATATTCCTATAAAAATTAAAACCGAGTTTTATTATATCACGCTATATTACTTGTAAAGCCTTTATTCTGTAGGGTGTTTTACAGTGTGGATTTTAAGTGTTAATAATGACACGTTAAGTTACGGAGCCATCCTATAGATACTAATTAGGGCTTAATTTACTATGCTCACACGGTAAACCCAAAGACTCCACTTCTGTTGAGTTAATGTGTTTATCAAGAAACATTTAAACTTTGCTAACTTCACTGATTGAGGCTTACTTTAACTTTTAATGTACAAAATCAGTTGGATAAATTCGCAACTAAATCCGCCTGTTGTATTATAATATCGGGTTATTAATTAAGTATAGTGTATACGCTGCCAACCATTTTATAATAAAGGAATTATCTATGTTTAGGGTGTTTAATTTTGCCGCAGGTCCCGCAATGCTACCAGAATCAGTTTTGGTGCGTGCACAACAAGAGTTATTAAATTGGCAGGACACCGGAACATCGATTATGGAAATTGGGCACCGCACCTCTAATTTTCAGGATATGTTGAAACGCCTTGAAGTGAAATTACGCAAGTTAATGGTAATTCCAGATAATTATAAAGTACTATTTTTAGCTGGTGGTGGTCAAGGGCATTTTAGTTTTATCCCAATGAATTTAGCTGGTAAAAATCGGGATGTAGATTATCTAGTAAGCGGTACTTGGTCAGAGCGTGCAGCTAAATATGCCAAACGCTATGCAAATGTAAATATCGTAACTACCGCTACCCCCAGCAATATTCCCGATAAAAGCACATGGAAACTAAACCCTAATGCCGCTTATGCTTATTATTGTCCAAATGAAACAATCAACGGTATCCAGTTTTCTGAAATTCCTGAGACAGGCAATGTACCGCTAGTTGCTGATTTTACCTCTTCAATTTTATCTGAGCCAATAGATGTAACTAAGTTTGGTTTGATTTTTGCTTCTGCACAAAAAAATCTTGGTATATCTGGAATTACCTTATTGATTATCCGTGATGATCTTTTGGATCAAGCACAAGATATTACGCCAGAAGTATTTAACTATAAGCTGCAAGCTGAACAAGGTTCATTGTTGAATACGATTCCGACTGTACCGGCTTATATGATGGATTTAATGGTTGACTGGCTGGTAGAAGAACAAGGTGGTTTAGCTAAGATTGCTGAAATTAATCGCCGCAAAGTTGCCAAACTTTATGCCGCAATTGATAATAGCAATGGTTTTTATAGCAATACCGTTGAAGCTAAATTCCGCTCACAGATTAATGTACCGTTTAACTTACCAAATGATGATTTACTAAAACATTTCTTAGTTGAAGCTGGACAATTTGGTCTAGGTTACCTTAATGGGCATAAGTTGGTTGGTGGTGCACGTGCCAGTCTATACAATGCCATGCCAGGAGTTGGAGTGGATAAATTAGTTGAATTTATGCAACATTTTGCTAAAAAGTACGCACTTTAAATGGCAGGAAATAACCATCACGAATTAGTTAATTTACTCGAAACCGTTTTGCTTAACGACGGTTTTCAGGGGGATTTTCATACCGATAAAGCAACATGTCTGATTAATGCAACTGATAATAGTATTTATGAAGTGCAACCTCTGGCAGTTGCTGCACCTAAAGATCATCAGGATGTACTGCGTCTGATTAACTGTGTTCAACAAGAACCGTTTCATGATTTATATTTCTGCGCGCGTGGTGGCGGCACTGGAACCAATGGGCAATCTCTAACCAATGGAGTTGTTCTTGACTTTAGCCGCTATATGACGAGGGTATTAGAATTCAATCCCGAAGAACAAACTATTACGGTTGAACCTGGAGTTATCCTCAGCGATTTAAACCGAATGTTACAAAAACATGGTTTATTTTTTGCGCCAAATGTTTCTACTGCTGATCGGGCAACGATTGGTGGCATGATTGCCACTGATGCTGCAGGTAAAGGTTCGCTGATTTATGGTAAAACTGCAGATCATTTCTTGGGAATGCAATTAGTCTTAGCTGATGGCAGTGTTCTGGATACACTGAATGATAATCCAGCTGCATTACAACAGCTACAAAAAATTGAACAAAATATTAGCGAATTACTTACACCGCTACAAGCAGAAATAGAAGCGCGCTTTCCACCGTTGAAACGCCCGTTATCAGGATATAATATTAAACAATGCTTTAGCGATGGCACATTGAATTTGCAGCGTTTAATTGCTGGTTCTGAAGGAACACTGGGATTAGTTACAGCTGCCAAACTCAAGCTTTTGCCGATTCCTAATTTCAAAGCATTGATGGTTATTCACTACCCAAGCTTTTTGGAAGCATTACGCGATGCTCAGTTCTTGATTCAATTTAGTCCGCTGGCAATTGAAGCAATTGATGAAAAAGTCCAACAAAGCGCACAAACCATGCCTAATTGGCCTGCCTTAGCCAAAATGTTAAATTGTGAAGGTAAAGCCTATATTTCCAATTTTATGGAATTAGTTGCCGATACTCAAGCCGAACTTGACACTAAATTGGCAGAGGTTGAAAGCGCACTAAATGCTAAATCCGACAACTATGTAACAATTCGTGATAATTCGCAGATTAATCAGTTATGGTCGATCCGGTCTTTGGCAGTAGGGTTGGTTGGTAAATTGCCAGGTATCAAGAAACCAATTGCCTTTGTTGAAGATACTATTGTACCACCAGAAAATTTAGCCGATTTTGTTGCAGATCTACAGATTGAATTAAACCAACTTGGTTATAACTATGCGATGTATGGACATGTTGATGTCGGTTGTATCCATGTGCGTCCAGCGCTTAATATGCAAGATGTGGCTGATCGAGAGCAAATTCGCCCAATCACCGAAACTGTAATCCGTTTATTGAATAAATATCAGGGCATCTTGTGGGGTGAACACGGTAAAGGTTACCGTGGTGAGTTTGTCCCTGCGGTTTTTGGTGCAAAACTCTATCCCGTGTTATGTGAGATCAAGCGTTTGTTTGACCCAGCCAATCGCTTTAATCCAGGTAAATTAACTGCACCTGATGCAGTAACCCAATTACAGCGAATTGAATTAGTGCCGATGCGTGGTGAATTGGATCAGATTATTCCTGAAGGTGAACAAAAAGCTTTTGCTGGTGCGATGTTATGTAATGGTAATGCTGCATGTTTTAATCAAGAACCAGCCAATGTAATGTGCCCATCGTACAAAATTACTAAAGATCGAATTCATTCGCCCAAAGGGCGTGCGATGCTGGTTAAGCAATGGTTACGTGAAAAAGCTAAACCAAATGGCAATCATCAGCAAGCTGCCTATGCTGCCTATGCGGCACTTAATGGCTGTTTGGGATGTAAAGGTTGTGCCGGAAAATGCCCAACTCAAGTGAGTATTCCTGATTTACGTGCGCAGTTTTTACATAGCTATCATCGTGATTATCAAAAACGTAATCTACGCGACTTGATGATCGGACATATTGAGAGTTTACTACCACTAGCGGCTAAATTTCCTAAAATGTGGAATTTTATCCACCGTAATCGTCTAGCGCCAAGTCTTGGTTTAAGCAATATTCCGTTATTTCAAAATACTGATTCTTTGAGTGGCGGACTTAAGCGGCTGGATGTAGCGATTTATAGTGATAGCACTCAGGCTTCTGAATTACCGAGTAATGCGGTGGTGTTTTTTGTCGATGTATTTACTGGATTTTTGGATAATAAAGTAGTCTTTGCTGCGGTTGAGTTAGCCCAGAAACTAGGCTTGAAACCATACATTATCTACCCACGTGCGAGTGGCAAATCTTTGATTGTCGGCGGGTTTATCAATGAATTTAAGCGTAATAGCGCAAAATTAGCAGCGTTGCTCAATCCATTGCTGGAGCGTAAAATTCCGGTACTTGGTTTAGAAAACACTTTAACTACTTTGTTCCGTGATGAAG
Source organism: uncultured Neisseria sp. (assembly GCA_964611845.1). GTDB lineage: Bacteria > Pseudomonadota > Gammaproteobacteria > Burkholderiales > UBA11063 > Aquella. The sequence continues at coordinate 25,942 of CAZTBH010000034.1, forward strand.
TGCGTAAATTTGCAACGCCTTTAAGTGGACAAGTGCAAAGTTTAGCTGAGTTTTTTAGCGCGTATATTGAGCAACTAGCTCAATGTAATACTAAAGTTGCTGATAGTGTAAGCTACTGTTTATTACCTCATTGCAGCGAACAGGCACTGATGCCAGCTGAAGCTACGAATTGGCAGAAGATTTATAATGCGCTAGGCGTGAAACTTGAAGTTAAGAATCTTGGTTGTTGCGGCATGGCAGGAACTTACGGACACTTAAAAGAACATCAGGATAATTCTGTAGGCTTATTTAAGCTTAATTGGCAAAATACCGTAACTAGCGAGAATGTTAACTATTTGGCAAGTGGCTTTTCGTGCCGCTCACAAAGCGCTAAGCTTGCAGGGAAAAACTTACCGCATCCAGTAGAAATTATTAATCAATTTTTAGACTAAGAAAGTGACGAATTATGAACAATAAATACCTAATTGTAGATTTTGATAGTACCTTTATCCAGGTAGAAGCGCTAGATGAATTAGCCGCGATTGCGTTAGCGGATCATCCAGAGAGCGAGAGTATTGTTGAAAAGATCAAAACGATTACTGCCCAAGGCATGGAAGGTAAGATTTCATTGAGCGAAAGTTTGGCTAGTCGGATTAAATTACTCAGTGCCAATAAAAACCATATAGCGCAACTAGTTGAAATTTTAAAAGATAAAGTATCTCCATCATTTAAACGTAATGTAGCTTTTTTAAATCAATTTAGCGATAATGTTTATATCGTATCAAGTGGATTTAAAGAATACATTGAACCGATTGTGACTTTATTCGGGATTAAAGCTAGTCATATTTTTGCTAATAATTTTACTTTTGACGCTAGTGGTAACATCAATGGTTTGGATGATGCTAATCCACTAGCACAAGATCAAGGCAAGGTTCGTGTGGTGCGTAATTTAGGCTTAAAAGGCACTATCTGGGCGGTTGGTGATGGAATTACCGATTATGAAATCCGTGAAGCAGGTGTGGCAAATGCATTCTATGCATTTACTGAAAATGTTGCTCGGACTAAAGTTGTTGAGAAAGCTGATGTAGTAATTAAAAACTTTGATGAATTTTTATACATGCATGATTTTCCACGTGCGATTTCTTATCCACGCAATCGGATTAAAATTTTACTTTTGGAAAATTTACATCCCAATGGTATTAAGATGCTTCAACACGAAGGTTATACCGTTGAAACGCTTAAAGGTAGCTTAAATGAAGATGAGCTATGCGAAAAAATTAAAGATGTATCTATTTTAGGTATTCGCTCTAAGACCAATGTAACTAAGAAAGTATTGGATGCTGCTGAGCGTTTGATTTCTATCGGTTGTTTCTGTATCGGTACCAATCAGGTTGATTTGGCTTATGCAACTGAAAAAGGTGTTTGTGTATTTAATGCGCCATATAGCAATACCCGTAGTGTGGTTGAAATGGTCATCGGTGAAATTATTATGCTAATGCGTAAAATTGTTAGCAAAAACACTATGTTACACCAAGGTAAGTGGGATAAATCTGCGGATAATTGCTTTGAAATTCGTGGCAAAAAATTGGGTATTGTTGGTTATGGTAATATTGGCTCACAATTATCAGTATTAGCCGAATCAATGGGGATGCAGGTTTACTACTATGATGTAATGGAAAAATTACAATTGGGTAACGCGCGTAAATGCGATACCTTAGATGAATTATTATCAAGTGTGGATATTGTAAGCTTACATGTTGATGGACGTAAGAGCAATTCTAAAATCATCGGTGAACATGAATTCAAGATGATGAAAGACAATGTAATTTTTATCAATCTAAGCCGTGGGCATGTGGTTGATATTGATGCAATGGTCGGTGCGTTAAAATCAGGCAAAATTTTGGGTGCTGCTGTTGATGTATTCCCGCAAGAACCAAAAAATAATCAAGAAGAATTTGTGAGCCAATTGCGTGGTTTTGATAATGTAATCTTATCACCGCATATTGGTGGTAGTACTGAAGAAGCTCAGTTAAATATTGGTGAATTTGTTGCGCGTAGGATTACTAATTATGTAAATGCAGGGGACACGACACAAAGCGTTAATATGCCAAATATTCAATTACCAGAATTACGTAAGGCACATCGTCTGATTCACTTACATAATAATGTACCAGGAATTATGGCACAGATTAATCAGGTGTTAGCAAGCCATAAAGCCAATGTCCTTGGTCAGTATTTAAAAACTAATGAGACAGTGGGCTATGTGATCAGTGACATCGATGTTGAATATGACAAAGAAGTGATTAACGAACTGAAAAAAATCAATGGTACGATTAAATCACGAGTTTTATATTAATATGCTCTTCGTTTTTGAATCTTGGGCTTTATCGGATTTCAAAAAAGGCTCCTTATGTAGTTCTGTCTACACTGCGTTGTATTTTTTATCAATCTTTTGCGTCCAATAATCAAATACTATGAGTATATATACTTAATCTTCAAACTATAAAAGTTGGCTTTCGGGTCAACTTTTTTATTTGGTTATCCTAGGAATGTTCTGTGACGATGGGCAACGGATTGTCGTTTATTTAGGAGTAGCGCTTATTTCATTTTTTGCGATTGTTTATAGTTACTCTATAAAACAGCATAACAAAATAAAAATGTATGATATTGCATGTAAAATTTATGCTGTTTGTAACTAGTTTTGGTATAATTCAATGTGTTTAGTTGCTTAAATTTTTTATTAAAGGTAGTGAATATGGTTAAATTAATTAGTGGTTTGTTATTATGCTCTTTTATGATTGCTGCTCCAGTTTATGCTGATTCGAGCATCTCTTCTGCGCCTAAAGCTGCTTCAGCAACAGCGCTTAAATCAATGTCAGCAACACAGTTGAAGGCTTTTGATGGTAAAGATGGTCACAAAGCTTATGTAGCCTTAAATGGTAAAGTTTATGATGTTACGAATATTGATGAGTGGAAAGGTGGTAAACATTACAAAGGAATGGTTGCAGGTACTGATTTAACTCCATATATCTCTCAATCACCACATGGTGCTAAAATTGTTAATGAGCTTGAATTAAAGCCTGTTGCAATATATAAAAAATAAATTATTTTGAAACCCTAACAAGCAAACCTGTTAGGGTTTTTCTTGCTGATTTAGCAAATAAAGTGTTGCAAATTAAATTGATTGATATTTAATATTAGCTTTAACTAAATAAAGGCTAAATTACCGTATATTTAGAGATTTTTAGCTTATCCACAAAAGCTGTTGATAACTCTGTGGGTAAGTGTTGGTAATAGTGGCTAAACTATTGGGGCGTAAGCGTTTGTAAATAGTTACCTAGATTAAAATGTTATTTTTAACATTAAGTATAACAGTGTGTTATGTGGGTAAAGTTGATTTATAAATGACATGCGCAATATTTAAACTAATCAGCATGCTATCTGTGGATAAATTGATGATTTTACAAGGTTTTATGCTCCATTTTGCCACTATTTAAACCGTTAAATCAATGTGTTTGATACATTTACAATAACGTTAAAACACTTGCCGGGCAACCTAAGTCAGTAATAGCTAAAATACAAATTCGCATAGGTGCTTAATTATGATTGCTTGATGAGTATGAAATCTGCTATAATTTCGGACTCGCATTTTTGTGTGGGGTAGTGCCAGTTCTGTACATGATAAAGCTTGCTTTTACAGTGGTACTAAATTAACCTTTCTCTACGCCAAAGCATGGGCGGGAGATGTTTTAAAACCGTAAGGAGTTTTCATGCGTCATTATGAAATTATTTTCCTTGTTCATCCAGATCAAAGTGAACAAGTTGTCAACATGGTTGACAGATATAAAAAAATTATCGCTGATAATGGTGGTAGTATTCATCGTCTAGAAGATTGGGGTCGTCGTCATTTAGCGTATCCTATCCAAAAATTGGCTAAAGCTCACTACGTATGTATGAATATTGAATGTGGTAATGCTGTTTTAGACGAACTAAACCATGCATTCAAATTCAATGATGCTATTTTGCGTAATTCAATCATCAGCAAAAAAACTGCAGTTACTGAGCCATCAGTATTCATGAGAGATGAAAAAAGCAAATCATTAATCTAAGATGCACCAAAAAAACGAGGTAAAGTTAACAGGTCTGATTAGTAAAATTTACCCGCCGATGATTACTCCAGCAGGAGTAAAAGTTGCCAGAATCGTGCTTGAGCATAATTCTGAGCAAATGGAGGGTGGAGCACTGCGCTACGTTAAATGTCGAATTTATTGCGTTTATGTAGCAGCAGAAATTAATCAGGAACTATTAGATCACCACGTTAGTGTAACTGGGTTTCTGAGCGTTAATACGCAAAAAAAATTAGTTTTACATATTACCAATTTAAAAAATTTGGATTAAAGGAATACACAATGTCACGTAATATATTAAGAAAGAAAAAGTTTTGCCGCTTCACAGTAGAGGGCTATACTGAAATCGATTATAAAGATGTAGAATTATTAAAAAACTACATTACTGAAACTGGGAAGATTATCCCATCTCGCATCACTGGTACATCAGCTAAATTCCAACGTATGTTGGCAGAAGCTATTAAACGCGCGCGTTTCTTAGCATTAATACCATTTTGCGATCAACACTAATTTAGACTGAAGGATAATCACAATGAAAATTATTTTATTAGAACGCGTAGCAAATTTGGGTAGCCTTGGCGATATCGTTGATGTTAAAAATGGTTATGCTCGCAACTTTTTAGTTCCTCAAGGTAAAGCAAAACGTGCTACTGAGGCTAATTTAAAAGAGTTTGAAGCGCGTCGTGCAGAATACGAACGCAACCAAACTGACATCTTGTCAAATGCACAAGCGCGTCACGCTAAGATTGACGGTGTGGTATTTACTGTTAATGCTAAAGCTGGTGTTGATGGTAAATTATTTGGTTCGGTTACTTCTATGGACATCGCTGAAGCAATTAATGCTAGTGGTGTTGAAGTTAAACGTTCTGAAATCGCATTGCCTCACGGTCCATTGAAAACTATTGGTGAATTTGAAGT
>CAZTBH010000035.1:0-28769 GCA_964611845.1 uncultured Neisseria sp.
TAAGTTTAGCGATCGAACAATCTATAGCTCAATTATTTATAGGTTAACTATATTTATCGTGATCTAAGTAAAATAAGCTTCCTTATGCCAGAAAGCTTATTGAGATTATAAAATGATATTATGATATCTTGCTATCATAAACCTTATTACCATAAATATAAGTAGCATCTATAATTCGATCATCACCAAGGGAACTGATTGAAAATAGATAATCTAGTAAGTCATGAGAACTTTCCAAGCGATAGTTTAATAAATCATTTGCAGCAGGATCAATTACGATAAAATCCGCTTCTTTACCAACTTCAAGACTGCCAATATATTGATCCAATTGTAAAGCTTTGGCTGAGCCAAGAGTAGCAGAAAACCATCTGCTTAAAGTTTCGAGCTTAAATGAATTTAACATAGCAACTTTATAGGCATCATCCATAACACGGAGCATTGATAAGGTATTTCCCGCTGCCCAATCGGTAGCTAATGCAAATTTAGCATCTTTGGCAATTGCCACATCATAACGAAATAAACCACTACCTAAATAATTATTACTAGTTGGACAATTTGCCAAAATTGCTCCTTTGGTAACCATTCGGTTCCATTCGCTCTCAGATAAATGAATACAGTGTCCATAGATTGATTTCTCGGTTACCAAATCATATTTTTCATATACTGCAAGATAATCTTCTGCCCACGGAAATTTAGTCAATGTATCTTGAATTTCGTTTTTATTTTCACATAAATGACTTTGAATATAAACATCTGGATGTGTGTGAACAAATTCCTGACATAATTGCAAAGTTTCTTCGGTACAGCTTAATGCAAAGCGCGGAGTTAAAGCATAAGAAGTTCTGCCGGTATTATGCCATTTTTGATACAGTTTCTCACTGATTTTCATGCTAGTTGCCGGCGTAGTTATTAAATCATCATTGCCATCGGTCATAATGGTATTGCCCATGATTACACGCATATTGTACTTATGCGTAATTTCAAATAACAAATCCGCACCATCATATGAATTAGGTAAATATGCACAAATTGAAGTCGTTCCATTTTTAAATAATTGTTTCAATAAAATTTCGTATTCACGTCTAGCAGAGATATCGCTCTTAAAAGCTACTTCACTTGGAAAAACATAATTATTCAACCAAGTTAACAATTTTTCACCATAAGCGCTAACTGCTGAAGTTTGAGTTGCATGCATATGGGCATCAATAAAGCCTGGTGTAATCAGTTTATTGCTGTAATTGATCACCTGATCTTCAGCGCAAATCTGGTGCTTGATGCTGCTATAATCCCCGATTGCGCTAATTTTGCCATTCTCCACCGCAATTAGCCCATCACGCAAGAAAGTAAAATGCTCTTCATCAGCAAATAAGCTATCCGGAACTAACCCCTGAATATTTGCTAACGTTGCACTATGGTTAAAAGTAAAGATTTTTCCACGATAAAATGTTCTCATTATATTTTCCTTTTGTAAATTTTATGTTTAAATTTTGAGTTAGCTATGGATTGATTCATTATCATGAATAATTTCACCTAGCTTGAATAGTTGTTTAGTCGATTTTTGCAGTAAAAAATAAACTGCTGATAAAGCTGGTAAGCAAGATTACTACCAAAATTGATAATCCCAGATTGTAATGATGCCACGCTTGCTGAATAATTGGCTGATCAAGTAAATTACGTGCTGTCACTACCGCGTGTTTTGGCAAGCTGTATGAATTATTACCAATTATCATTCCTATTCCTGGTTGCAAAATTAAGCCAGCAAACAGATAAGAAATTGTCAAGATGCAAGAATTTGCCATTGGACGCAAACTAACTTCTTTAAATGCTACTTGTACTTCCTGGAAAGCCAACATACCACCACCACAGCCAATCCCAAATAATAGTTGTATCGCAGTGCTAATAGTATAAGCCTCTTCAGTCGGAAAACGAACATATAATGTAACAATCATTGCTAATAATAAAATCAAACTAAATGTAGCTGCAATAAGGCGATTGCGTTTATATTTACTTGATAGACTTCCTGCAATTACACCACCAATAGCAATTCCTAACGGAATCATTCCATTTAAAATGATTGCTTTTTGCGCCGACATTTGAAAAATTACTTCACGGTATTTAACATTAAATAAATCAGCATAAGCTAAAATGGTTGCAAAAATTCCGCCAAAGTAGATAGTCGCTGCAATAAACCGTTTATTAAATAAAATTGTTTTCAAGTTTTTAAATAGAGAGCTGCCGTTTTGCTCGTTATTATTTTGTGGTTTATTCGGTAAAAACACGAAGATAAATCCTGCCGCAATTAACAATAAAATGCCAATCAAATTATATGCTATTTGATATGAATAACCGCTAATCAAACTACTCCCAAATATTGCAATTATACCTGCAGCAACATTACCAATGCTTTGGCTTAATGATGCAAAAAAAGCAAATTGACGCGAAAACTCCAGTTCAACAATATACAATACCCCTACAAAAGTACAGCCAAGTCCAAGTCCAATTATTACTCTGGCAACAATTAATAATCCAAAAACATGAGTATTGGCAAAAATTAATACTCCACTGGCAGCAAGTATTGCTGAAATTCCCAGCAATAGTTTTGTAGATACTTTATTGATCAAATACCCAGAATAAAGTTGTGAAAAAGCAAATACTGCAAAAAAAGTACCAGATAATATCGCCAATTGGGTATTACCAAGATTGTTTGCTAATTGAATTGGTAAGGCATACGCACCAAATAATACCGAGCTCATGATGCTAATCATAAATAGGAATTCGGTAGAGATCCAACGACAATAACTTAATGATTTCATATAGGTTTCTTTCTTAATGTTTTTTATTATTTGGGAATATGACAGCTCATCTGGCATATTCCTGAATCTGCACTACGACCGCTTATTTCATTTTTTTACCCATAATATAGGTGTGTGCAACCGAGCGATCGTCACCAATAATCTGGAAGGCAAACAATAAATCACGAATATCTTGACTTTGCTCAGCACGAATAGCTAGATCACTGGTACTATTAGAGTCTAAAACAATGAAATCTGCTTCTTTACCATTTTCAAAGCTGCCAACATAGTGATCAATTGACATTGCACGAGCGGCACCAAGCGTTGCCAAATAATAATTTTCCAATGGGTCTAGTGGTTCAATATCGCGTGGATTATCTGCAAAAGCTTTTCGCAATTGAGTTACTTTATATGCTTCACCCATCGTTTTTAGCATTGATAAAGTCGTTCCTGCCGCATAATCGGTACCCATACCTACCGTTGCATGGTGTTGGTTAGCTCTTTGCAGGTTAAACAAACCACTTCCCAAAAATAAATTTGAGGTCGGTAAAAAAGCACAAGATGATTTACGTGCCGCAATTAGCTCAAATTCGGCATCATCAAGCCAAACGCAGTGTCCCATAATAGTTTTCTCGTTCATTAGTCCATAATGATCATAAACTTCAGTGTAGTTTTTTAATCCCGGGAATAATTTGGTAACCATATCACCGGATTCCTTATTTTCCGCCAAATGTACTTGAATATGTATATCTGGATAATCTTTTAATAATGCTTGTGTTGCTTCCATCTCAGCTGGGCTTAATAAGTAGGCTGAACGAGGGCTTACAGCATAGTTAGTACGACCGCGTCCATTCCAACGTTCAATTAAATTTTTATTGAAATCGTAGACCTCTGCAGGTGGCAAACAAGCGTAATCTGGAGTATTTACATCCATGTACGCACTTCCGCCAATAACTCGCATATTGCGTTTCAGTGCCGCATTAAATAATGCATCCGTTGAATTTGGAGAAATGGTAGCAAAAATTGCTGCACTGGTCGTTCCATGTTTAATTAATTCATCCAAGTATAAATTAGCAATTTTATCTGCATATTCGCGATCGGCTAATTTTCTCTCAGTTGGAATTGTGTATTTATTAAGCCATTGTACTAATTGTTCGCCATAAGACCCAACCATTTCCATTTGTGGGTAATGAACATGAGAATCCATCAAACCAGGTGTAATTAATTTACCACTATAGTCAATGATTTCCGCCTGCGGATACTTAGCTTGTAATTCGTTAAAATCTCCGGCTTCAACTACTTTGCCATTGGCAACATACAATACTCCATTTGGAAAAAAGTGATATGCATTTTTATTAAATCTAGGATTATCGGTAAAATAAAATACTGCGCTTTTGTAGCCAGTTAATTTGCTGTTATTGTTTGTTAGAGTATTCATTCTGTTTTCCTGTGAAAGTATTTTGTTCAGAACGTTATTCTAATTTTTTGTGAAAAAAAAGGGTACTGGGTTTTTACGCGGGTTGCTGATTTAGAGCAAATTTGGTAGAGCTAAAAAAAAGGCTAATGATCATATATGCCTGAGACTTTTATATTTAAAAGAGAGTGAAGATAATAATCATGTATTTTAGAGCGGAGTTATTGATTGTGGAAAATTGTAAGCTATTTACAGAATAAGAATAGTACTATTAGGTCATGAGTTAAGAATTCAGTTATTCAAAATATCAGGTTAGTGTATAGGTATTTGATAGCTGTCGTCGGATATTGGACAATATCTTTATTGAGCGCTTTTGGCGCTCTTTAAGATAAAAAAGACTTATCTGCAGTTATAGATACCCTTTTGGATTGGCACTCTGCCAGCGCCAGCTATCTTCACACATCTTGGCTAAATCATATTCTGTGCTCCAATTTAGCAGCTGGCGCGCTTTTGTCGGATCAGCAAAACACTTCGCTACGTCTCCTGCGCGTCGTGGCTGAATTTGATATGGTATTTCTTTACTACTAGCTTTAGCAAAAGCCTTTACTACGTCTAAAACTGAATAGCCCGCTCCAGTACCAAGATTAACAGTGAGAACCTCTTGATGATTTGCTAGATATTCAAGTGCTTTTATATGTCCACGCGCCAAATCAACAACGTGAATATAATCGCGTACTCCAGTACCATCTTGGGTTGGATAATCGCCACCAAAAACATTTAATTTTTCTAATTTACCCACTGCAACCTGAGTAATGTACGGCATTAAATTATTTGGAATTCCGTTAGGGTCTTCACCGATTAGCCCGGATGGATGTGCGCCAACCGGATTGAAGTAGCGCAGTAACCCCACCGCCCATGCCTTATCTGCTTGATAAATATCACGTAAAATTTGTTCCATCATTAATTTGGTCCAACCGTAAGGATTAGTCGCAGATAATGGAAAATCTTCAGTAATTGGAGTAGTGTGAGGATCGCCATAAACTGTTGCGGATGAGCTAAAGACAATAGTTTTAACTTGTGCTTCAGCCATTGCTTTAAACAGCGATAAGCTTCCGGACACGTTATTCTCATAATAGCGCGCTGGTTGTTGTACTGATTCACCGACTGCTTTGAGTGCCGCAAAATGAATTACGGCATCAATTTTATGCTGACTAAATATATTTGCCAAAGCATTTTGATCTAAAACATCCGCCTGATAAAATATCGGTTTTTTGCCACTGATCTGTTCTATTCTCTCTAATACTTTGGGACTGGAATTACAAAAATTATCTATGATAACTACTTGATAATTATGAATTAATAGCTCAACTACTGTATGAGAGCCAATATATCCTGTGCCACCCGTTACTAAAATTGTCTGCATATCTTTTGTTCCTTCATTTGCAAAATATTCTGATTTATTATTGGTTATTGATCATGCGGGTTAATTTTCCACCCAAGAGCCAGGCGATTATCGCAGCACTTAATCCGAGTAAGAATATATTTCTAAATAAGTGTTCATAATTGTTAAAACTGGCAATTTGTGTTGCCAAATCATAGCTCTCAGTTGAATTTTTTGCTGAATTGTTGGCTACCAATGAGGCAATAAATGAGCCCAATTTTATTCCCAGAGCACTGGTAATAAACCACATACCAATGGCAAAGCCACGCATTCTATCTGGTACCAGCTGAGCCATCAGTGATACGCCAAGCGCGCTAATGAGTAGCTCGGACGATGCAAAAAAGACTGAAATTGCCAAAATTTCCCAGCCAAAACTAATTTGTTGACTTGGGTCAGTTGCCAAGCATACAAAGTATAGCAAACCGTAAGCACAGGAACTAAACAATAAACCAATCGCAAATTTATAAGGCAATGAAAGGTCATTAGTGCCTAACTTACGATAGATAGCGGCAAATACTGGCGATAAAAGGATAATCCCTCCAGTCCCTAAAAAGCCAGGTACTGACTGCGGATTAATATCCCAACCTAAGAAGTGTAAATTTACGTGATGTTTATTAAAAAGCATGAATGATGTATTCTTTTGTTGGTAAATTACGAAAAATACTACAGCATAGAAAAGTAAAATTATTGCGACTATCATTTTCCTGCGTTGAGCATGGTTGTTTTCGCGAATAACCTGCCAGATAAAATAGCCGAAAATTGCGATTGAAGCAACGGTAAGCAGTAAATTAATTAATTTGTCATTTTGCAACATTACACTGATGAAAATTAACCCTGCGATTAAACTAAAAGCAAAAGGTGCTATTTTTTGTGGGGATAATTTTGCCAATCCTAATGCATTATCAACGTGTTTAATCATTGCATAGTTTTTTAAGTTGTAAATGATTCCAACCAGTACGCCAGCGGAACACACCAGCAAAGCTGCCGTATAGCCAACATTTTTTGCAAGCATCGGAACTAATAACGAAGCACAGAACGAGCCCATATTGATTGACATATAGAAATAAGTATATGTTGCATCCAGCGTGTTTTTATCTTGTCCGTAAATTGAAGCAATTAAATTGGTTGGCGCGGGTTTAAATAGACATGATCCTAAGATTATGAGCGCCAGCGCAGTATAGACAAAAAGTGGACTAAAATTGCTGCCAATTGCGAGTGCCGCATAGCCAAGGCATAAGAGAATTGCACCCGTAAACATGGTACGCTTAATCCCCAATATATTATCGGCAACATAACCACCAACGGCATTAAAAACATAGGTTAAGGCAGCAAAGCCCCCCATTAGCGTTGTCGCAGTTGATTCACTAAAATCAAGTTTGGAGATATAGAAATAGATCGAAATATAATTGAAGCCATAATAGCCAAAACGTTCAAAGAATTCCAAAAAGCATAAAATGAAAAAAGGTTGTTTAAAGAAACTTTTCGACTCTGACATTTTGGCGCCTTTCAGGAGCAAAGGTTAATTTTATACTTTGATTCACGTTATTTTAACCTATCAAATTAGTTGCATTTAAATTATTGTATTGTATTTTGCGATAAAAGCATTATTGCCTGATATGAATAGAGATAACCCATATGCTATAATCTAGGGATATAAGGTTAAAATTGAGAATGGTTAGAGCGCATGAAGCTATTTCTGATGGCGATGAAAAATCGTAAGATGTTATTTAATCTGATTAAGTCAGATTTTAAAAACCGTTATTTAGGTAATCATCTTGGTATTGTCTGGGCATTTATTCAGCCACTGGTAATGGTTGCCGTTTATTGGTTTGTATTTACTAAAGGGTTTCGCGCAGGAGCTATTTCAAGCGTTCCATTCTTATTGTGGTTGCTCGCTGGGATGGTGCCGTGGTTTTTACTGAACGATGCTATTATCAGCTCAAGTAATGCAATTGTGAGCCAAAGTTTTTTAGTCAAAAAAATAGTCTTCGAAGTTAAATTACTGCCGTTTGTTAAAATTGGTTCAGCTGTCCTCGTTAATCTTGCTTTCTGGGTATTTTTGTTAATTGTGTGCTTTGCATATGGTTATTACCCGAGCGTGTGGTGGTTACAATTGGTCTACTATATGTTATGTATAATTGCAATCAGCTTGAGCTTGGGACTGCTATTTTCAGCAATCATGCCGTTTATGCCAGATGTCGGGCAAATTATAAGTGTAGTTTTTCAGGTTTTATTTTGGGCCACCCCAGTTATGTGGAACGAAACAATGCTTCACGGAAGGTTAATTTATATAATAAAACTTAACCCTTTTGCTTATATTGTCAATGGCTTTCGTGAAACATTAATTAATCATCAGCCATTTTGGCAGCATTATGCCATGATGATATATTTTTGGGGTGTTACTTTGTTTATTTACTGGCTTGGTAATCGTACCTTTAATAAATTGCGCCCACATTTTGCCGATGTATTGTAAGGTGCAACTATGAATAACAATATCGCGATTAAAGTTGAAAATTTATCCAAAGTTTATAAATTATACAATGCACCATTTGATCGGATGAAAGAAGCATTACATCCATTTAAAAAGAAATACCACCACGAGCACTTTGCATTAAATAACCTTAATTTTGAAGTTGAAAAAGGTGATGTAGTTGGAATCGTTGGCAGAAACGGAGCTGGTAAATCTACTTTATTGAAGATTATTACTGGGGTATTATCTCCTACTACGGGTAATATAAAAACTATCGGAAATATTGCTGCATTACTAGAGCTTGGCTCTGGTTTTAATCCAGAATATACTGGGCTGGAAAATATTTATTTTCAGGGCAATTTGATGGGATTTACCAAACATGAGGTAGATCAAAAGTTGGCAACCATATTGGAGTTTGCTGATATTGGTGATTTTATTTATCAACCATTTAAAACTTATTCTTCAGGCATGTCTGCACGCTTAGCCTTTGCGGTAGCCATTAACGTTGAACCCGAAATACTAATCGTTGATGAAGCTCTCTCTGTGGGTGATATGGCGTTTCAAGCCAAGTGCTCGTTACGTATGAAACAACTTAAAGAGACGGGGGTTACAATATTTTTTGTGTCGCATTCTTTGGCAACAGTTAAGGCGCTCTGTAATAAAGCACTTTATATCGATAAAGGCAAACTAGTCCTTTATGGCGATGTTAAAGATGTTTGCCAGCTTTATGAAAAGGAAATTAATCAGTCTTTTACTGGAGTAAAAGATATTATTTCTCAAATGGATAAAGAAGATAAACCAGTATTAAACTTAGATACGGTAGAATATTCTGCAGAGATTAATCCATTTTTTCAGAGTAACTGTAATGTTTATCGAGCTGGCGACGGTGGCGCTGAAATTCTGAATGTCCAATTATTTGTAAATCAACAAATGACTAATCAGGTTAGTTTGGGAGATCACGTTAAATTAAGAATATCAGTCCGTTATAATCGAGATGTTTTAACTGAAGGAACTCTAGGCTACATGGTGCAGAACATGCAAGGTGTTAATGTGTTTGGCTATAACGTTTATAACTCTGGAACCTTATTGCCGGCAATGCAAAAAAATGATGTTCTTATTTTTGATTTTGAATTTGCAAATTTACTTGCTCCAGGAGAATACACGGTTTCAGTTGGCGTAAAAGCGGAAGCTGTCCAACCTGTATTTCTTGATCAAGTGCAATTAGCCGCAGATATGACCGTTTTACCAATTAAAGAAAACTATGTTCCGGGCATCTTTTTTGTTGAAAATAACTGTCATTTAGTTAAGGTGTGTAAATGAGACGAATAATTACTTATGGAACTTTTGATCTAACTCATATAGGACATATTAACCTGCTCAGAAGAGCTAAACAGTTAGGCGATTATTTGATTGTGGGACTTTCCAGCGACAGCTTTAACGCATTAAAAGGCAAGCAGTCAATTTTTCCATATGAGCACCGTAAGGAAATTTTGGAGGCAATACGTTTTGTTGATTTGGTAATTCCAGAAAATAATTGGGAACAAAAAGTTTCAGATATAATTAACTATCAAGTTGATGTCTTCGTGATGGGAAATGACTGGGCTGGTAAATTTGATTCGTTAAAAGAGCATTGTGAAGTTATTTATTTACCACGGACTGAAGATATTTCAACAACTGAAATCAAACAAATGGTAAAGAACGAAGTATGAATAAAAAAATAGCTTTTGTGATTCATAATATGGTTTTATATCATACCATAAAGAATTTGTATAGTGAGTTAATTAAGCGACAGTTCTCCGTTGATATTTTTATTGCAGACAATGTATTGGAACCAGACTGGTTAGAGATGGCAGAAGATACTTATAACGCATTAGTTAACCACGTTCGGGTTTTTAAGAGCTCAGAATATCAGGGCAACGAATATGATATTGGATTGTATCCGTATTTACCGTATCAATTTGAAGTTAAATCGAAATTTAATATTCGTTATCAATATGGTATAGCAAAGCCAGTATGGAATTTTAAAGCTGATACACTATTATTTGATTTTTGCTTGTGTTATGGTAATTATGATTATTCTTTTTTATCTCATTATTGCCAAGCAGAGATTGTTGGTAACCTAAAATATGCGCATTTACCAAGTTCTTTACTGGATATTAAAAGTAGCAGCAAAGATATTGGAGGTTCAATTTGTGTTTTATATCTACCTACATATGGTAAAGAATCATCGTTTGATTTGATAATTAATGATCTTTTAGCACTGCCATCTAATTACCAAATAAAAATAAAATTACATCATGGGACGGAATTTTTAGAGTCAGATCGCAGAGATGTTATAAAAGAATTACCAAACGTAGAGATCTATGGGCAGAATGATATATTGGAAGAGCTATTATTAGATTCGGATGTTGTAATATCTGACGGATCTTCAGCTTGTTTTGATGCAATTTATTTTTGTAAGCCTCTAATTCTTGCTGGTGAGTATTTTGGCGATAATTTTTATGGTGAAGAGCCAATTACTAAGCAATTATTTACTAAATATGGTATCGCTAGATATACCTCTGGTGAATGTACATTGATGGAATTAGTAAATAATACTTTAGCTAATAAAACATATTTAGATAAAATTTCTGAATTGCGTGAGTATTTTTTTCCTGTACGAGGGCAGCAAACATTGGATTTGGTGCTTGATATTATTAATGATCTTACGAAAAAAAATACAGTTGAATATCAGTCTATTCGTAAAGCAATACAATCATATCTTAAAAATTCAATTGAGAGTAACAATAAGCTAAGTCATGAGATAAATGATGCTAAATTACTTATTGCTACTCAAAAACTGGAGCTGGAAAGCATGAGAGTAATTTTAGAGAATACACAAAATAGACTTGGTAGCGTTCAAAATGAATTAAACGGTATTTACAATTCAAGAGGTTGGAAGTTTATTAATAGATTAAGAAAGTTAAGATGCTTATTTGTAAGAAACTATAAATAAGTACCATATTTAATGACGAGTTTTGTTTTAAATGATCAAATTTAGCTATCTATAGTATCTGGATTTAAGTTCGTGGTAGTATAGCTAAAAAGCAAGTTTAGTGTATAAGGAAGGTCTGGTTTTATCATTATGGTGTTGATAAAAAAAATAGTAAAAAAAGTATTACCTTGGAGAGTTCGTAATTATATTAAAACAAGAGTTTTTTTACGAAGAAATAACGGTGGTACTAATGATCAGGTGAGACCTTTAACTTATGGTAGTATTGATAATTTCATTCTAACTGATATACGTAACACATCTAATTTAGACGTACTCTATGTTTTTCCTGTGATAGATTGGGGTTTTAGATTCCAAAGACCACAACATTTCGCACGTGGATTTGCTCGTCAAAACTATAAAGTTTTTTATTTTACTACATCATTTAATCCTGCATATGAGTGCGGATATACTTTGCGAAGTATTGAGAACAACGTAATGGAAGTGCGATTAAATGTAAATTGTGAAGTAAATATTTATACGCAATGCATTAGTGAAGAGTTACGGCAATTTTGGATTAAATCAATAGGCAAATTTGAAACGGATTTTGGAATTGTAAATAAATTTATAAAACTAGACCATCCTTTTTGGATTGATATAGCTTGTTGCTTAGGTGGTAAAGTTATTTATGATTGCATGGATGATCACGAGGGTTTTGAAGATGGTCTAGAGCACGTTATAGCATTAGAAAAAAAAGCAATTCAACTGAGTGATTATTTAATCGTAAGTTCTGATAAGCTATATCAAAAATTTGCTTTGCAACATAGTAACTGCGTGTTGATTGAAAATGCTTGCGATTTTGAATTTTTTTCTAAAGTGCAAAGTGTGTATGAGGTTGATGAGCTAAAATCAAAGCTGTCAGGTAAAGGTGTAATCGGTTACTTTGGTGCTATAGCCAATTGGTTTGATTTAGAATGCTTAGAGTATCTGGTTCAGCAATTTTGTGATTATGATTTTATCCTGATTGGGCACACACATGGTTGTGAGGAAATTAATAAGCTATCTAATTTAAAAAATGTTTATTTATTAGGCGAAAAACCATATAATGAATTACCAAGCTACTTAGAATTATTTGATGTTTGTCTGATTCCATTTAAAATTATACCATTAACCTTGGCAACTAATCCTGTTAAAATGTTTGAATACTTATCTCTAGGGAAAGCTGTAGTTTCAACCGCATTGCCAGAAGTTTTAAAATATTCTAGTGTGGTATATACTGCTACAGATAAATTTGAGTTTGCAGAAAAAATAAAGCAGGCTTTTGCAGATCAATATGATATAAATTTGATAAACTCCCGGGTAGAAGTGGCTCGTAGTAATTCTTGGGGAGTTAGATTTAACCAGTTAAATAATTTTATTAATAATTCTAATGTTGAACAACCAAAAGTAAGCGTAATTGTATTAACTTATAATAATTTAAGTTTAACTAAAAATTGTTTATATAGTTTGTATAAATATTCAAATTACAATAACTTAGAAATTATCGTAGTGGATAATTTATCTAGTGATGGTTCTAGAGAGTGGTTATGTGAATATGCCAAGGATAAAACTAATTTTAAATTGATATTGAATAATGTTAATGCTGGATTTAGCGCTGGAAATAACATCGGAATAAAGCATGCTACTGGTGATTATGTATTTATCTTAAATAATGACACATTTGTATCGCCGAATTGGATTCGTAATATGTTGTATCATTTCAGAAATAAAAAAGTCGGCTTAGTTGGTCCTGTTACCAATAATATTGGCAATCAGGCCAAAATTGCAGTACCAAATTATTTGACAGAAGCTGACTTTATAAAATGTGCCATTCGTATTCATTATGATAACTATGGAAAGACATACCAAATACTTGAGGGTAGTTTGGCATTTTTTTGTGTTGCGATAAAAAGAGAGGTTATTGATAGCGTTGGTATGCTTGATGAAAAATTTGGAAGAGGTTGGTTTGAAGATGATGATTATAATATTAGGGTACGTGCAGCAGGATATGAAACTATAATTGCAGATGACGTGTTTGTTCATCATGAACACTCTGCAACATTTGGTAAGCTACCAGAAGGTGAAAAATTAGAACTTTTTGAGAAAAATAGACTGTATTTTGAAGAGAAGCATAATATTCGCTGGTTTCCTCATGCTACTAACCGTTAAATTAAAATAGCATTATTTAGAATTTGCATATTAAAAATTATATATAAATTAATACATATAATTGTGTTTTAGCAGTTATACTTACTATAGGATTGATATATGGGAAGGAAGAAATTATTATTTATTTTTGGGACCCGTCCAGAAGCAATTAAAATGCTACCTGTTGTTAATTATGCTCGAGAACATTATGCTGATAAGTTTTTAGTTAAAGTTTGTGTAACTGGGCAGCACCGTCAGATGTTGGATCAAGTACTAGATTTATTTGAAGTTATTCCTGATTATGACTTAGATATTATGGCTCATGGACAGGATTTGTACGATGTTACTGCCAAAGCCCTCTTAGGCTTGCGCCCTGTTTTAGCTGAGTATAAGCCAGACTGTGTATTGGTTCATGGTGATACGACTACAACATTAGCATCAAGTTTGGCTGCATATTATCAACGAATTCCTGTAGCTCATGTAGAAGCAGGATTACGAACGCATAATATTTATAGTCCGTGGCCGGAAGAGATTAATCGTACTTTAACTGGTAGTATTGCGGAGTTTCATTTTGCGCCAACTGCGGTTAGCCAAGCAAATTTATTACGGGAAAATATTACCAAACACGTTGAAGTTGTCGGTAATTCCGTTATTGATTCCCTATTATGGATGGTTAATAAGATAAATGTTAACAATAAATTAAATCAGCAGTTAAGGACGCATTTTGAGTCTTTGGGGTTAGATTTTTCTAAGCGGACAATTTTAATAACAGGTCATCGTCGTGAGAATTTTGGTGATGGTTTTGTTAATATTTGCCAGGCAATTAAAGAAATAGCACTAGAACACCCTGACGTACAATTAGTATATCCAGTACACTTGAATCCTAATGTGCAAAAGCCTGTAAATGAAATTTTAACTGGGATTAGCAATATCCATCTAATTGAGCCGCAAGAGTATCAGCCGTTCGTATTTTTAATGCAGAAAGCATATTTAATTTTAACTGATTCAGGTGGTGTACAAGAAGAAGCTCCAAGCTTGAAAAAACCTGTACTGGTGATGCGTGATACTACTGAGCGCCCTGAAGCCGTGAATGAAGGAACGGTTAAACTAGTTGGAACAGATAAAGCCTTGATCGTAAATTCAATTAATGAGTTACTTGATGGTGGTAAATTATACCAACAAATGACTTCTGCAAGAAACCCATACGGAGATGGTAACACGTCCAAATTAATTTTAGATTATTTATTTGCAAATTTGAATTAAAATGAAACCTAAAATGTTATACTTAATGCACGTTCCATGGAGTTGGATAAAGCAAAGACCCCATTTTGTTGCGATCGAGCTTGCGAACTATTTTGATGTCACGGTAGTTGCAAGACCATCTAGCGACAAACAACTTAATGCCGAATGCGAGAAAGTTATAATCAGAAACATAGGTGTTGCTGGTGAAAGTGTATTTATTCGCGGAATGAATTATATTCTACTAGTTTTATGGATTAATTATTGCTGTCTCTTTAAAAAAATAAAGTATTTGTGGATTACAGATCCTCGCTTGATTAAATTCTACCAAAAAATCATAGTAAGGAAGCCTTTAATTATTTATGATTGCATGGATAATACGTCTGAGTTCCAAGAAATTAAACATTCATTGAGGAAGCAAGATAGATTCTTAAAGCAGGAACAATACGTATTAAATAATGCACACTTAATAACAGTTTCATCAGAAACCTTAAAAAATATCCTATGTGAGAAGCATCATATTTTAGACCTCTCTAAGGTTATAGTGGTAAATAATGCATTAGATAAAAACTTCATTAAGCAAAATTTAGCGGATATAAAATTTAACGAATTATGTAGTAAACTTAAGGCGAGTGGTAATAAACTAATTATATACTCAGGAACGATTGACACATGGATGCAATTTGATTGGTTAAAAGAATTAGTTTGTACAACTCCTGATATTGCCGTTGTTCTAATCGGTCCTAATGTTGCAGGTTTTTTGTCTGATAATAAACGTCTGGTTTTGTTTGGTGCAATTGGGCATAATTATCTTTTTAATGCTTTGAAAAATGCGGATGCATTTATTATGCCATTTAAAACGAATAAACTAATTGAATCAGTTGATCCCGTTAAAGTTTATGAGTACCTTGTTTGTGATCGACCAATTATTTTACCGTATTATTCGGAATTAGACAAATTTGCTCATTATGAAAGTGTCCATTTTTATGAAACTTTTGAGCAGTTTAAGAATATAATCAGCAAGTGTTTGTTTACTGAACAGACAAAAAATAAAGTGGTTGATACTAGTGAATTTCTGGCTTCAAACGCTTGGAGTTATAGAGTTAGTGAAATTTACTCCAAACTAAATAAATGTAGCTAAAAGATAGCTCGTCTAGGGTAAAGGTGATTAAATGTTTGATTATATTGTAATTGGTGCAGGTTTTTCTGGTGCAGTTCTGGCTGAACGAATTGCAACGCAGCTAAAGAAGCGGGTTTTAATTATCGAGCAGCGTAATCACATTGGCGGAAATTGTTATGACCAATACAACGAAGATGGTCTGTTAGTTTATAAATATGGACCGCGAGTGTTTCATACGCCAGATAAACAAATTTGGGATTACATCTCGCAGTTTACTGATTGGAAGTCTTATCAGCACAAAGTTGCAGCATATATTGACGGGCATTTAGTGCCAATTCCATTTAATCTGAATAGTTTGATGATTCTTTTTCCTGAATACATGGCACAGGATTTAACTCGTAAGCTAATTAAATATTTTGGGTTTGGCAAGAAAGTCCCGATTTTGGAGCTGCGTAAAACCCAAGATGATGATTTGAAAATGTTGGCAGATTTTATCTATAATAAAATTTATCTTAATTATACCTACAAGCAATGGGGACTAAAACCCGACGAATTAGATGAGTATGTTACTGGGCGGATGCCGATTCATATTTCTTATGATGATCGCCACTCTCAAGACAGTTATCAAGGTATTCCGCGTTTTGGTTACAATCAATTATTCAAAAAAATGTTGGGTAATCAAAATATTAAAGTTATGCTTAATACTGACTATCGTGAAGTAGTAACGGTAAATCATCGTAGCAAACAGATAAAATTCATGGAACAACTTTTTGAAGGTAAATTGATTTTTACAGGTAAAATTGACGAATTATTTGATTATTGTTATGGGGAATTACCTTACCGAACGGTTGATTTTAAGATTAAAACCTTGCAGCAGGAACATTATCAAGATGTTGCAAGTATTAATTACCCAAATGATTATGATTTTACCCGGGTAACCGAAGTAAAACATTTGACTGGGCAGACTCATCCATATACGGCAATTGTTGAAGAGTATCATCGAGGATGTACTCGTAAAGATGTTCCCTATTACCCAATTCCAGCAGAACCAAATTTGGCAATGTTTGCGCAGTATAAGCAATTGGCTAAAGAATACCCAGACATTATTCTATCTGGACATCTTGCTGATTATTGTTATTATGATATGAATGTGGCAGTATTAATGGCACTGGAGAAATTTAATAGTGAAATTAATGTATAATATGACGTCATCAGCTAGAGTTAGTGTTGCAATCGCAACTTATAATGGTGCGAGTTATATTAAGGAGCAACTTGATAGCATTCTTACACAAACTTATCTGGTTTATGAGATTATTATCGTTGATGATTGTTCTTCAGATGAAACGTGGAACATTTTAGTTCAATACGCGACAAATAATAGCAAAATAAAAATATTCCGTAATGAAACTAATTTAGGTGGTACGAAGTCGTTTGAAAAAACAATATGTGCTTGTCGTGGTGATTATATTGCACTTGCTGACCAAGATGATGTCTGGCTGCCAGAAAAAATTGCAACACTAATTGAGCAAATTGGGGATAATTGGTTAATTCACAGTGATGCATTTGTTGTTGATGCAAATCTCAATGTACTACACCGATCATATTCTAGCTTGAAGTCAAACTTGAATGGTGATTTTGTTAAGTATCTTATAATGAATGATGTGACGGGTTGTACTGTATTATTTTCTCGTCAGTTGGTTGAAAAGTGCTTTCCCATTCCTGATGGATATTATGTGCATGATCATTATTTGGCATTGATGGCAAGCTTTTTTAATAAAATTACTTATTGTGATAAACCTTTAATATTCTATCGTCAGCACTCAGCTAATCAAATAGGTAGCTCTAAATTGAAAGACTATGCAGCTTGGCAAAAAAGATCTTTAGACTTTGTGAATAGTTGTAATGCATTATTATCGACCAAAACGTTTGAACGTAATCTAGATGTTAGGCAAGCTCTCAGCTATTATGAGGCTCGTTTAAATGCTCACCATGCTAGTTTGTCAGTTTATTTATGGAGTTACAAACATTTTGGTCTAACCAAAACCATGGAGTATTTAGCCATGACATTATTTGGTTCATTTGGTGCAAGATTGATATTTAAGCTAATTCGTTCTTAATTTTAAGGTGGTTATGGTGGTAAATAATTTAGTATCAATTGTGATGGCAACCTACAATGGTGAAAAATATCTCTCTCAGCAATTAGATAGTATATTGAACCAAACCCATCCTATTTATGAAATAATTATTGTTGACGATGGTTCCAGTGATGATACGCTAAATATTTTAAATACATATAGAGATAAATATAATAATATAAAAGTTTATCCTAATCCTGAGAATATAGGTGTTGTAAAGAGTTTTGAGCGCGCTATAATGTTGGCTTCAGGTGATTATGTTGCCTTGGCTGATCAAGATGATGTTTGGTTTAATAATAAGATTGAAGTGCTTGTAGCTGAAATTGGTGATAATTTGCTGATTCATAGTGATGCGGTGTTGGTTGATGATGATATGAATGTACTGCAACCTTCTCATTTTGCTTGGGGTAAGCAGTCTGATAAAAATGGATTTTTTGATTACTTAGTTAATAGCAATGTAACTGGTTGTACTGTTTTAATGTCTCGCGAACTGATTAATTTAACGCTTCCATTGAGAAGCTATGTTTTACCGCATGATTGGTATTTTTCCTATTATGCTGCATATTGCGGACGGATAAAACTCTATCTTGAACCCCTGATTTACTATCGCCAGCATGCGGTTAATGTTTCTGGAGCAAAGAAAAAAACCTTTACCCAATATCGCCAGAATTGTTTAGACCTTGGTAGTGGTTATAATGATTTGTTAAAAGATAAATTCTTTGCAATGGATAAATCTCTCGTTTTTATGTGTGACTATAAATTAAGCCTTTACTCTCGGCGTTGGCATGGTGAAAACAGTATTTTCCAATTATTAAAAATAAAGAAGCAAGGGATTAAATTATTAGTATTTTATTTTATGATGACAAAGTTACCTCTTTCGCTAAGTGAACGTTTTTATAATCTTCTGCGCAAATTTATTTAGAAAAATTTAATATGAAAATTGCAATTATTCACGATTGGCTTTATGTCTATGGCGGAGCTGAAAGAGTATTGGAGCAGATGCTTGAGTGTTTCCCTGACGCAGACATCTTTAGTATTATTGATAATATACCAGAACAACAACGTTTTTTTATTAAAAATAAAAAAGTTAAAACATCTTATTTGCAAAATATACCTTTTGCTAAAACCAAACATCGTCATTTTCTGCCCTTTATGCCACACGCTATTGAAAAATTAGATTTGGCTGGCTATGATATAATTATAAGTGGCTCACATGCTGTGGCATGTGGAGTAATTACCAAACCTACGCAACTGCATATTTGCTATTGTCATTCTGAACATATGCGGTATTTATTTGAATATGGTGATTTATATAAGAGTACTAGTAAAATTGTAAGCTTAGCCCAACAGTACTTTTACCCAAAATTGCGCAAATGGTTAACAATAGCTATTCAGCGCCCTGATATACATGTAGCAAATTCAAAATATATTGCACAGTGGCATATGGATAAATTTGGTGTGAAAATCAATAAAGTAATTTATCCTAGTGTTGATGTGAATTATTTTAGTCAATTCTATAAAGAAATAAAGCAAGATTATTATATTACGGTTGGAAGACTTGTAGAATATAAACGATTTGATTTAGTTATAAATGCATTTAATCTTTTAGGTAAGAAATTAATTGTTGTTGGGGATGGAGCAACACGAAGTAATTTAGAAGCAATAGCTAAATCTAACATTGAATTTGTTGGATATAAAAATAAAAAAGAAGTTGCAGAATTAATTTCTGGAGCAAAGGCGTTTGTATTTGCATCACAGGAAGCTTTTGGTATTGTTAATGTAGAAGCTCAAGCATGTGGAACTCCAGTTATTGTATACTCTGGCGGTGGTTCAAAAGAAGTTGTAAATGATGAAAGATCTTCATGTCCTACTGGAGTAGTCTTTGAGAAGCAATGTGTTGAAGATATTGTAAAATCCGTTGAAGTTTTTGAGGCTAACCATGAAAAATTTTCAGCACGTAATTGTTTGGTAAACGCAATGAACTTTTCATGTCAAGAATTTAAAGCACAATTTAGCAAATTTGTTAATGAAGAGTACGCTAAATTTATTAAATTATCAGGTGCTTTGTAATGACGGTAAGAGTTGCTATCATTCATGATTGGTTATATACCTATGCTGGAGCAGAGAAAGTTCTAGAACAGATAATTAATTGTTTTTCGGATGCAGATTTATTTAGCTTGATTGATTTTTTACCAGATAATGAGCGTGGGTTTATACAGAATAAGTCAGTTATAACTTCGTTTATTCAAAAATTACCATTTGCTAAAACCAAGCATCGTGAATACCTACCACTTATGCCATTAGCTGTAGAGCAGTTTGATGTAAGTAGTTATGACCTTGTTATTAGTAGTTCGCACGCTGTAGCTAAAGGAGTTTTGACTGGACCTGACCAATTACACATTTGCTATTGTCATTCACCGATTCGTTATGCTTGGGATATGCAGCACCAGTATTTGCGTGAGGCTGGTCTTCTGCGAGGTATAAAATCATGCTTAACACGCTATATCTTACACAAGATTAGGCTATGGGATTACCGAACTGCAAATGGAGTTGATTATTTTGTCGCCAATTCACATTTTATCGCCAAACGAATTTACAAAGTTTATCGGCGTGAAGCTGAAGTCATCTATCCTAATGTTGATACGGATAAATTTACGCCATCAATGGACAAGCAAGATTTTTATTTAACGGTCTCGCGAATGGTGCCATATAAGAAAATCGCATTAATTGCAGAGGCTTTTGCTGCGATGCCAGATAAAAAATTAAAAATCGTCGGAACAGGTCCTGATTACAAAAAAATTCAGCAATTAGTCGCTAATTGTTCTAATATTGAATTATTAGGTTTTGTTGCAGATGAACCGCTTAGATTACTTATGCAACAAGCTAAAGCTTTTGTTTTTGCAGCAGAAGAAGATTTTGGTATTGTACCTGTGGAAGCACAGGCTTGCGGAACTCCTGTGATTGCGTATGCACGAGGTGGAGCATTAGAAACTGTGAATGGTTTGGATAGTCTAAAGCCAACAGGTGTGTTTTTTGCAAGTCAGACGATAGACGCGATTCAACAAGCCGTATCAGAATATGAACAGCAATCGGTAATTACTCCTGAGTTATGTGTAGCTAATGCAAAGCGGTTTGCTGCTCTGCGCTTTAGAACCGAATTTAAAGACTTTGTTATAACTAAATATCAGGAATTTATTAAGAAATAGTATGAAACGTCTCTTTTTACAAAAGTATTTATTACTTGCCAGCGATTTACTTTCGCTGACATTTACATATTGGCTGAGTATCCAGATTGCCAATGTATTAGAGCCTGCACGCCTACATCGTTTTGATACCGATCATTTGGTTTTGGTGAAAGCATTAAATGCGTTGGTTATTCTTGCAATGTTTTGGATTGCTGAGCTCTATGTGAAACGCCGTCCAACGTGGGAGGAGTTGCGAATAATCTATAAACAAATTATTTATATTTTAATTTTAGATTTTGTAGTGATTTCACTTAGCCGTTCTGAACATGTAACATACTTGTTTTTCTTCATGTATTGGGCTTTATTATTTGTAATTTTGCCACTATTTAGAACGTTTACTATTCGCATTTTGCTACATTATAAACTCTGGCAACGCAAGGTTTATATCGTCGGTACTGGAGATACAGCGCTTAGTGCCTATAGTTTATTAAAAAATCGCCGTTTGATGGGCTTTCAAATTCATGGATTTGTTGATGTTGATCGTGAACGAATTACGGGTGAAAGATTAAGCGTAGCGTTTGAAAATAAAGATTTCCCGCTCTTGGGACTCAAAGATTTGCTGGATAAAAATAAAACCTGTGAAGTTGTGGTTGCGCTTGATTCATTGGAAATGGTTCGCAATATTGATAAAATTTTCCTAATGCAGCGTAATTTTATGTTTGTAAGCATAGTGCCAGATTTTGATGGTTTACCTTTGTATGGAATAGAGATTAATCACTTTTTTGGCAATGAGCAATTAATGTTGCGTTTAGAAAATAATCTTAACCGGCGTCTAAATCGCCTAGTTAAAATGTTTTTTGATTATGGTGTCGTTTTACTTTGTTTACCGGTAGTGTTACCTTTGATGTTATTAATTGGCTTGTTGATTTTTCTTGAAGATCGTGGTAATCCATTTTTTATTCAACCACGTTTGGGCTATGATGGCAAAACTTTCGGCTGTATCAAATTTCGTAGTATGCACAAAAATGCTGAGAAAATGCTTAATTCCTGGCGAGAAGAAAATAATGAGATCTATCAACGTTATGTCGCAAATAATTTCAAACTAGATAATGATCCACGGGTTACTCGAATCGGTAGATTATTACGCAAAACTAGTTTAGATGAATTAGGTCAGTTATTGAATGTACTTAAAGGTGAAATGAGTCTAGTTGGTCCACGCCCGCTGTTGGAGCGTGAACTTGGCGATTACAATGATGGAATGTTTTATTATGCGATGGTGAAACCTGGAATTACTGGAATGTGGCAAGTAAGTGGCAGAAGTAAAACTTCGTTTGCAGATCGTTGTCGTTTGGATACTTGGTATATCAAAAACTGGTCATTGTGGTATGATGTAGTTATACTTATCAAAACAATTGGTGTGGTTGTCAAACGAGATGGTGCATATTAGGTAAATACTATGAGCATATATGTATCTAATCGTAACAAAGTATCCTGTAAACTAATCAAATAGGTTATAATGAAGAGTTTTGTTTTTAATTTTGAGGAGTAGTGTCATAAGCACTGAAAAACAAGCGCGCATTAACGGCGCAATTACAGCACCTGAGGTGCGTTTGATTATTGATGAAACTGGTGAGCAATTGGGCGTGGTTTCTATCCATGCGGCGATGGCTAAAGCTAATGAATTAGAGTTGGATTTAGTTGAGATATCTCCTAATGCTAACCCTCCAGTGTGTAAAGTTATGGATTTTGGCAAGTTTAAGTACCATGAGCAGAAAAAAGCTCATGCTGCTAAACAAAACCAAAAGCAAGTTCATGTTAAAGAGATTAAGTTGCGTCCTGTCACCGACGAGCATGACTATCAGATTAAATTAAAGAATGCTAAGCGTTTTCTAGAAGAGGGTGATAAAGTTAAGTTTATCGTTCAATTCCGTGGTCGTGAAATGGCACATCAGGAATTTGGGATTCGCTATTTAGAAAAAGCTGAGCAGGATTTGCTGGATTTGGTTGTTGTTGAAATGCGCCCTAAAGTTGAAGGTCGTAATGCAATTATGATCGTATCACCGAAAAAGAAAAAATAGTATGAAAGTCAGCGGCTTTACCTTTTTGCGCAATGGTACGATTTTGGGCTATCCATATATTGAGAGCTTAAAGTCGTTGCTGGCGGTTTGTGATGAAGTGGTTGTTGCGCTGGGTAACAGTGATGATGACACTTTAGCACAGGTTCAGGCGCTGAATGATCCTAAGTTGCGTATTATTCAAACCACATGGAATGAAAATATGCAGGATCGTGGATATACTTATGCGCAGCAAAAAATGATTGCGCAGTTTAACTGTACTGGTGATTGGGCATTTTATCTTGAGGGCGATGAAGTAATTCACGAGCAAGATTATGCAACTATCCGTGCTGCAATGGAAAAGCATCTGAATGATAAGGACGTCGAAGCATTAGTTTTCGACTATTATCATTTCTATGGTTCACCATCAACGATTGCATACTCACCGCGTTGGTATCGCCGTGCACCACGAATTATTCGCAATACTGTTCGTAGCTGGGCTCCTGATGGCTTGTTTTGGTTGATTATGAATGAGAATCGTCAGGGGCGCTATCCTAATGCGGCTTTGGTTGGTTGTCATCTGTATCACTACGGTCATGTACGCTCAGTTGCTAAGATGAACGAAAAGCAAAAGCGTGTCGAACGCTACTGGGGCAAAACGCCTAAGGAGTTTTTGGGGTATGGGGATATTGATCCACTCAGTATCCGTGCTTTCAGCGGAACTCATCCAGAAATCGCAGCTTCTTGGCTCACAAATGATGCTGAGCAGAAGCTTGAATTCAACCCAGATTATTCTCTAAGCCGTCGTGATAAAAAACATCGGTTGATGATGAAGCTAGAGCAATTTCTAGGTGGCAAAGATTTTGCCAAAAAACACTATAAATTAATTCGAGACTAATAATGAATCTAGCAAAAGATAGAAAAGCCCTTCAACAATATTGGTGGTTGACACTGGCTTTTCTAACCGCAATTGCGCTGCCTCTATCAACGGCATTACAAAATGCAACTCTTCCCTTAATTGTATGCAGCGTAGTCTTGTCTAAAGATCTGCGCGCAAAACTTCCACAGGTTGTTAAAGAGCCTTTGGTTGTAGTTAGCTTAGTTTTTTATGCTCTATTCCTTGTCGGTTCACTATGGTCAAGTGGCAGCATACATGATATAAGCAAAATGTTACTAAAAATGATTGGACTAGTTGAATTACCCTTTATCATTGTCTTTTTTAGCTCGGATGATAAGCGTAAGTCAGCTTTATGGGGTTTTGGTATTGGTATCGCTTTGACCATCTTCTTTTCCTATCTTTCAATTTGGACAAATCATCCGATGTTTCACGCTAAAACCTGGGGTTTGCAGTATGGAATATTTAGAATGCATATGTACCACACCTATTTTTTAGCATTATTTGCATGCTGGTTGCTGTATTTACAATTAAATAAACAGATTAAACCCAGATGGTTAAAGGTCGTAGCATGGATCAGTATTTTTGTCTTGTTTCATAATATCTATTATGAAACTTGGAGCCGTACTGGGCAGATATTGTGTTTGTTAATGGTGATTAGTATTTTTATTCAATGGCGTTTGAAAATCGGGTTGATTGTCTCTGCTGTGATTTTATTTGTTATTACGCCAACTTTAATTTATACTTCTTCATCGGTTCAAGCTAAAATAAAAACTTATCAGGAAAATGTACAACAGTATAAAGCTGGAAAATTTGACCCGCAAAATCCTTCAATGTATTTGCGCTGGACTTTCCATAAATATGCCAAAGAAATTATTGCTGAAAAGCCAATCATTGGACATGGGACTGGTAGCTATCCAGGTGAGTATGCTCGTTTATCTGCGCGTGATCACAATCCTTTTGGTAACTCTCAACCACACAGCGATTATTTATGGTTTGGTGCGGAGCTGGGCTATATTGGAATGATAACATTTATTGTTTTTTTAGCAACCTTGTTTATTCGTTCTTTTAGTTTAGCGCGTCCATATCGCGATTTCGGCGTGACGGTTGCTTTGGTTTATGCCGCTGCGTGTTATGAAAATGGTTATTTTTCTGATTCGGTATCAGGTTTGGCATTCTTTGCACTGGTTGGCTTATTGTTTGCCACTCGCTATGAAGATCGCAATCTTAAACCTACTGTCACGAATTAGTTAATGTGCAGATGTTTAGTCAACGTTATTGCCCAAATTTTAGGACTCAGATTGCGACAGATGCTGAGGTAAAACTGGCGAGAGAAACTTGGTTTTTGCGCTTTAAAGAAAACTATCAATTATTTCGGCGCAGTTTATTCTTGCGTTTAAGTGGTCAAAAGAAACTTGAACTGGAGTATATACCTAAGTCATCCCAGCGTATTCTATGGATAAATACATCTATTCGTAATATAGGTGATGCAGTTATGAATTTAAGCGGCAGAGTTTTGTTGAAAGACAAATATCAGCTTGACTTGTTGGCGGTTTCATCCTATGCCGAGCTATTTAGCAATGATGATGTGTTTCAAAATACTTACACTGATGTTACTCAACTTCAAGATAATTATGATTTGATTATTTTAGATACAGTTAAGAGCCGTAGCTTGAATATTAAGCTGAAATATTACAAAAATATCCCTTTCTGCCATTTACGAGGACATTTTGATGGGATTGAGTTTAATTGGGTTGATTTCAGTTTCCATCGTATTAACGCACTATTATCATACCCATATAATCAGCGGCAGCTTGAGCAATTGAGTGATCATCATCTATGTCTACCAAAATGTATTAATAGGTTTAAAGTGTTTAAACCTTATATCGTTATTGCCGTAGGTGGTGAAGATGTTGAACGCAGGTCTTATGGATACTGGGCTGAGGTAATTGATTATATTCTTACAAAAAACTCCAATTATGACGTTGTTTTGGTCGGTAGTGAAAATGGTCTTGAAATTGCAGATGGATTGATGCAATGCTATCCGGAACTTGCTAATTTTGTAAATCAAATTAGTTTATTGGAGACTTCAAAAATTATTGCTGAGTGTAGTATTTTTATTGGCTGTGATGGTGGTTTGCTGCATATTGCCGCAGGATTTCATAAGTTAGGTATTGGGTTGTTTGGGTATTTTGCTCCAAAGTTCCGTTTAACTCAAAAATCTAGTATTCAAACTATTTATGATGAAATAATGGTAAATAATATCCCTCCTGAACAATTGATTCAAAAAATTAATACGTTGATTGATAATTTATCCAACTTCTCAAATGTTTAAGTGGTGGAATAAATGCATATAAGTTTGATAATTTCAACCTATAATCGACCAGATACATTAGAATTAGTTTTAATGAGTGTTGCAAAGCAAACTATTCCAAGCGATTTAGTATTAGAAGTCTTAGTTGCAGACGATGGTTCTGGAATCGAAACAAAAACTTTGGTCACTAAATTTCAACAAGATTTTCCTTTTGAACTATTGCATATTTGGCATGAGGATCTTGGCTTTCGCTTGGCAGCAATTCGTAATTTGGCAACAAGCAGATCTAGCGGGGAATATTTAATTTTTATTGATGGCGATTGTTTAATTGCACCAGATTTTATTCTAAATCAGATGCGACTAGCAGAGAGAGGATACTTTGTTGGTGGTAATCGAGTATTGCTTAGTGAGTCATATACTAAATCCGCACTCAGTAATAAATCAGTCAGCATTACCACTACCTCGGTTATTTCTTCAGTCTTAGCTAGATTAAGCGGTAAAACTAACAAATGGTTACCAGCACTACGTCTAAATCCTTCAGCAAGATGGCGTAAAAAGAATGCTGAGAACTGGCGTCGTCCTAAGGGGTGCAATATGGCATTGTGGAGAGACGATTGTTTAACTGTGAATGGTTTTGATGAGGGTTTCGCTGGCTGGGGACACGAAGATGCTGACTTTTTGGTTCGCTTACTTCATGCTGGTATTCAAATAAAAGATGGGCGTTTTGCTGTGCCAGTATATCATTTGTGGCATAAAGTCAATGATCGTCGCAACGAAGCTGAAAATATGCGACGTTTAATGGAACGTGTGAATAATAAAGGTTTTATTCATGCTACTAGCGGTGTTGGTAAATATTTAAATACCAGAATTTAGTGCTTATACAAAAATGAATGATTATTATACATAAATAACGCTTTGCTAATTAATTATTCAACCGCTATAATAACGTTATCCAAAATCTATTATTTATTATTTTAGTATAGGTGCTATTATGAAAAAAATTACACTTTTATTATCGACCTGCTTTTTAATTGGTGTTGTGGATGCAGAACCAGTTGGTGCTTTGATTACTAAAAGTCAATTTACCAAAATTTTTCCATTATCAAATGGTGATTATCTATTACAACAGTATAAATCAGATAGTGCCAGCTTAACTAAATATAGCCAGAGTGAATATATTCCTGCTGTGACTGGTGTTTGTAAAGAATTTGAGGACAAAAAAGACTGGACAGGACAGGCTAACTGTTTACAAAAAAATGCGCCTAATTACTATGCTGCATTATCTAAACTGCAAACTTTATCCGGACAATTACAGAATTGTCCATCCGTAAGTGCAGTTGATAGCCATGGTAAAAAGGTTGATTTTAGTGGTGAGCTTCCTAAGCCAGGTGAGATTAGTAAGATAACTACCCTTTATACATATGAAAATTTTGAAGAAACAGCAGAGTATTTTCCGCAGTTTTTATCTAATTCAGCTAATGCTAAGCGTGAACTAGCAGCGTTGTTGGCAAATGTTCAACAAGAAACGACTGGTTTATGTTTTGCGTCAGAAACGCCGTTTGATATTTTAGTTAAGCTAAATACTTCGGCAGATTTTTCAAATATCAAAAATGCACAACTTTGTGCTTGGCTTAATGATGAAGATAAAAAAGCCTTGGCTGCTCAGGGTATTTCTAATCTACCTGCGCCTTGTTCTGATTGGAATATTACTCCAGAGATTAGGACCAAGTTAATTAACTATACATTAAGTGTGAAAAAACCGCATGGAAAATACTGTGGTGGAGATGCAGCGTGTCAGAACTCCAATAATTACTACTTTGGTCGTGGTGCAATCCAATTAAGTTATCCGTATAATTATAAAGCCTTTGGTCAGTCTGATTTCGTAAAAGCTAAAGGATATGATCTAGTTGCTAATCCGGATTTGGTAACCAGCCCTGCAGGCAATACAGGTAAATTTAGTTTATTATGGGGAACTGCATTGTGGTTCTGGATGACTCCCCAATCTCCTAAACCTTCTGCTCACGCTGTGATGACCAATCAATGGGTTCCAACTGCTGGAGATTTGAGTAAGAATAGAAAACCTGGATTTGGAACTGTAATAAATATCATCAATGGTGGTTTAGAATGTGGAGAAGGGCGCGGTTCAGACAAAGATATCAAAGCACAAAATCGAATTGATGCTTATCGGCGTATTTTAGCCATTATGAACGCACCCACAGAAGATAGTGGTAAGTATCCGCTTGATTGTAAAAATAGTAAAGATTTTACCAAGTAATATGCTATAATCTTTCCCTCAAAAAGGTGGATAGTTAGGTTCCTCAAGTTCTCGTTATGCGAGCACCTGCTATCTGAATAAAAACTGCGATTAAAAAAGGTGCATTACATGCCTAAAATGAAATCAAAGTCTGGTGCGAAAAAACGCTTTATCGTTCAAGGTAGTGGCGGCATCAAACGTTCTAAAGCATTCAAACGTCATATTTTGACTAAGAAAACAACTAAAAACAAACGTCAATTACGTGGTACAGTACAAGTGAGCGCCTGCGATATGGGTC
>CAZTBH010000036.1:0-9584 GCA_964611845.1 uncultured Neisseria sp.
TTTTATTTCAGACTAATAACGCATTTCAAGCCGTCAAAAAAGATTTATTGGAACGCTTCAATGTCCATACTATCGTATCATTGCCAAGTGGGGTATTTTTGCCCTATAGCGGAGTTAAAACCAATGTG
This sequence comes from uncultured Neisseria sp., assembly GCA_964611845.1. Classification (GTDB taxonomy): domain Bacteria; phylum Pseudomonadota; class Gammaproteobacteria; order Burkholderiales; family UBA11063; genus Aquella. The sequence continues at coordinate 129 of CAZTBH010000036.1, forward strand.
ATTTTCTTTGATCGCAATGGTTCAACCTCCGAGATTTATTATTATGAGGTAAATCCACCTTACAAACTTACTAAAAATAAACCGATTCAAAATGAACATTTTGAAGAGTTTTTGGCGTGTTGGCAAGAGCGCAAATTAACGGATAATGGCTGGATTGTCAATGTCAATGATATCAAAGATTATGATATTTCTGCCAAAAATCCAAACAAAGCCGAAGCTGTGGCGCATGTTTCACCGCTGGAGCTGGTGGCGACAATCAAGCAAAATAATGCCCAAATTGATGAGCTAATAACTGAAATTGAAGCAATTTTGCAAGGTAATGCTATCAATGAGTGAGTTATATCAATTGCCTGATGGCTGGGCGTGGAAGAGGTTAGTTGAGGTTTGTAAAAAAATCACTGATGGAGCTCATCAATCACCAAAAACAATTGATAAAGGTAAGCCATATATTACAGTTAGAGATATTCAAGGAAATGGGCAAATAGATTTTGATGGTTGTAAATTTATATCGAATGAAGATTTTGAGTTATTAGTCAAGAATAACTGTAAACCAAATAATGGTGATGTGCTTTTATCTAAAGATGGTACAGTAGGAAAAGTGTCTCTAGTAAAGGATAATACCGCATTTGTTGTTTTATCCTCCTTAGCGATACTATCTCCATCAAATAATTTGTTGTCTGAATTTTTGAAAAATTATTTATTAAGCCCTTATTTTGTTGAAGCTGCATTAAATAGCAAAACTGGAGCTGCGATTAAACGGATTGTATTAAAAGCTATTAAAGAGTTTTATATTCCAGTTCCGCCACTAGAAGAGCAAAAAAGGATAGTGCAAAAACTGGATGCGTTATTTGAGCGCATTGATAAAGCAATTGCCTTACTCCAAAAAAACATTAATGCCGCTGATAATTTCATGAATAGCGTTCTCAACGATGTTTTCTCCGACCTAGAGCAAAATCACCCATCCAAAGATATTAAATCATTTGCAAGCGTTGGTACAGGTGTTACACCGCTTAAAACTAATCAAACATATTATGATAATGGCACGATTAATTGGATAACAAGTAAATCTACTGGCGAACCATATGTAAATAAAGCAGATGAGCTAATCACGGCTCTAGCATTAAATGAATGTCGGCTAACTTTAAATCCTGTAGGGACATTAATAGTCGCTCTTTATGGACAAGGTAAAACCAGAGGGCAGGTTTCTGAGTTGCTGATTGAAGCAGCTACAAATCAAGCAGTTGCAACAATATTGGTAGATGGTTCAAAATGTATAAATAAGTATTTAAAATGGTATTTAAAAAAATCCTATTTGGAATTACGTGAAAAATCAAATGGTGGAACTCAGCAAAACTTAAACTTATCAATTATTAAAAGTACACTTGTGCCATTACCAGAAGATTTAAGTATTCAACAGAAAATAGTTGCATATTTGGATGAGGTATCGGCTCAAATTGAGCAGATGAAATCAGCTCAACAACAAAAAATGCAAAACCTGCTTGAACTAAAATCATCAATCTTAGACCAAGCTTTCCACGGTAAATTATAAATTTTTTAAATGGTTATGCGGTATTGTATTATGGGATATAATACTGCATATGCTGTATATACTGGCTGGATATATGCCATTATTAATCATTTTGGCTGTGCAATTTTAATAACACCATGATATGGTGGGTTAAGTTATTAGTTTGTTTTGTTATTAATTAGCAATAGAAGATATAAAATGAAATTAGCAGATATTAAATCAGAAACTCGAATACCTAGTAAGCTTACTCATGATCCAGTGAAAGATGTAACTTTTGAAATAAAATACAAGTCTTCTTTTGGTGAAATATTAGATGAATTAGTTAAGCAACTATATTCACATATCAAAGTAGAAATGTCCGGTATCAGTAGTCCTCAGAAGATGCAAATTAATGATGTACCTTACTCAGTTAGAGCGGCTAACCCCGCATTAGCAATGCAACCACATTGGATATTACTGCATGAAAATACGATCATTAGCATTAGCCTAAATAGTATATCAATTGCGGAAAAAGACTCATACTCAGGGTGGGATAAATTCCATACAAAAATCAAACAATTCTTAGGCTCATTGGATAAAGTTGCAATTTTTAAAGAATTAGATAAGTTACGTTATGGATTGAGATATATCTCTATATTTGAGGGCATTGACATATTTGATGACAAGATAGACGTAACTTTGAATATTTGTGGTGTTAATGTAAATAAGGATAATCATTATATTGTATCTAATTGGTTAGATAGTGATATTTCATGTACTTTGCAAATTTCAAATAATATTATAGTTGGGCATCAATCAAATAAATCATCTGTTATTGATATTGATGTAGCTACTCCCGATAATATAGATTTACGAAAATTGGAAATCTTGGATTCGCTTAATAATTTTCATAACTATGAAAAAGATGTTTTTTTTAAATTGTTAAAACCTGATTTTTTGAATGATTTGGAACCAGCATTTGGTTAGGCCTGTGGAGAGCAAATTATGCTAACAATGATGTTAAACCCTGATTACTTGCAGCATTCTTTAGTGAATAGCAGTAGAACTTCAGCGCCTACGTATATATCTGCTATAGCTTCAAACATAAATAATAATTCGTATAATGTTGTTCACTTTTCTACAGCATTAACGGCTCAAAATGAAAATACAAATATAGAAATGCAATATAAGCAATTAAAAGAAACTATACTTAAACTTAAAATTACTGATCATCAATATAATGATAGCTTAGCACAAAATATTGAAACTGCGCAGTTGATTCTTGATTCGTTATATGAGAATAAAATGCCTCTTCCAGAAGTCTGCGTTGCTGAGGATGGTGAAATTGAATTTGATTGGGTTAACGAAAACAAAGAAGCCATAATAACAATCAGTAGAAAAAATAGATATTCTTACTTGCTCAAACAGCCTAGCGGTAAATACTTATCTAGTGCTGAGAATATAAGTGCAGAAAAAATTCTTGCGAGTAATTTTGTTAAATATCTTAATGCCGAGAAAATATGACCGTAGAAATTATTCATCAGGATGATTATGAAATAAAAAAAGATGATATTATTTGTCGGGCGGTAGTAGATCCTAATCATATTAATAAAAAACAGCAACCCAAACTAGCTCTTTTTGCGCACAGTCAATTGATTCAAGAGGAAGATATTAAGAAGCTATCTGTGTTTATATTATCTATTGCGACTATAGAACAAATACAAACGTATATAGTCAATGAAATTGAGTCATCTGGAGAAGCTCGTGTTATTGGTTTTTTAAGCTCAGTATGTGAAGAAATAAATAAGATAAGGTTGTTTGATTTAAAGACAGTTGATGGCGAACCTGAAAATATTGAAAAATTTGGGTTGACTAATGAACAATTACAATCACATTGTTTTAATGTTGTTTATTGTCCTGATGGAGACTTTATTTCCCATGCGGTTATTGGATATTCTGTAGAAACTAAACAAATTATTGAAGATTGCACATCAAGAGGTATGGAAGATATCAAAGACTTAATTAGATCACAACTTCTTTACTTATTTAGAAAGTCTGGAATAATAAAGTTACAAGAATTAAAATTTTCAGTATAGACAGTTTATCTGGTTACAAATTTTGGTTTTGTTAGCGTGCCGTAAAAAAATTACGGCATTTTTATTTGCATGCTAAAATCCTGTTTATGAGATTTTAAGGATAGCAAAATGCTCAAAAAATTTAGCGTTACCAATTTCAAGAATTTCCAAAACAAAATAACCTTTGACTTAGGCGATACCCGAAACTATAAATTCAATTCTAAGTGCGTTAAAGATGGGATTGTTAATAAAGCGATTATTTACGGTAAAAATGCCAGCGGTAAGAGTAATTTATTATTTGCTATTTTTGATATTGTCAGCGGGTTTACTGATTGTCAGGGCAATGCGCTACAATATCATTTTTATCAAAACTTATTGAATGAGCCAACATCCACAATCAAGTTCGAATATGAGTTTTTACTTAATAGTCACCCCGTTGTGTATGTCTGTGAAAAATCAGATCACAATACTTTTGTATCTGAGCAATTATTTATTAATGACCAGCTAATAATTGTTCGGGATTCATCACGAACAACCTTTACCATAAATATCCCTGAGCTTGAAAACTTTGATAATACTCTGACGAGCAATAATTTCTCAGCTATAAAATACGTCTATAAGAATACTAAAATCAAAGAACTAGAAAGTGAAGTAGCAAAATTATTTGTTGCATTAATGAATTTTGTTGAGAAAATGCTCTTCTTCTCTGCTTTGCATAGACGCCAATTTGTAGGGTTTAGTGCAGTTACTAACGAGAGTATTTATAAAAAGATAGTTGAAAGCAATAAACTTGCAGAGTTTGAAAATTTTTTAAGACATTTTGATTTGGATTATCAGCTAATCGCAACTTCTGATGCACGAGGGCAGCCAACGTTAGCGATTAAATTTCCTCAGCAAGTAGTCGAGTTTGATATAGTAGCATCCAGCGGAATGCTGGCATTGGCACTGGTTTATTACTGGTTTATTAATATTGCTGAGGTTAGATTATTGGTGATTGATGAGTTTGATGCTTTTTACCATAATAAGCTCTCAGAAAAGTTTGTTAAGCTATTAATTGAGTCAGATTGTCAAGTTATTTTAACTACGCATAATACCTCAGTTATGACTAATGAATTAATGCGCCCTGATTGTTATTTTAGAATTAATGGCAATGGTATTACATCATTAGCCAATGCTACCGATATTGAAATCCGTGAGGCACATAATTTAGAAAAAATCTATCGTTCTGGCGGATTTGATTAGTCAAGCAAGTATTCACTATTAAATCTCTCAAGAAAAAGTATAGTGCTTTTCTTGAGAAAATTAAGAGTATTTTAAATGTAATCTATTGAATATAAATTTTTTTATGCTGCTGAGCGAACCCGTGGAGGTTATGTGTTTTTTTTGGATTATTTCCTCGGATAAATTCAATAGTGCAATCATTGGTTGAGCTTTGCCAAATTTGGTTTAGCAAGATAAACGTATCGGGTACGTGGCAGCTTTTATTTATTTTAGCTTTTTTGGTAGTAGCAATTATTATGATTAAAGATATTGAATTATTTGCAAACAAAATACAATCATTAGCAATATTAGCCAAGGCTGAATACGAGCCAGTAGTTAATGATATTCTCAGAAAGAAGATTATAGATGAACAATATATTTTGCATACTTTGGATAAATTGTTAGATTTTTGCTTCAATGATGAGATATTATTGTTGTATAAAAAATTATGCCGCTATTATTATCCGCTTAACCGAGATGCCATAGCTGATTATATACGATACTATTTTGAGATGTATGAGCCGGAAAGGCTTAGCAATTGTTTGAAACAAGAAAATAAGTGAATTAGCACAAAATTAAGAAGTGCAAGCACAGAAATATATTTAAGGTTAGTCTTATGAATAACAAAGAATTAGTTTTATTTACCTCAACCGATGGTAATGTAACGGTTGATGTACAGTTAAAAAACGACACAGTTTGGTTGTCGCTTAATCAATTAAGTCAGTTATTTGGTCGTGATAAATCGGTGATTTCACGACATCTCAAAAATATTTTTGCGGATGGTGAGCTTGAAGTGGATTCAACTGTTGCAAATTTTGCAACAGTTCAAAAAGAGGGTGAACGTGATGTTCTTCGGGATATAGAATACTTTAATCTTGATGCCATTTTATCAGTTGGTTATCGGGTAAATTCTAAGCAAGCTACTAAGTTTCGCCAATGGGCTAACTCAGTCCTAAAAGATTACCTCCTCAAAGGCTACGCGCTAAATAATAATCTGCTTGATAAAACCCACCATGAATATCAAAATTTACTTGATTTACTGGGTAAAACCTTAGCTAATAATCAGCTAATTACTCCACAGGGGCAGAGTATAATTAATCTGATTAATGATTATGCGGCTACTTGGACATCGTTGCTGCAGTATGATGAAGATCGCTTATTAATCCCGAATAATATGCATAAAAATAGCATTGCTTTAGCTCACGAAAATGCATTAGCCGCGATTAATGAGTTTAAATCCAGTTTACTGGCAATAGGCGAAGCGACTGAATTGTTTGGTAATGAGCGCAATGACCAGTTGCAATCTATATTGTCCAATCTTGATCAAACCATGTTTGGTGAAGAGCTGTATCGTAGTGTCGAAGAAAAAGCTGCCAATTTATTTTACATGGTGATAAAAGATCATCCGTTTAGCGATGGTAACAAACGCATCGGCAGTTTTTTGTTTTTACTCTATATTCAGTTGAATAAATTACCGCTAAAGATTGATAATATCGGGCTTACCGCTTTAGCTTTACTGATTGCTGAGTCAGATCCACAGCAAAAAGATCTATTGACTAGATTGATTATAAATCTTTTAGTGCCAAATTAAACGAGATGAGTCTAATTGCTGGTGTGTAAATAGTCATTATGGCATTGGACAAATACAAAATGTATTGTATGCTAAACAAAATTGTGCTAGAATGGCAATATGTTTAATATACAATACAAAGATAAAAATGGACTTAGTTGAAATCGGGCAGTTAATAGCCATAACGAGGAAAAAGCGCAAGCTAACTCAGGGTGCGTTAGCTACTATGGCTGGTATGGGTCGTACTACATTATCACTTATTGAAAATGGCACGATAAATGAAGTCGGGATTAATAAGATAATTACTCTTTGTGAACTTTTAAGTTTGGAGATTGTCATTAAAGAGAAATCAAGTCGCCCAACACTACAGCAGCTTTTAGCGGAAAAAAACGACCATGCTTAATGTTTTTACCTCTAGTAATAAAGTTGGCGAGCTTTTCCAATCAACGACTTCAAGTAAATTTATTTTTAGTTATAGCGCAACGGCATTACCAAATGAAGCGGTATCGTTGACAATGCCTGTTACCAATGAGCAATATGACTTTTGGCATGGCTTACATCCTATTTTTGAGATGAATTTGCCAGAAGGTATTTTGCTTGAGAAATTAAAAACTATCTATCGTAAACAAATTATAAATTTTTCTGATCTTGATTTATTGAAAATAGTTGGTAAAAATCAAATTGGGCGCATAACTTTTGCGACTAAGCCAGATAATAATTCAGTCATTGATGCTATCGGTTTAAATTTAACTCAATTTAAGACTTATGCTGGTACTGAAGAGCTATTAGAGTCATTGTTACTTAAATATGGGGCTAATTCAGGCATTGCAGGAGTACAGCCCAAAATTATGGTGCTTGATACTGGCGATACGACTAACCCAAAATTGAGTGAACTAGATCGATTGACCTATAAAGATACCACTCATATTATTAAATCATGGAGTGAGGGTGGTTATCCCGAGTTAGCTACTAATGAATATTTTTGTATGTTAGTTGCTAAGAAAGCTGGTTTAAAAACCCCAGAAATTGAGCTAACAAATAACGGTAAATTTCTGATAATAAAGCGTTTTGATCTTATTGACAATACCTATTATGGTTTTGAAGATTTTTGCGTGTTACAAGCCAAGCGTACCCGTGAAAAATATGACAGTAGCTATGAACAAATTGCCAAGAGCATAAAGAATAACCTAGTTGGTGAAAGTACAATAAATTTAAAACCAGCATTATTTGATTACTTTAAATCACTGGTGGTGAATGTCTTATTGCGCAATGGTGATGCACATTTAAAAAATTATGGACTAATTTATAAAGATACCAGCAGCATAGTGAACCTTGCACCAATCTATGATATTGTAACAACTACGGTATATTTACCTAAAGATATTATGGCACTTACCTTGAATGGTAGTAAGCGTTGGGCTAGTAGGGATGACCTATTAGCTTTTGCAACTAAGTCATGTATGCTGTCAAATGCGCAGGCATTGCAAGTATTTGAAGAAGTTATTGCTGCCATCAAACAAGTTAGTGAGCTGCTGACACAAGAAGTAGATTTAAATCAAAAATTTAAAGATATTGGGCTGCAGATGTTAGCTATTTGGCGTGATTCAATCAATAATTTCTAAATTATGAACTCCATGGCAAAATGATTGCTAATATATTAAATTATTTGAAATATACTCATAGTATTTGATTTTTGGACGCGAAGGATTGATAAAAAAGACGACGCAGTGTAGCTAGAACTACATAAGGAGTCTTTTTTGAAATCCGACAAAGTCCAAGATTCTTCAAAGACGAAGAGTATAGTATAACAAGGAATAAACAAACTATGCAAATAGCTACCTGGAACGTAAATTCTCTAAAAGTTCGTCTACCGCATGTCTTGGATTGGTTGCAAACCACGGGCTGCGATGTCTTGGGGCTTCAAGAGTTAAAAATGGATAACGCTGCTAATGCTAAACTAGTTGCCGAATTTGCCGCGATTGGTTATAACTATGTTTATAACGGGCAAAAAACCTATAACGGTGTGGCGTTAATCAGTAAACATCCCTTAGAAAATGTCGTGATGGATATTCCTGAATATGAAGATGCCCAAAAACGGGTGATTGCTGCGACGATTAATGGTGTGCGGGTAATTTGTGCTTACATTGTCAATGGTGAGAGCCTGACTAGTGATAAATATCAGTATAAGCTGGCGTGGCTTACGCAATTACAGCGCTATGTCGCTAGTGAATTAGCTCTATATCCTGAGCTGGTATTGCTTGGGGATTATAATATTGCGCCCGAAGCCCGTGATACTTATGCTCCGCAGATCTGGGAGGGGCAGGTATTGTGCAGCGCGCCAGAACGTGCAGCTTTTCAAGCTTTGATTGATTTGGGCTTAACCGATAGCTTTCGTCATTTTAATCAGGAAGAGCGCCAGTTTACTTGGTGGGATTATCGTAATATGGCATTTCGTCGTAAGCAAGGATTGCGGATTGATCATTTGCTGGCAAGTCCAGCGCTGATGGCTCGGATTAGCTCATGTATTATTGATACAGCGCCACGCAAACTGGAGCGTCCTTCGGATCATACGCCAGTAATTATTACATTAAATTAAAGGAACATTTTATGGCAAAAATAGTTGTCATTGGTAGTGCATCGATTGATTTGACGGTTATATCCGATAAACGTCCGCAGGCAGGTGAAACTGTAATTGGTCAGGAATTAGTCTTATCTCCCGGAGGTAAGGGAGCTAATCAGGCAGTCGCTGCGGCAAGACTTGGTGCTGAGGTAGCTTTTGTTGGTGCGGTTGGTAAAGATAGTTATGGAAACCAGATTGTCGATAATCTTAAGCGCAATCAGGTAAATACCCAATATGTACATCAACTTGAAAATATAACTAGTGGAACTGCACATATAATTTTGGCTGAGGGTGATAATAGCATTGTGGTTGTACCTGCTGCCAATATGCAGTTAACTCCAGCAATGATTGATGCCGCGTTAGACATTATTCGTACCGCTGATATTATTATGGTTCAGCAGGAAATCCCGATAGTGGTGATTGA
>CAZTBH010000036.1:9594-15916 GCA_964611845.1 uncultured Neisseria sp.
GGCCGTTATATTAATTCAACACTTTCCCGCCAGCAGGATTTGGGCGTGAAATTACTGCTTAATCCAGCTCCGATTCGCGAGATCCCTGCTAGTGTTATTGCTGCCGCTAGCTATATTACTCCAAATGAGCATGAGGCAGCGGCACTTTTTCCAAATTTATCTCTGGAAGCTGCTTTAGCTAAAAATCCACATAAGCTGATAGTTACTCAGGGTAAAAATGGTGCGCTATATCACGATGGGACTCAGCAAACTCTGGTTAGTGGATTCAAGGTATCTGCTGTTGATACTACTGGAGCAGGAGATACTTTTAATGCTGCTTTTGCGGTTGCGATTGCCGAAGGTAACTCATTTGCTGCGAGTATCAAATTTGCCAATGCTGCTGCGGCATTATCGGTTCAGAAACTCGGTGCGCAAGGTGGTATGCCTCAGCGTGAAGAGGTAGAAAGGATGCTAAATCATGAATAAGCATGGAATATTGAATAGTGAGATTTGTAAAGTGCTTGCTGATCTGGGGCATACCGATATGGTGGTGATTGCTGATTGTGGATTACCGATACCAGATGGGGTAAAAAAGATTGACCTAGCACTAAAGCTTGGTACTCCTAGATTTATTGAGGTAGTGGAATTATTGGCTCAATATATGCAAATTGAGAAAGCTACCATTGCCAGTGAAATTCATGCCAAAAACCCAGCTACTTATGTGAGCTTAGAGAAGGCTCTTGGTGCGGCAACGTCACTGGAAGAGCTAAGTCATGAAGAATTTAAACTTCTTACTCACAAGGCGCGGGCTATTATCCGAACTGGCGAAGCAACACCATACGCTAATGTTATCTTACACGCGGGAGTAATCTTCTGATTTATCATGAAAATACAACTAAATAATATACACAAAAAATTTGCCAGTAATGTGGTATTAAGCGGGGTCAATTTTGAGCTGCTTGATGGTGAAATCCATGCGCTGATGGGCGAAAATGGCGCAGGCAAATCTACATTAATGAACATATTAACTGGAATGTTTCCCGCTGATGATGGCTCCATTCTTATTGATGATAAGGCTATGCGCTTTGAAAACTCACAACAGGCAGAGGCGTATGGAGTTACCTTTATCCGTCAAGAGTTAAATGTCTGGCAAAATATGACCGTGCTTGAGAATTTGTTTTTGGGCAAAGAAGTCCGTAACCGAATCGGCTTACTGGACAAAACTTGCATGAAGAAGCTTGCCAATGCCAAACTCGCTGAAATAGGTATTGAATTGGAGCTCGACAAGCAGGTTAGTAATTGCTCAATTGGTGAACAACAGATGATTGAGATAGTCAAAGCACTAATGACCAATGCAAAGGTTCTAATCATGGATGAACCCACTTCGGCCTTGACTGAACGGGAGGCAAATGTTTTGTTTCGGGTAATGCAGCGCCTGAAAGAGAATGGAGTAGCCATGGTATATATTTCTCATCGGATGGAAGAAATCTTTAGCCATTGTGACCGGATTACCGTTATGCGTGATGGCGTAAGTGTCAGCACCAGCCCGATAGCTGCTACCTCATTTAATCAGGTGGTTAGGGAGATGGTTGGACGTGAGTTATCTGAGCGCTTTCCCGTGCGTGAGGCTAATATCGGTGATGAGATTCTCAAAGTTGAGGGTTTGACTGGTGGTAAATTTAAAAATATTAGTTTTACGTTAAATCGTGGTGAGATTCTTGGCTTTGCTGGGCTGATGGGGGCTGGGCGCTCGGAAATTATGCGCGCTATTTTTGGACTTGATCCAATTATAAGTGGAGTAGTCAAGATTAACGCTCAGCAAGTAAGAATAAATTCCCCAGAGGATGCAATAAAAAATGGGATTGGATTTATTACTGAAAATCGCCGTGATGAAGGTGTTATTTTAGGGTTCTCAATTCGCGATAATATTGCGATTAATAATATGCATAATTATGTTCGCTTGGGCTTGATTGATAGTCAGGCAGAAAATAAGTTTATTCTTGAATTGACCGATAAGCTCCTAATCAAAATGGCTTCAGTCAATCTTGATGTGGGGAGTTTATCAGGAGGTAATCAGCAGAAGGTAGTTATTGCCAAATGGCTTGGGAATAAACCACAAATACTGATAATGGATGAACCAACCCGCGGCATTGATGTGAATGCCAAACGAGAGATTTATCAGCTGATGAATGAATTAACTAAAAATGGAGTCGCAATAATCATGGTTTCTTCTGAGTTACCCGAAGTTATTGGCATGAGTGATCGGGTGGTTGTAATTCATGAGGGCAGCGTAGCTGGTATTTTGGCACGTGAAAACCTAACTCAGGAAAAAATAATAAGTTTGGCAACAGGGGAAGCTAATGCACTTACATAAAAAACTCATTGAAAAATTTTTGCCGTTTATCGGTCTGATTGTGTTATTCGGTGTTATTGGTAGCATTAATCACGATTTTTTGGCACCGATGAATATTCTTAATCTGTTACGGCAAGTATCAATAAACGCACTGATTGCATTTGGGATGACTTTTGTTATCTTAACTGGTGGGATTGATCTGTCTGTTGGTGCGATTCTGGCTTTATCCAGTGCTCTGATGGCAGGAATTATACTGCATGGGTGTGATCCGATTCTTGCGATAATAATTGCTTCGCTCATTGGTGCGTTATTTGGTGCTATGAATGGCGTACTGGTAACCAAAGGTAAGATTGCGCCATTTATTGCAACGCTTGCAACAATGACAATTTATCGCGGGTTAACCATGGTTTATACCGATGGTAACCCGATTACTGGATTAAGTGACAGCTTCTGGTTTCAAGTCTTTGGACGTGGTTATCTGTTTGGCTTGCCGATCCCTGCTATTACAGTAATCATTACCTTTGTGATTGCCGCAGTTATCCTGAATAAAACTCCATTTGGGCGGCATATTTATGCGATTGGTGGTAATGAAAAAGCATCGATTATTTCTGGGGTTAAAGTAAACAAGATCAAAATTATGGTTTATGCAATCAATGGTTTATTGGCAGCATTGGCTGGAAGTATTGTTGTTTCACGGCTTAATTCAGCCCAACCAACCGCTGGTACTTCCTACGAACTGGATGCTATTGCTGCAGTTGTGCTTGGTGGTACGAGTCTGACTGGTGGACATGGCAAGATTTTAGGAACACTGATTGGAGCGCTGATTATTGGTACGCTAAATAACGGGCTAAATATTCTTGGCGTTTCTAGTTTTTATCAGCTAATCGTTAAAGGGGTAGTGATTCTGATTGCCGTATTTATTGATCGCAGAAAGGCTATATCATGAGAAATCTTATAAAAATACTTTATGCCTTCATCTTGTTGGCATTGATTAATGGCTGTAGTATGGATCCACCAGCATGGGCAAAAACCAAGCATGAAATGGACCCGAATAATTTGACGATTGGTGTGTCATTATCTACGTTGAATAATCCATTCTTTGTTTCGATAAAAGAAGGAATTACGACTGCTGCTGCAAAAGAACATATGCAAGTCAAAATTGCCGATGCACAGAATGATTCTGCAAAACAAAATAATGATGTTGAGGATCTGATTCAGCAACAAGTAGATGTATTGCTAATTAACCCAGTAGATTCCGATGCCATTTCATCGGCAATTTTGCTGGCTAATCAAAGTGGAATCCCCGTGATTACTATTGACCGCTCAGCAAAACAAGGTAATGTGGTTACTTTTATTGCTTCCAATAATATCGAAGGTGGTAAGATGGCAGCGCAATTTATCGTAAGTAAGCTAGGTAAAAAGGCTGTCGTTGCAGAGTTACAGGGGATACCGGGAGCTTCCGCGACTCGCGAACGTGGGCAGGGTTTTCATCTGATCGCGGATAAAGAGTTAAACGTGGTTGCCAGCCAGAGCGCTGATTTTGATCGGGCAAAAGGTTTGACCGTGGCTGAAAATATTTTGCAGGCACACGATAATGTGCAGGCAATCTTTGCCCAAAATGATGAAATGGCTTTAGGTGCTTACGAAGCAGCCAAAAGTGCGGGTAAAAATATAATAATAGTCGGTTTTGATGGTAGTCAGGATGGCTTAAAATCAGTCCAAAACGGGCAATTATCGGCAACTGTTGCCCAGCAACCAGATCTAATTGGTGAAAAGGCTATTGAAGTCAGTAAACAGATTGCCAATAAAGAGAGCATTCCACCACAAATGCCTGTAGCTCTCAAGTTGATTAGCAAATGATTTGTGTGGCGTTAATTAGCTAGACTCTAATTTAGATTTTATCTATTTAAGAACTGCTATAATTCTGTCCTGTAATATTCTGGCTTTTGTGTGACCATTGCAATTTGCTGGAAAATCTGATCTGACGAGTATAGTCAGATCGCTGTAAGTTTAACTGTTTTTAATCATACAGGGAATATATTTATGCAACAAAATACTATCGCGCAATACCCGCGTTACCTCTGGTTTATCCAGCTATCTTATACCGCAGTGATTTTACTTGCCAACTGGTTTGATATCCGCATGATTCGGATTGGTAATATCGAGACTGATGCTGGGACACTGATTTTTCCATTTACTTTTATTTTATCAGATCTGATTACTGAGGTTTATGGCTATAAATTTGCCCGTCGGGCAATCTGGGTCGGTTTTATGTTTAATTTCATCTTTGTTGCCTACGGGCAGTTGATTATCCATTTACCAAGTCCTGCTTATGCCTTGGACACTAATGCTAAATTTGATAGCCTGCTTGGATTTAATGCACGGATTATTATTGCCTCTACGATTTCCTATCTCTGTGCTGAGCCGCTAAATTCGTTCATTATGGCAAAATTAAAACTCAAAACTGGCGGGCGGATTATGTGGTTGCGCTTTGTCATGTCAACTGCAGTCGCTTCCTTATTTGATAGCTTTTTATTTGGAACTCTAGCTTTTTATGGCACGATGCCGCTGCATGATTTATTGGTATTTAATGCTACTATGTGGGCAATCAAAGTTTTTATTGAGATATGTGGTTTACCAGTATCATTGTCTTTGGCGCGCAGGCTTAAGCAAGCGGAAGACTTAGATATGTACGACATTGGAACTAAGTTTTCTATTTTTAGTCTCGATGCTAAATATGCTAACGCTAATAATCGCTATGCTAAATCTTAGTTATACTTTGAATGCTCATTTGTGAACTTTTATGTATATACTCTAAGTGATCGCGATTATAGCGAGGAGAATTGATAAAAAGGGCGACGCGGTGTAGATGAACTACATAAGGAGCCTTTTTTAGCAATGCGACAACGCTAGAATTGTGAGCACGACGAGTATAATCATTCGAGGGCGCGCATCAAACACCATACATCAACCTGAGCTGCGCCTTGCTGTTTGCATAATTTGGCTAATTCATTGACAGTCGTGCCTGTAGTCACAACATCATCGACCAGCGCAATATATTTGCCACGTAAATCTGCTGTAATTTCAAAGGCATTGGCAAGATTATGCGCCCGTTGTAAGCGATTAAGCGTGGCTTGTGGTTGCGTTTCTTTGTGACGGGTAATATTTAAGATTGGAACTCGAGGATTTAGCTGATGAAATTCACGCAAAAGCTCATGCACTTGATTAAACCCACGAATTTTATGTTTTTTGTGATGGAGTGGTACTGGTATAATTGCATCCGGCAATTTAGTCAGATGTGGCGCAATAGCACTCCAAAAGAGTTGACTTAATGCGGTGGAATACTCAATTTTCTCATGGTATTTTAGCTGTTGTAGCACTTTGTCTAATGGAAATGCGTAGCTATACGATGCAATAATTCGCTCAAACTGAAATTGATGCTCTTTGCAATTACTGCAAGCAATTTCCTTGGGTGGTAATGTCCACAGACAACGCGGGCAGCGTGACTTTAGTGGTAGCTTCACCAAAGCATGATAGCAGTCACGACAAATTGCTTCCTGACTAACCGAAGTACATAATACACATTGCGGCTCTGGAATAATCAATTTATCCAGATAATTATTTAATAGGCGATATAATTTAGTGACAGATAACATAACTATTTCTACTCCGCTAATTCGGAAAGTTCTTAATCGTAAATCCAGTGAGCTGATGGCTCTGGACTTTATTTTTAAAGAATTAGCCTCTCGGGTTATTTCCAGATTGGATTATATCAAGTTAACGCCAAAGAGGATACTTGATTGTGGCAGTGGCTTGGGCTTTGATCGTGAATTATTAGCGCAAAAATATCCTGAATCATTATTAATTGAGCTTGATTGTGCCTTGGAAATCTTGCGCCCTCAATTAGCTCCTAAGTCTAAGTGGTCGTTATGGCGCAAATCAATGAGTCGACAGTTTGTCTGTGGTGATGCCTATCATCTGCCACTTGCC
>CAZTBH010000036.1:15926-23485 GCA_964611845.1 uncultured Neisseria sp.
TATTACCCTATATTAGTGATATTCCAGCATTTGTTCGTGAGATGCGTCGTGTACTAGCGCTAGGCGGAGCATTTTGCTTTGCTGGATTGGGCGTTGATTCACTGAAAGAATTGCGCGCGCTTGGCTTTAGTAGTTACCGTTTTCCAGATATGCACGATATTGGAGATATGCTAGTTGATGCTGGTTTTAGCAATCCAGTAGTCGATACGGAGTACATTACGCTAGATTATGACGATTTGCAGACATTGCTTCAGGATATTCGCTTGCTGGGCTGTGGTGCGGCAAATGATCCAAGTTTACGTCGTAATATTACCAAGGGACAATTTAGCGAGTTAACCGCAAGATTTAAGAATAAATCTAAATTAACCTTGGAAGTATTTGTTGCGCATGGTTGGAAAGATCGCAATAGAATTGAGTTACCAGCAGGGCAGAGTGTTATCAATTTTCAGCGAAATTAATTTTATACTCATTTCAGTTAGCGTCAAAATTTAAACACTTAACGGATATGTTAAAATCAATGCTCGTATAATATAATCTCTTTGTAGGTGAGAAAATGGACTTAATTAAGCAAAATATCATAGGTGTTTTAGGATTAATTGCACTGTGTGTAGCAATCCCTTTACCACCTGGTCTCTTACAAAACGTAATCAATGTGTTTGGAATTTCAGCACTAATTATTTATGCTTGGCAAGGTAAGAATACTTTCTTTTTTTATCTGGAATCTGTGGTTTTACTTGGAACAATTCTCCAAATTGCTGGCGTTAGCCCCGAAATTACTTGGACGGCACTAATTCTATCTTTCGCAGTCACTACACTTAGGGTTTTGCAAAATCCTGATTATCGCAATTTTATGACCGTCATTGGTTTTGTCGGTTTATTTGGGCTTGTTTTTGGCTATGCGACACTTAATCCAATTGGATATGCTGTTGGAGGCGCTTGTTGTGCTTGGTATAGTATTGCACTGTTCAGACAAGGCATTAAGAGCGGTCTATTATTCTGCGTGCTAAATATAATCTATGGTTCTGTGGCAATCTACGTAGTCTTTAAATAAAACTGCTCACCCTATGTTGTGAACGTCGTCACAAGGCTCCTGTGTACTTCTCATGTAAACCGCGTCGCCTTATCCCTATTTCTTACAACATATTGTGGCAGTTTATGGGTGAGTAATTACTAGATAAGCTAAATAAACTCTATATGTACTAATTTTTTGGCAGATTTTCATTAAATGCTTTGCTCATCATTGCGTGCAAATGCTCAGACAGTATTTGTCGGGAGTCGAAATTGCGAGCATCAACTTCGGGTAAAATGATCGCTCTTACGGTTAATTGTTTGGCCTTTACTGTATTGCATACTGTTTGCCACAAGTTATGCCCGTAATAGAGCGCTTCACTCGCTGCTTGCCCATCGTTACGAAAATAAAGTAATACAATCGGAATAATCTTACTTTGTGATTGAAGAGCGGCTTCTAACAACGGAGCTTTGAATGGAAATATCTCTTTACCATTATTTACCTTGCCTTCAGGGAATAATCCGATACATCGCCCGCTATTTAATATCTTGCTTATTTTTTGATTGGTGGGGACAATATCTCTTTTCCGATTACGATTAATAAAAATAGTACCACCAGCTTTAATTAGAATATTTAATAATGGCCAATAGCGCAGCTCTGCTTTAGCTATAAAACTAATCGAGTATAATGTATCAAGTAGCATAACATCAAGCCAACTCATATGATTGGCAACTACCATATAATTTCTCAATAAATAATTATTGTTGGTTTTGTCTACAGTCTCCAAGTTGATTCCACTGATTTTTATGATGGTAAATGCCCAGATGCGAACAATCTTACTCCATATTGAATGTGGCAAAATCCAATAAATAGTAAGGCAAAGTATGCTAGAAAGCATTGCAGTTACAAGAAGAAGAGTGATTCGTGAAAATGCGCGTAAGTACTCAAACATTGATAAATTCCATTTTTGCTGAAAATTAGGTACTAAGTTTACTAAATAAAACTTTACTATGCGTAAGTTTGATAAAATAGTTCTCTCGTTAATTTTATTAGTAAGCTATGTCTAAAACCGATTATAAGTTAAAAGTGCTTTTTGTATGCATGGGGAATATTTGTCGTTCGCCCTTGGCTGAGGGGATGTTCTATGCTCAGTTACAAAAGCAAAACCTGACCGAACGCTTTATTTTGGATTCTGCTGGTACTTCTGACTACCATGTGGGAGATTCTCCAGATGTACGTGCACTCGCAGTTGCGGAGAAACATAATGTACAATTGTGTCATCTGGCAAGGCAATTTCAAGTTGATGATTTTAAAGAGTTTGACTATATTTTGGTAATGGATCATTTAAACTATGATGCAGTGCTAGGTTATGCTAAACATGAAGAGTACCATGATAAGGTTTATTTGTTTAGAACCTTTGATGAAGCATCTGGGGAATTCTACGATGTTCCTGATCCGTATTATGGTAGTGAAGAAGACTTTGCTGAAGTAGGCGAAATTGCGCTGCGTGCTAGTGAGGGATTTATTCGTTTTCTAGAACAAGAAGGTAAATTATAGTTACCAAATTATTAATAAAGATGAAAAAACGGCATTTAATAAACGCCGTTTTTCATTTTTAATTCAAATATCAGTCATTAAGTAACAAACTAATTGACTCTTCGTTATTAATCCGACGAATTGTTTCAGCTACCAAGTCAGCGATACTTGCAATACGGATTTTATTGCTTACTTTAGCATGCAATATCGTATCGGTCACTACAACTTCATCCAAAATTGAGTTTTCAATCCGTTCCATTGCATCATCAGAAAATACTGCGTGAGTAGCGTAGGCACAAACTTGCTTAGCACCACGGTTTTTAAGCGCCTCAGCAGCTTTACACAATGTTTTGGCAGTATCTATCATATCATCGATGATAATGCAGTTCTTGCCGCTAATATCGCCAATAATATTCATTACTTCTGCCTCATTTGCTTTTGGACGACGTTTGTCAATGATCGCCATTTCTGTACCAAGACCTTTAGCGAAGGCACGCGCACGCATAACTCCACCCATATCAGGTGATACAATCATCAGATCATCATAGTGCTTAGATTTGATATCTTTAAGTAAAACTGGCGACGCATAGATATTATCGACTGGGATATCAAAGAAGCCCTGAATCTGATCAGCATGCAAATCAATAGTTAGAACACGGTCAACTCCAGCAGAAGTTAACATGTTGGCAACCAGTTTAGCTGAAATAGGCACACGAGCGGAGCGTGGGCGACGATCTTGGCGAGCATAACCAAAGTATGGAATTGCAGCAGTAATACGCGCGGCTGATGAGCGTTTTAGAGCATCAATCAGAACCAGTACTTCCATTAAGTTATCATTGGTTGGATTGCAGGTTGGTTGCAATATAAATACATCAGAACCACGGACATTCTCAAGTATTTCTACGGCAATTTCACCATCGCTGAATTTAGATACATTAGCTTTACCAACTTTGATGTCCAAACATTTAGCCACTTGTTCTGCGAATGGGCGATTGGCGTTACCGGTAAAGATCATTAAGTTTTTGCGCATATACATATAGGCCTCAATTGGTTGTGAGCAACTATACTCTTTGTTTTTGAATCTTTGTACTTTGTTGGATTTCAAAAAACTCTTTATGTAGTTTATGATACATTGTATCGTCTTTTTTATCAATCCCTCGCGTCCAAAAATCAAGTACTTCGAGTATGGGTTGCCATTGGTTAAAGATAGGCAAAAAAAAAGCGCACATCATCGAATCAGGATGATATACGCTCTTTTTATATAATGGCTGGGGTGGTAGGGATCGAACCTACGAATGTCGGAATCAAAATCCGATGCCTTACCACTTGGCGACACCCCAATAAAAAAATTCTGTTCAATCACAAGCAACCGGTGAAACCGCTAAACTTGCTGCGAGGAAGGTATTATATCTTGGACTTAAGATATTTGCAACATCTTTTGCTAAATTTTTATCAGTGAAGCTTAGGTAGATAGAGCTTCCTGAACCCGTCATAACTGCTTTTCCATATTGATCTAATTCGGAAAAAATCGTATTTATCTGTGGGTAGATTTTACGCACCGCGGCTTCTAAATCGTTCTCTTTTTCTGTGATTAATTGTGCCGTTGAGATGTTTTCAGCTTTGCACAGGTTAAAATTAAGATCTAATGCAGCAAAAATATCCTTGGTTGGTGCATGAAAATTAGGCTTAACAATCACAAAATAGAATTCTGGAATTTCTATTGGCGTGATTATCTCACCAATTCCCTCAACGAGTGCATTTTGTCCGCGAACAAAAAACGGTACATCCGCACCAAGCTGAGCTCCGAGTCCTATTAGCTCATCAGTAGTTAGTCCAGTTTCCCATAGGTGATTGAGTATGATTAGCACCGTAGCTGCATTTGAGCTACCACCGCCCATTCCAGCACCGGATGGGATTACCTTTTTAATCTTGATATTAGAACCCTTGGTGCAGCCACTATATTCCTGCAACAGTATAGCGGCTTTGTATGCCAGGTCTTTTTGATAGAACCATGCTTGCTGATGCTCGATTAGTGACACTTTGCCATTAAGCGTGATCTGGATGTCGATTTTGTCATATAAATCAATCAGGCAAAACACGCTTTTGAGCAAATGATAACCATCAGGACGTTTACCTATTACTTTGAGCCCTAAATTAAGCTTGGCAGGAGACAGGACGCTGTGGAATTGATAATACACAGTCTTATTTTACTAAATCAATTAATTTATCAAAGGCTTCAATAAACGACTGCAAACCTTCCTGCTGTAGCTTATCGCCTAATTCAATCAAGTTAATTCCATTTTGCTCTATTTGTGCCAGAATAGTAGCGGCATTTTGTATTCCATTAGTCAGACGACTAGCCGCATTACCATGATCACGATAGGCATTTAACGTTGCATCAGGAACCGTATTAATTGTTTCATCACCGATTAGCTCTTCGATATACAATACATCAGAATAGTTTTTATTTTTAGTACCCGTGCTTGCCCATAATAAATATTGACCTTTCGCACCTAACTCTTTTAGTTTGCCAAAGCGTGAAGAGTTAAAAATTTCTTGATATGTCAGATAAGCTTTACGTGCCAGATTAATTGCTGTTTTACCCTGCAGGCTTTCCGGCAGTTTAGGATCAACTGCGCTGTCAATACGCGATAAGAAGAAACTGGCAACTGTTTTAATTTTATCGATCGGCAGACCTTGCTCGGCGCGTTTTTCTAATGCACTAATATATGCATCCCAAATCGCATGGACTTGTGGTAATGAAAACAGTAGGGTAATATTTACATTAAGTCCCAAGATCACTAACTGTTCAAATGCTGCTACCCCAGCTTGTGTCGCGGGTACTTTGATCATTAAATTAGGTGCGTTAACGGCATTCCATAATTCCAATGCACTTTTTACCGTACCATCAGTGTCATGACATAAATCAGGGGATACTTCCAAGCTTACATAGCCATCTTCTGCATTTGAAGACTGATACAATGGTTGCATAATCGCGCAGGCTTGCTTAATATCCTCAACTGCCATTTTCTCATAACGTTGAAGTGGTGTAAGATTTGTATTTTTTAACTCACATAGCTGTTCTTGGTAACGAGAATCACTTGAAATAGCTTTATAAAAAATAGCCGGGTTTGAAGTTACTCCAGCGATACCGTCTTCCCGCATCATTTTTTGCAAGTCTCCTGATGCTAAAAACTCACGTGAAATATTATCTAGCCAAATTTTTTGTCCGTGTTGCTTAATTGCTGCAATTTTGCTTGTCATTATAAATATCCTTGTTTTAGAGTATGTTTTTCAAATATCTATTATACCGACAGCATTGAGGTCTGAGAGGATTTTTTTTAGTGCAGCGCAATAATTAATCTAGGGAGTAATCTAAAAATCTTATGCTATACTTACGGGAGAATTTCGATAACATTGTTTTGTCGCTGTTGCGGCGGGAGTTGTAAATGAGTAATGATTTAGATCAATTGCAAACCAAAGAGTGGTTAGACTCAGTTGATAACGTAATTGAATATGATTCGCCGGAACGGGCTGCATATATAGTAAAAGCAGTAACAAAGCATCTGAGCGATAAAACAGGGATTCAATTACACCAAAATATGAATACGGAGTATGTAAATACTATTCCAACTAATAAAGAAGCCATTTACCCGGGAAATAAAGACATTGAAAAAAGAATTTCAGCGTATATTCGCTGGAATGCTGCAGCAATTGTAATGCGTGCCAATAAAGTAAGCAGTGAGTTAGGTGGACATATTGCATCCTATGCTGGATCAGCATATTTGTACGAAGTTGGGTTTAATCATTTCTGGAAAGCTCCACACGGTGAACAGCATGGAGATATGGTGTTCTTCCAAGGACATTCTTCACCTGGTATTTACGCGCGTAGCTTTGTTGAAGGACGTTTTAGTGAAGATCGGATTAGTAATTACCGTCAAGAGTCAGCTAGAGTTGGCTTGTCTTCGTATCCTCACCCATGGTTGATGCCTGATTACTGGCAGTTCCCTACAGTATCAATGGGACTTGGTCCTTTGATGGCGATTTATCAAGCGCGTTTTATGCATTATTTAGATGATCGTGGAATTGCAAACACCAAAGGTCGTAAAGTATGGTGTTTTATTGGTGATGGTGAAACTTCTGAGCCAGAAACTTTAGGTAATTTGAACATTGCTTCACGTGAGGGATTAGACAATCTTATCTTTGTAATGAGCTGTAATTTACAACGTCTGGATGGACCTGTGAATGGTAATGGTAAGATTATCCAAGAAATGGAAGCGGTCTTTACTGGTGCTGGCTGGAAAGTAATCAAAGTTATTTGGGGTAAAGGCTGGGATCGTTTACTGGAAAAAGACACAGCTGGTAAACTTAAACAATTGATGATGGAAACTGTCGATGGTACTTATCAGGATGTAAAATCCAAAGATGGCGCGTATGTACGTTCTAAGTTCTTTGGTAAATATCCTGAGACTTTAGCTTTAGTTAGCGATATGACAGATGATGATATCTGGGCATTGACTCGTGGTGGTCATGACTTAGATAAAATTTATGCTGCATATTACGAAGCAGTACATAATGCTGAAGGTAAACCTGTGGTTATTTTGGCTAAAACTGTTAAAGGTTTTGGTATGAAAGGTGAGGGCGAATCACAAAATACAGCTCACTCACAGAAAAAAATGTCAGTTGATACCTTAAAACATATTCGTAATAAATTCAATATTCCACTAACTGATGAGCATATTGAAGAATTGCCATTCTTAAAACTAGAAGAAGGTACTGCAGAGTACAACTATTTACACTCACAACGTGAGAAATTAGGTGGTTACTATCCAGTACGTAAACCTGCGGTAACAACTTTGCCAATTCCTGAGTTAAGTGCATTTGAAGCAATGCTTAAAGATACTGGTGAACGTGAAATGTCAACTACTATGGCGTTTGTTCGTATGTTGAATGTGCTGGTTAAAGATAAAGCTTTAGGCAAACATATTGTGCCAATTGTACCGGATGAGTCACG
>CAZTBH010000036.1:23495-28503 GCA_964611845.1 uncultured Neisseria sp.
AACTATACTCCGGAAGATGCTAGTCAGTTGATGTATTATAAAGAGTCAGTAACTGGTCAAATTTTCCAGGAAGGTATCAATGAACCTGGCGCGATGTGTACTTGGATTGCCTCAGCAACAAGTTATGCTAATCACGGCGTACCAATGATTCCATTCTATATCTATTATTCAATGTTCGGTTTCCAACGTACTGGCGATTTAGCTTGGGCGGCTGGTGATATGCGTGCGCGTGGTTTCATTATCGGTGGAACAGCTGGGCGCACTACTTTAAATGGTGAGGGTTTACAACATGAAGACGGTCATAGCCATATTCAAGCGGATTTAATTCCGATTTGTGAATCATACGATCCTACATTCGCTTACGAATTAGCTGTGATTATGAATCATGGTATGAAAGAAATGTATGTAGAAAACAAAGATAAATTCTACTACATAACTGTAATGAATGAAAACTATACTCATCCAGCTATGCCTGACGGCGTTGAGCAAGATATCGTTAATGGCTGTTATTTATTTAAAACCGTTGGTAATGCTAATGTTTCAGTTAACTTAATGGGTAGTGGTACTATTTTCCGCGAAGTTATTGCTGCTGCTGATTTATTAGCAGAGGACTTTGGTTTGAAAGTAAATGTGTTCTCTACTCCATCATTCAATAAATTACACCGTGATGGTATGGCGGTTAATCGTCATAATATGTTGAATCCAACTGCGCCGCAAGCCAAAGCTTTTGTAACTAAACAGTTAGAAAAAACTGGTGCGCAAGTTACAGTTGCTTCGACTGATTACATCCGTAGTTTTGCAGATAAAATTCGTGAATTTGTTCCAGGTAAATATGTTACTTTAGGTACAGATGGTTTTGGTCGCTCTGATTACCGTGTAGCATTGCGTGAGTTCTTTGAAGTTAACCGCTATTATGTTGCGGTAGCAGCGTTAAAGGGCCTTGCTGATGCAGGTTTAATTAGTGCTCAAGTGGTTGCTGATGCAATTACCAAATATGGTATCAATGCGAATAAAGCTAATCCTTGGGAAGTTTAATAAGGATACAAATTATGCGTAAGTTATTTTTCTTTGTTGCTATGTTTAGTGCGGTGGTGTGTTATGCAGATCCGGGACGTAATCAAGGGGCGGTAAATAACTTATGCCAAAATTTGTCGGCAGCCTGTACACAGGGTGATAAACCGTCTTGTGATGCTTATAAAACTACAGGCTGTGCGTGTAATGAAAGCGGTGTATGTACCCGCGGTAACTATTCTAATTAAAAAAGGTTAAAGAATGAGTGTTATTGAATTAAGAATTCCTGACATTGGTGGTCATAGTGATGTTAATGTTGCCGAAGTTTACGTTAAGGTTGGCGATACAATTAATATTGATGATAATCTGCTAATGCTGGAAACAGATAAAGCAACAATGGAAGTTCCAGCAGAAAAAGCTGGTGTTGTAACTGAGGTTTTGGTTCAGGTTGGATCTAAAATCAATGAAGGTGATGTATTTGTCAAGGTTGAAGCTGTGGGCGCTGTTGCTGCTGCTCCGGTTCCGGCTGCAGCTGTAACAACAGCTCCTGTTGTTGAACAGTCTGTAGTGGCAGCTGCACCAACCGCAGCGGTTAGTTCACAAATTGTACCGATTATTGTTCCAGATTTAAGTGGGCATGATAATGTAGAGATTATTGAAGTTAGTGTAAAGGTTGGCGATACGATTGCTGAAGAAGACTCTTTGATTACTCTGGAAACAGATAAAGCAACAATGGAAGTTCCGGCGACTGTTGGTGGTATTGTCAAAGAGATTAAAGTTCAGTTAGGTGGTCGGGTTAGCCAAGGCGATTTGATTCTGATGGTTGAAACTACTTCTGCGGTAGCTGTGACTGCTCCAGCAGTAGCAGCAGCCCCTGCACCGGCTGCGGCTCCGGTTACTGCTGCTGCACCAGCACCTGTTGCATCAGCACCAGCTGCGCCAGCTAAAGTTGACGAAACTGCATTTGCCAAAGCATTTGCTTCACCTGCGATTCGTAAATTAGCTCGTGAATTAGGCGTTGATTTAGGTAAAGTTAAAGGTAGTGGTAACAAAGGTCGGATTACTGAACAAGATGTTAAGACTTTTGTTAAAGGTGTAATGTCTGGTCAAATTGCAACTGGTGCTGCTCCTACGAACGGTTCTGGTGTTGGCTTGGATTTATTACCATGGCCGAAAGTTGATTTTGCTAAGTTTGGCGATGTTGAGCGCAAAGAGATGAGCCGGATCAAGAAAATTTCTGGCGGAAATATGGCGCGTAACTGGGTGATGATTCCTCACGTAACTGTATTTGAAAATGCAGATATTACTGACATGGAAGAATTCCGCAAACAACTCAATGAAGAGTACAAACGAGCAGAGATTAAAGTTACGCCATTAGCATTCTTAATTAAAGCTGCAGTATTTGCCTTGAAAAAATTCCCAGAGTTTAATGCATCAATTGACGGTGATAGTATTGTTTATAAAAACTACTACAATATTGGTTTTGCCGCTGATACACCAAACGGTCTTACTGTTCCGGTAATCAAAGATGCAGATAAAAAAGGCTTGGTAGTGATAGCTCAGGAAACTTCGGCTCTGGCTAAAGCTGCACGTGATGGTAAACTAAAACCAACTGATATGCAAGGTGGTACTTTTACTGTATCCAGCCTTGGTGGTTTAGGCTCAACTGCGTTTACTCCAATTATCAATGCTCCAGAAGTGGCAATTTTAGGGGTTTCAAAATCCTCAATTGCACCAGTTTGGAATGGTAAAGAGTTTGCACCTCGGTTGATGTTACCTTTGTCATTATCGTTTGATCATCGGATTATTGATGGTGCCTTAGCTGCGAAATTTACGACTTATTTGTCACAAATTTTGTCAGATTTACGCCGCATGGCATTATAGAGTCGCCTCAAAGAACAAAATGCCCATGGTGTCAATATCATGGGCATTTTGTTCTTATATAATAGGCAAAATTTATTGAGCCATTGTCAAAATTTCTTTAACTGCAACAGCATCAATATTCTGGTGTTCACCCAAATTTCCACTACTGTATTTAAATAGATTAGCAACAATTTTATCTGCATCTACAGTTATGCCATAATCAGCAAACTTAGTTTTCACGCCTAAAGAATGGAAAAACTCTTCAGTTTTAATAATTGCTTGTTTGATTGCAACATCTGGATGATTATTTTCTAGCCCCCAAACATTATGTGCAAATTTGAGTAATTTTGCACTTTTATTGGTGCTTTGTTGACGCCATAGCTGTGGTGCAACAATTGCTAGTGTTTGACCGTGGTCTAAGCCATATGCAGCAGTTAACTCATGTCCAATCATATGAGTTGCCCAGTCATGATCAACGCCGATACCAATGATTCCATTTAGAGCATTGGTAGCTGCCCACATCCAATTAGCTCGTGTATCGTAGTCCTGCGTACCATTAACAATATCTTGCCCAACGTTGATTAAAGTTTTTAACACCGCTTCGGCAAATCCATCCTGAATCGATGAATTAACATCAGTTGTTAGATATTGTTCAGTAACATGGATAAATGGATCAATAATACCATTTTGTAATTGGCGTTTAGGTAAGCTATAGGTAGTTTCTGGGTCTAAGATTGCGAATTTAGGGAAAACCAGTGGATTCATAAATGCTTGTTTGGCACCGATGCTACGGCGTGAAACAACTGCACCTGAATTCATTTCTGAACCAGTGGCTGGTAGTGTTAGAATTGCGCCTAAATCAATAGCATCAGTAAATACCGCATCAGCTTTGGTTAAGATATCCCAGGCATCACCATCATATTTGGCAGCTAGAGCAATGAATTTACTGCCATCAATGATTGAACCACCACCAACTGCCAAGATCAGGTCAATTTTTTCGCTACGGCAAATTTCTACTGCTTTCATTAATGTGTCATAGTCAGGATTTGCTTCAATACCGCTAAATTCAATTACTTTATAGCCTTGCAGGGCTTGTTCAACTTGCTGATATACTCCATTGGCTTTGATTGAACCGCCACCGTAAGTGAGTAAGATTTTTTTGTTAGGACTGATTAATTGTGTAAGTTGTTTGATTTGTCCTTTACCGAACAGAACCTTAACCGGGTTATAGTATGTAAAATCATGCATGTGAGTCTCCTTGAGGTTTAATTAATACACGTAATGGACTAGCTTCCAAATTCTGGTAGGCTAATGGAATTGCCAGCATTTGATAGAGTCCAGCAGAAATCTTTTGTAACTTAAGTCCTTCGATAATAGCAATATTATTGCTAAGTAATTGAAGATGGTTATTGTTACTTGAGTCATGAAATGGGTCAACGCTTGGAGTGTCAACACCAAGTAGACAACAACTATGTGCAATTAGTATTTCGATAGCATCGGCACTTAAAACGGCAAATTGTTCATTAAATGATTGATAATAATCAAAGGTATCGGTTGCAAATAGTATTCGCGGTGCTTTGATGGCAGGCAAATTCTCGGGATATATAACTTTGTCTTTAGATTGACTAAGATCAACACGAATTATCTGGCATAAACCTATATAGTTTTCTAAACTAACCTGATCAATACTTTTCCCACTGGCAATAAAATGTAGTGGTGCATCGGTATGCGTACCAAAGTGTAGGCAAGAGCTGATTTCGCTAGTTGTAATTATAGCATTTGGTGTATTGTACACTTGCTGTGAGCTGCTAAATGCCGGGTCACCAGGGTAGAGTGCCAATTGATTAGAAATCGGATAACTTATATCAATCCACATCTGTACACATTTCCTTTGGATACTAAAATAGTATCCCGCAATTATAGCACTTTAAATTATACTCAATCAGATTCATTATACTGGGTTGTTTATCTACTTCTAACTTGCAACAGCTAGTAGGCTTCGTTGCAAATCGTCTACCAGTATTTCCAATCTGTTTGAGTGCATATTCCTTGTTCTTGAATCTTGAATTTTGTGAAATCCTCTTGCTACATGACAGAAATTAATTTTTTGCATTTTACCTCCATCGGTAAGTAA
>CAZTBH010000037.1:0-28102 GCA_964611845.1 uncultured Neisseria sp.
CATTCTTGCCTATGGTAGTGATCTTTGCTTTGTTTTGGTTATTACTAATTCGCCCGCAACAAAAGAAAATGAAATTGCATAATCAGATGTTATCTGCTCTTGAAAAAGGTTCTGAAGTTGTAACTAATGGTGGAATGCTTGGTACGATTACTGATCTAGATGATAAATTTATCAAATTACGTATTGCTGATGGTGTTGTAGTTAAGTTTCAACGTAGCGCTATTGCAGGTAAAATTGACAGCAATGCAGTTTCTGCAGCGAGTAAATAATAATTAATTCTGTGTTTTATGGGTGATACAAATGAGTAAATTTCCGTTGTGGAAATATTTCATTATTTTATGTGCGGTGGTAGCCGGATTTTTATATACTTTGCCTAATTTTTACGGTGAAGTGCCTGCAGTGCAAATATCTGGTAGTCGTTCAGCCGTCGTAGTTGGAGCTGATACTATTGCACAAGTTAATGCTAGTCTTAAAGCTGATAACATCCAATCAATTGGAGAGGTTTTTGATGGCAAAACTTTGAAATTTAAATTCTCCACAACCGATACTCAGTTGAAAGCCCGTGATACAATTCAACAGGCATTAGGTGATAATTATATTGTTGCGTTAAATTTAATCCCTGCATCTCCGGATTGGATGAGTTCAATTAATGCTAATCCAATGTTCTTGGGTCTTGATTTGCGTGGTGGTGTGCATTTTTTACTTGAAGTTGACATGGATGCGGCGGTTAAAAAAACGTTGGATAAGTATGTTGGTGAAGTTCGTCGTGATTTAAGTAATAATCAAATTCGTTATGGTTCAGTTGCCGTTATAAATGGTGCTGTTTTAATTCAGTTGCGTGATGAAACTACTGCTGATCAAGTTATTGCTCAATTGAAAAAAGATTTACCGAAACTTCAGGCTAGTCTTGATGGCGGTAGCAATGTAAAAATTACCGTTTCAGCGGATGAGATTCAAGCAATTAAAGAAGCTGCAGTTAAACAAAATATTTTAACCTTACATAATCGAGTAAATGAATTAGGGGTTGCAGAACCCATTATTCAGCAGCAAGGTCCTGATCGAATTGTGGTTGAACTACCGGGTGTTCAAGATACTGCGCGTGCCAAAGATATTCTTGGACGTACCGCTAGTTTAGAAGTGCGGATGGTTGATGATGATCGAAATGCGCTTAATCAAGCATTAAATGGTAATGTTCCATTTGGTGAGCAACTGCTTGATGAAGTTAATGCAGATGGTAGTAATACTAAAATCTTGATTAAAAATGATGTTGAGTTAACTGGTGATAATATCAACGATGCTCAGCCTGGGTTTGACGAAAATGGTTCACCTTCAGTTAATATCGGTTTAGATAGTGTTGGCGCTTCGATTTTTAAACAAGTAACGACCAATAATATTGGTAAACGTATGGCAATGGTCTTAGTTGATCATGGTAAGAGCCAAGTAGTTACAGCACCAGTTATCCGTGCTGCAATTGGTGGTGGACAAGTGCAGATTTCTGGAGCAATGAGCGTTCAGGATGCTAACGATGTTGCCTTATTATTACGTTCAGGATCACTAGCTGCGCCGATGAATATTATTGAAGAGCGTACAGTTGGACCATCTTTAGGACAGGAAAATATTGATAAAGGTTTCCATTCTGTGTTGTGGGGATTCTTAGCAATATCAATCTTCATGTGCGTTTATTATTTGGCTTTTGGTGTGGTATCAGTAATTTCACTTGGTGTAAATTTGTTGTTGTTGATTGCATTGCTATCAATGTTACAAGCGACACTCACTCTGCCAGGGATTGCAGCGATTGCCTTAGCTCTGGGTATGGCGATTGACTCCAACGTTTTGATTAACGAGCGGATTCGTGAAGAGTTACGCGCAGGTTTAAAACCACATGCTGCAATTGAGGCTGGTTATGGTCATGCTTGGGCAACGATTCTGGATTCTAACGTTACTACGTTAATTGCAGGTTTGGCGTTATTGGCTTTTGGTTCAGGTCCGGTTAAGGGATTTGCGGTGGTACATTGCTTGGGTATTTTAACCTCAATGTTTAGTGCTGTGTTGGTTTCTCGTGGCATTGCCGGTTTCTTATATGCAAACCGACGCATCAAAAAATTATATATTTAAGTCACGAAGAGGAATATTAACATGGAATTTTTTAAAATTAAAAAAGATATACCGTTTATGAGTTATGGAAGGTTAACTACTTCTATTTCGCTATTAACGTTTATTTTAGCAATATTTTTTCTGTTCAGTCGTGGCTTAAATTTATCGGTTGAATTCACTGGTGGTACGCTGATGGAGGTTCAATATTCACAAGCTGCGAATGTGGATCAAATCCGTAGCGAGCTGGATAAAATGGAATTAGACCAAGCAACTGTACAGGTTTATGGCAGTGCGAAAAATGTGATGTTACGCTTGCCAAATAAAAAAGATACTAATTCTGCGACTTTATCAAATAGTGTTTTTAACACTTTAAAAGTTGGTTCACCAGACGTTCAGATTAAGAGTGTGGAATATATTGGTCCACAAGTTGGTCGTGACCTGGTTAACAATGGACTGATGGCAATAGCTTTTGTCTGTATCGGAATTATGATTTATTTGGCGCTACGCTTTGAATGGCGTTTTGCAGTAGCGGCTATCTTGGCAAATATGCATGATGTAGTAATTATTTTGGGCTGTTTTGCTGCGTTTCAATGGGAATTTTCACTGACGGTATTGGCTGCGATTTTAGCGGTGCTGGGCTATTCAGTTAATGAATCAGTGGTAGTTTTTGACCGGATTCGTGAGAATTTCCGTACTATTCGTGGTGGAACTGTGCCGCAAATTATTAATAATGCGATTACAGCGACTATGAGTCGGACGATTATTACCCATGGTTGTACTGAAATGATGGTGTTGTCAATGTTATTCTTCGGTGGTCCAAGCTTGCATTACTTCGCGTTGGCTCTAACTATTGGGATTTTATTCGGAATATATTCATCAGTATTGGTTGCTTCACCAATTGTGATGTGGCTCGGTGTTTCGCGTGAAAATTTAGTAAAACAACCTAAACGTAAGGAAGAAGCTGTCGTTTAATAATATTATAGGTTCTTTATGAAACTCACATTTCTGGGTGTGTCTTCTGCATTGTCTGTGGGATACAAAAATTTTCATTCAAATATGTTGATTGAAAAGGATGAATCTAGTCCAAAATTACTGATTGATTGCGGTGGAGATGTGAGACATTCTTTATACGAGCTAGGTTATTGTGCTGCTGACATTGATGCAGCATATATCAGCCACCTGCATGCCGATCATGTGGGTGGACTTGAGTGGCTGGCTTTTTCTAAATTTTTTGGCGAACAACGTCAATTATCATTATACATCAGTTCTGATCAAAGAAAAACTTTATGGGATAATGTCTTATCTGGAGGGATGTCTACTCTTGAAGAGCAGGAGTCTACTCTTGAAACATTTTTTAAATTAGAGCCTACTGATGATAATAAATTCATCTGGAATGGTGGAGACTTTGAATTAGTTAAAGTGCCGCATAGCTATAGCAATCATCAGTTATTGCCAAGCTATGGTTTATTCATATCTGGTACTAAATCGAGTGTTTTTATCACAAGCGACACCAGATTTGCTCCTGATATTCTAAATGAGGTTTATGAACGAGCAGATATAATTTTTCATGATTGTGAAACTTCAAGTCATTTTAGTAACCAGCATGCTCATTATACCCAACTGGTGACACTCCCTCTTCATATAAAGCAAAAAATGTGGCTTTATGATTATAACGATGCATGTTTACCAGATGCTGTTTCTGATGGCTTTCGGGGTTTTGTTACTCGTGGTCAGATATTTGAGTTTTAAAAGATATTATGAAGTATAGAACCAAGCTCTATTTAGCGATAATTATAACTGCAGTTATCAGTACATTACTTTGTCTGGGTATAAGTTATTTTCAAGTTAGCAAGATAATTACCAATGAATTACGTACTAATGTGATGTCAGTTGCTGCAGGTACGGCATCGCTAATTAATAAAGATGATTTAATTTCAATCCAACACGCGCGTAGTAATGGTACGGCTGCGTATGATCAAATTCAACAACAATTGCGCACTGTTCGAGATGATAATCGTCGGGAAGATATATTTGTAAAATATGTTTACATTATTGCTCCACGTGAAAATGCCATTGATAAGTATGAGTATTTAGTTGATGCAGAAGATAAAAACAGTCGTGATTATTCGTCAATCGGAGAATCTGCAGATGAAGCTGATTACGCTAAGTTAAGTACAAATTTTCGTCGTATTTACGCACCTACTGATTTTATAAAAGATCAATGGGGAACATGGATGACCGCCTATGCTCCGATTTATGATAAAAATGGAAAATACATTGCTTCGGTTGGCGTTAATCTCTATGCCGATCGTGTAATTGCTAAAATTCATAAGCTATTAGCTTATGGAGTTGGATCTTTTAGCATAACTTTAATTTTGATGTTACTTTGGGGTTGGTTTCTCTCCAAACGTCAAGCCGCTTCCTTAGAGGGGCTACATACTGGAGTTAAAGCGATAGGTGGCGGTGACCTTGCTCAACGGATTCGCATAAATACCAAAGATGAGTTTGCTGAGCTTGCCACTGAAATTAATACTATGGCAGAAGGCTTGCAGCAACGTGAGAGATTACAGCTTAATTTTGCGCGCTATGTGTCAAAACACGTGATGGATTCGATTTTGCAGAGTGGTAGTCAATTATCTCTAACTGGTGAACGGCGTAAAATTACATTACTCTTCTCAGATATTCGTAACTTTACCAAAATGTCCGAGAAATATCCACCTGAAAAAGTGGTTAAGTATTTAAACGAATATTTTTCTGCAATGGTTGAGATTATTTTTAAGAATAATGGAGTGCTTGATAAATTTATTGGTGATGGTATCATGGTTGAATTTGGAGTCCCTCTTGAAGACAATGAGCAGGAACTAAATGCAGTAAAAACTGCAATAGAAATGATTCAAGCGGTTAAAGAGTTATGCGTTAAATGGCGAAGTGAAGCCAAGAATGTTCCAAATATTGAAATTGGAGTTGGCATCCATACTGGTATGGCGGTGATTGGTAATATTGGTTCAGAGAAACGTTTTGAATATACGGCTATTGGTGATACCGTAAATTCTGCATCGCGAATCGAGCAACTGACTAAAGAACTAAAAACACCAATATTATTTAGTGAGTCTACCGCACAAGCTCTTAAAGATAAGATTAAAATTAAAAGCATGGGAGCGCAAGTTATTAGAGGAAAAGCAGAACCGATTAATGTTTATACTATTGATGAAACATAATAAATTAACGATTTTTAGATAAGGTATTAAAATTGAAAACACAGACGGATACAATTAGTGGAAAAAAGAAATTAAATCTAGCATTACAGGGTGGTGGTTCTCATGGCGCATTTACTTGGGGAGTACTAGATACATTACTTGCTGATGATCGTATTGAGATTGAAGGAATATCAGGAACTAGTGCTGGGGCAATGAATGCGGTTGTGACTGCATATGGTTTATCAATTGGTGGTAATGAATGTGCTCGTGAAAAGCTGAGTGAGTTTTGGAGCAAAGTTTCTGCTGCTGGGCAAAAGGGCTTGCTGAAGCCTAGTGCATTGGATAAGATGTTAAGCATTGGGAATATGGATTTTTCTCCTAATTATTTATTTTATGATTTTATTTCCAAGATATTTTCTCCGTATGAGCTAAATCCAATGAATATTAATCCATTACGTGATGTTTTGGCACAAACGATTGATTTCGATAAGTTACATGAGTCACTTGCATGCAAGTTGTTTATAGCCGCTACTAACGTTGGTAATGGTAAATTACGTGTTTTTTCGAATAAGGATGTCTCTATTGATGCAGTTTTAGCTTCAGCATGTCTTCCTTTCTTATTTCAAGCAGTTGAGATCGAAGGGCAACATTATTGGGATGGCGGTTATATTGGTAATCCACCACTATTTCCACTAATTAATGAAACTAAATCTCCGGATATATTGATTGTTCAGATTAACCCAGTTAATATTGATCATATGCCCAAAAATGCCCGTGAAATTTTGGATCGGATTAATACTTTGTCGTTTAACTCAAGTCTTATGCGCGAATTACGTGCGGTAAAATTTGTTACTGATTTGATTGATAATGGTGAATTAGACAAGCAAAAGCATAAGCGAGTTTTTGTTCATACTATTGAGGCAGAACGTATCGTACAAGAGCTTGGTGTATCAAGTAAGCTGAACACTGATCCTGAGTATTTGAAGTATTTATTTGATAGTGGAAAACAACTGGCAACGGAATTTTTGGCGAATCATTTTGATAAAATTGGCTCTGAGTCATCGACGGATATTACTGCTAGATTTATGTAACAGTGATTTTTAATTCTGCTAAGACATGTTATAATTACTAAACTATTGTAACCAAACACATGTTATAGCGTTGATTGTGACAGGGCGTTTTTACGCCCTAAAATTTTAAGATAAAGGCACTTATTATGATGGATATAATCAATATTATTCTTCATTTGGATAAATATATCGGCGTAGTTTTAGAAAATTACCATAGCTATTTTTATATTTTATTTTTCCTAGTGATTTTTTGTGAAACTGGTTTAGTGGTTACGCCATTTTTACCAGGTGATTCATTGCTTTTTGTTGCTGGTGCGTTTGCTGGAGCAGGACAGTTACATATTGGAGTTTTGATTGTAATATTGATTTTAGCCGCTTTCTTGGGCGATAATACTAATTTTATTTTTGGTAAATTTATTGGTGATAAATTATTCTCCAATCCAAACTCTAAAATATTTCGTCGCGATATTTTGGCTAAAACTCACGAATTTTATGAGCGTCATGGTTCTAAAGCAATTATCATTGCGCGCTTTATTCCACTAGTACGCACCTTTGCGCCATTTGTGGCAGGCTTAGGGCATATGACTTATCGTAAATTTGTAAGTTTCAGCTTAATTGCTTCGTTATTGTGGGTGATTATATTTTTATGTGGTGGGTTTTTATTTGGGAATATTCCAGTAATTAAAGAGCATATGTCATTGATCATTATGGCTGTTATGGTTGTTTCAGTGTTGCCAGCGCTAAAAATGATTTGGGATGCAAAATTTAAAACAGGTAAATAGATAATGGCGCAACGGATTCATAAGCTTGAAGATAATTTAGTTAATCGGATATGCGCTGGGGAAGTGGTAGAGCGTCCTGCCTCAGCATTAAAAGAAATATTGGAAAATAGTATTGATGCTGGGGCAACAACGATTAATGTGGAACTGGAGCAGGGCGGAATTAAGTTAATCAAAGTCACGGATAATGGTAGCGGTATTGCGGCTGATGATTTAACTCTGGCAATTGAGCGCCACGCTACCAGCAAGCTAAATAGTGAAGATGATCTGTATGCGATTCAAACGCTGGGCTTTCGTGGTGAAGGCTTGGCTTCAATTGCTTCGGTTTCATGGTTTAATCTCTCTAGTCGTGAAGCGGGTAGCACGGGTTATCAAATTAATAATATTTTTGGTGATGTGCAAGCGGTTAAACCTGCAGCCTTAAATCATGGTACCGTAGTTGAAGTTAAAGACTTATATCATAATATTCCGGCGCGTAAAAAATTTCTAAAAAGTGAAACCACTGAGTACCAACATTGTAAAACTGTTTTTGAACGTTTAAGTCTTTCTCATCCGGAGATTGCATTTAAGCTAAGTCACAATGATAAAGAAATCTATAATCTAAGCAATAGCGATTTACTTGGGCGTACGGTTGATCTTTATGGCAATAGTTATGCCCAGAAATATTTCACGATTGCTGAAATAGCGGGTGAAGATTTAAATTTATCTGGTTATGTTTATCATCCTGCTTATTTAGAGCAAAACAAAAATCTCCAAATATTCTTTGTCAATGGGCGTTATGTCAGAGATAAAGTTATTCAAAGTGCAATTAAGCAAGGTTTTAGTGGCGTCTTACATCATGAGCATAACCCCAATTATGTGTTATTTTTAACGATTAATCCGGCGGATATTGATGTTAATGTTCACCCGAGCAAAAGTGAGGTGCGTTTTAAGGATTCTGGTGCAATCCATAGTTTTATTAGTCGTTCATTAAAAAAAGCACTGGCGCTAACGCTAAGTTCAACGCTTGCCGAGGATAGTTTTACTGGTCGCAATCATGATTCTGATAATTATACTGGAACGCCTTATCCTCTGGGTAGTGGTTCTACTTATGATAAGCAAGTTAGTAACTTGCAGGGAAATGATTACCAATCTTTGGCGCAAAATTATAAACCTGCGCAATCTTATCAACGTCCGTTAGAAAATAACGCTGATTTAGTCCGTGAGTGGCTCGGTAGTTCACTTGGCGGAATGAATAAAACTTCTAACAGTGATTTATTTGTTGAAGAAGGTAATGAATTAAGTGGTGTTGCTAATAATGCAACCTTCCCACCACTTGGGCATGCGATTGCTCAATTACAGGGAATTTATATCTTGTCACAAACTCGTGATGGAATGATCGTAGTTGATATGCACGCTGCTCATGAGCGAATTATCTTAGAAAAGCTAAAACGACAATTAGGAACTAATGCGATTGCTGCACAGCAACTTTTGATGCCTTTGGCTTTGAATGTTAATCCGATTTTGATTGAAGCGTTACATAAGCATCGTGATGAGCTTAGTTTACTCGGTTTTGAGTTAGATGTAATCGGTGAACAACAACTAGCGATACGCGCGATACCGCTGTTACTTGACGGTGAACAAACTGAACAGCTGGTGCGTGACGTCTTACAGGATTTAGCTAATTTTGGTAGTAGCAATGTCATACTACAGCATCAGGAAGAAATTTTATCAACGATGGCATGTCATTGTGCGGTTCGCGCTAATCATCAATTGTCGATTGCGGAGATGGACGCACTGCTACGTGAAATGGAACAAACTGAGCGCTCTAATTACTGCAATCATGGGCGTCCGACTTGGTTTAAACTAACCATGCATGATTTAGATGGCATGTTTATGCGCGGGAAGTAAGCGGATATTTTAGACTAATTTAAGAATTTGAGTTGGTGCTGTTACATTGGCAATCAATTAACTACGCTCACATGTGTACCTGATATAATTCGTACTACTTCATTTATAAAGGTTAACAAGCATGAACAACAAACCTATAAAGAAAATTAATTGGGCAAAGTAGATGCAGTTACGATTATAAGGAAGCTCCCGAATTAACTGAAGAAATGATGGAAATTGCTTTTATTTGTCAACCAATTCTATCGGTGCCTAAAGCTAGTAAAAAAAGAGCTATATATGAAAACCAATAAACAAATCCAAAAAGAAATTGAAGCATTAGCAAATATGCCAGACAGTGATATTTATTATAGTGATATTCCGGAGATGGATAGTCAAATTAAATTTACACGAGTATCAAATAAGCAGTTTAACGAATTTGTGAATAGTGAAGTTGTATTGAGGGGGAGTGCTATTCTAAGTAGTCATAATATGATCGGAAATCTAAATGGAAAGTAATGTAGTCATTTGGGCGTGGGCTGAACATAATCAAGGGTTCTTAACCGTTATAGGCATTATTATAACCATTGTTATGGGTTTAATTGTTAAATCATCAATAACTAAGAATAAACAAATAGCAAAGAATAACGGCATTAATGCAAATAATAGTAAGTTTAATAATGTTGGAAATGGTAGAAAATAATGACTTTGTTTGATAATGTTAAAAACGAACAATCTGCTGATGGTGGCGGAATAAATGCCAACCGCAGTGTGTTAACGGATGTTGGCAATGATTATAGCGAAACGAATTACCATACTACAATTATAATCAATCAGCTCCGATCATCAAGCAATGATTTTCAAAACCTATTACCAAAGAATTTAGATTCATCTGATCCACAGATAGCAAAAAAGATTACAGCTCTACAAATGGGATACTTACAGAATCTTGATATTGATGAGCAGATAAAGCAAGTCTATGACCAATGTCATAGAATATGTATTAAGCAATTAAGCGATGATGCCAAATACAGGATTATTAAAAACATCATAAAGATAATACCAGACTTAACTTCGGCTGATCTATTGCTAATAAAAGAGATCACAAGTAAAGAAATTATCAAAAGACCCGAATATTATAATCAACCTACTGAAAATACGCACACATATAAGGATTTAATAACTAAATTTAGTAGGTTAGTTGATCTGTCATTGATAAATTTTAAAATTAATCTGGAAGAAACTAATCGAAATATAAAAGAACCTATACAAAAAGCTATGTCAACACTTGATGAACAAGATAGAAATTTGTCAAGAGTACAGGATACTATTAGTAGCATTCAATCCTCAGGTAAGTTTGGAAGTCCATACTCAAGTCTAAGAACCAGTAATTGGGGGCGTTTCAGTGGTCATCATGAAGATTTTATTTCTTATGAAATCGAAATATCAAAGGGATGTAAGGTAATTAGTGAAATAGTAAATGATATAAGAAATAGTGGCACTCATTTCGTTACACCAGAGCTTGAAGCCAAAATATGGGAGATATTAAATAACTAAACCAAATAAATATTTTACGTTGAATTGATATAGAGATAAGTCCAAAATAGCAAAAGTTTATATTTTTTAGCATAATTAGGCTAAAATCTAAATTTACTATTTGAAATATGTAGATATATATTTGTATAGTGTTATTGGGTTATGTTACGGGAAATAAAATTATGGAATTAGTACGATTAAATAAACACCTCAAAGATTTAAATATCTGTTCACGGCGCAAGGCTGATGAATTTATTGCCAAAGGCTATATTAAAGTCAATGGACAAGTAGTAACTGAGCTTGGTTTTAAGCTAGACCCTGTAACTGATAAAGTGGAAGTACTCTCAGGTGTCGCAGAAGAAAAAGCCCAATTTCGCTATATTCTGCTCAATAAACCTAAAGGCTATGTTTGTAGTAAAAGCCACGTTGATGGCAAACCAATTTTTGAGCTTTTGCCGCAAATTAAAGACCTAACATATGCTGGTCGCTTGGACAAAGAAAGTCATGGTTTGGTGATTTTATCCAATGACGGCAAATTTGTCTATAAAGTATTTGGCGCAGAATTTGCTAAAGAAAAAGAATATATTGTGCGAGTAAATAAGCCAGTTACTAAGGAATACCTTGCACGCCAAGCAAATGGGAGCATCGTACTGGATGATAAACAATTACGTCCTGCTAAAGTAAAACAAATTGGTGATAGTGTCTATAAAATAACTCTAACTGAAGGTGTCAATCGTCAACTACGCAGAATGGCAGAAGTTTGTGATTATCGGGTGATCGATTTGAAACGGATTCGGATTCATTGTGTTAATGATTATGGTTTGGATAGCGGTGCGTGGCGCGATCTGACACCTGGTGAAATTAAACAGATTATGGCACAATAGCGATGCAAATTCCGCAAAATATTATTGACGAAGTAGTTGAACGTGCTGATATAGTTGATGTGCTCGGTAAGCATCTCAAACTCAAGCGCTCCGGGCAAAATTATTTTGCCTGCTGTCCTTTCCATAATGAAAAATCCGCTTCCTTTTCAATTAGTCCACTTAAACAAATGTATCATTGCTTCGGTTGCGGTGAATCAGGGAATTCAATTAGCTTTGTCATGAAGTACCTTGGTTTGGATTTTGTCTCTGCCGTAAAATCGTTAGCAGATCAATATGGTGTACATATCCCCGAAGCCAATCAGGAAAAGTTTAGCAAAGAACAGATTCAACAACACAAACAGCATAAATTAGATATTAATCAAACTATGCTTAGTGCGATGAATTTTTATCGTAAAACCTTGGCTGGTTCAAGCTACGCCTTACATTATTTGCAGCATCGTGGATTAACTACGGCAATCATTAATCAATTTGACCTTGGTTTTGCATTAAATAATTTTCAGAATCTTGCGGCTAATTTCAATGATTATGCCAAAAATAAACTTTTACTCGATGGTGGTCTGGTAATTGAGAATGAAAATGGCAAACGCTATGATCGTTTTCGTGAACGGATCATGTTCCCGATTAAGAACGTCAAAGGCGAAATTATCGGCTTTGGCGGGCGAATAATCGGGCAGGGTGAGCCTAAATATCTTAATTCGCCAGAAACCGAATTATTTAATAAATCCAAAGAATTATATGGCTTATTTGAAGCCAAAAAGTCAATTCGTGATCTTAATCAGGTGATTGTAGTTGAAGGCTATATGGATGTTATTGCATTGCACCAATATGGTGTGACTAATGTTGTGGCAACCATGGGTACTGCGGTTACTGAAGAGCATATCAAGATTTTATTCCGATTATGTGATAATATTTGTTACTCATTTGATGGCGATAGCGCTGGTAAGAAAGCAGCTTGGCGCGCATTAGAGCGTTCGATGGGTTTAGTTACTGATGCCAAAGCGGTGAATTTTCTGTTTTTACCAAGTGAGCATGATCCAGATAGTTTCATTCGTGAGCATGGAGTAGATGGGTTTCGGCAAAAAATAAGTGATGGCTCAGTTGGCTTGGTAGCTTTTTTACTCAATCAATTAGTTGCAGAAGTGCAAATCAATACCGATGAAGGTAAAGCACGCCTAATTAGCTTAGTTAAACCCTATATTGATCAGATTAAAGCAATTGCACTGCAAGTTATTCTGAAAAAACAGCTGGCGGCAGTAGTGGATCTTGAACCATCGGTGGTTGAAAGCATCTTAAATAATCGGAGCCGTTTTGCATTTTTTAATCGTAAGCTAAAACAAATTGGCAATGCGTATGACAATGATTTAAAACGCTCACCTTTAAAAGTAAATCCGCTGACAGGTTTGGTAAAGTCGTTGTTGGCTAATCCTAAATTAGCGCGTGAGTTTCCTGTTCCTGAGATGGAAGTCTTGCAACGCTTAGAGCCTGATGTTCTCGAATTGTTTAATTTAATTAGTTATTTAGAAGCTAATTGTGACGAGTTTTCTGATATTGATATTATGAATTTGGCAACTAATACACAGTTTAGTGATTTGAATTTAGCTACTCTACATAGCAAAGTTGCCGAAGAGCGGGTGCAACATCAGACGACTTTTAGTTTGAGTGAGCAAGATTACCGGGATAATTTATACAAATTAGTCTATGGCAAAAAACGTAAACCCCTTCCTAAACTTGATTAAAAGGATTTAGACGCATGAAAAAAATCTCAACTTGGCAATTAATTTTGCTGTCTACTGGTGGCATGATTGGTAGCGGATGGCTTTTCTCGCCTTATTATGGTTTTCAAACCGCTGGTGTTGGAGTCCTGATTTCGTGGTTTTTGACCGCGTTACTAAGTTTGATTATTGGTTTGGCATTTGCCGAAGTTGCTAGTATTTTGCCAATTGTTGGTGGGGTAATGCGTTTTATTGGCGTAACTCATTCACGTGCTCTAGGCTTCCTCTTTGTCGTTTTAGGTTGGGTAAGTTATGTAGTTTATTTACCCTTGGAGGCTCAGTCAGCAATCCAATATCTTGGATTTTGGGTGCCAGCTTTAGTGCAGCAAACCGATAAAGGTGTTTCTCTCTCAATGATGGGATTATTTGCTGCTTTTGCGGTTATGCTGTTTTTAACTTGGTTTAATACGCAACATTTAACCAGAGTAGCAAAGGCTAATTCGATTGTTAGTATTTGGAAAATAATTATTCCTTTATCAATTGCGATCGGTATGATTATTGTTTTTGGAAATCCGTCACATATTGTAAATAACCATAACTTACCCAAGCTTGCTTTTGAACCTATTTTATTGGCGATAACTAGCTCTGGTTTGGCATTTGCATTCTCTGGCTTTCAAAATGGTTTGATTATTGCTAATAGTGCCGAAAATCCTCGTCGTGCAATCCCGTTGTCAATCATCGCGCCAGTGATAATTGGTTGGGTGATGTATAGTGCTTTATCGCTGATGTTTATGTTTTGCTTACCAAGTGAAAAATATTCAATGATAACGGGTGTTGCTCCATTGCTTGGATTATTGAGCTTATTTGGCTTGCATTATATCTATGTGATTTTATTTGTAGATGCGATTATTGCACCTTTAGGAACAGCTAACGTATTTACTACGGTAACGGGTAAGATATTATTTGGTTTGGGACGTGAGTTTTTCCCTAAGTCATTATTAGTTAAAGTAAATAAATTTTCCGCACCAGTTATTGCATTATGGATCAATATGGTAGTTGGTGTTTGCTTTTTATTACCATTCCCAACTTGGACGGAATTAGTTAATTTCTTGTCTTCATTAGTTTTGCTCAGTTGTTTATCTGGTCCGCTAGCTTTAATTATCTTACGTGATAAATTTCCTGAATTAGAGCGTAAATTTAAAGTACCATTTCCAAGACTTTTGGGTTATCTAGGCTTTGCCAGCTGTAGTTTCTTTGTTTATTGGTCTGGCATGGATAATTTATACCATCTGGTGTGGTTGATTTTATTGGTATGTGTTTGTTATTGGCTGATTTTTGCCCGCAAAAATGCATTCCTAACTTTTGTTAAAACTTGGTTCTTATTTGCTTATATATTAGCTTTGTATGCAATCTCTTATTTTCACAATCAGCATCTGATTAGTTTTCCTGAAGATAATTATTTAGTCTTTGCGGTAAGTATTGTTTTTGCTAAAATATTTTTAATGCATCAAGCGCGTAAAGAGGTTATCGCAGAAAATATTG
Source organism: uncultured Neisseria sp. (assembly GCA_964611845.1). GTDB lineage: Bacteria > Pseudomonadota > Gammaproteobacteria > Burkholderiales > UBA11063 > Aquella. The sequence goes on from CAZTBH010000037.1 coordinate 14,681, forward strand.
TGAAATTGAGAGAGGAATTAGCTCGTGACAACTAATCCGATAATCATACCTAAAAATGCGCGACAACTATTTATTGATGCGCCATGCGGTAAGCTGGATATTTTAGAACTAATGCCTAAGACTTCTCCTTGTGGTGTGGCAATTATAATTCATCCAGATCCTAAGGGTGGTGGGACTTATACCAATAAAATTGTGCAAAGTATTGCTAAAGTTATGAATGCTAAAGGTTATATCTGTTACTGTCCTAATTTACGTGGAGTAGGGATGAGTGAGGGGGAGCATGACTTTGGTGTCGGTGAAATAGAGGACGCCCGAGCATTGTATGAGTATGTTCGTCAAAACTATCCTGATCTACCTTTATTTATCGCTGGATTTTCTTTTGGCTGTGCAGTAGCATCTGGTTTAGCGGCTCAAGTTGAGCATCATAAATTGGTCTTAATCGGTCCAGCGGTGACGCGTTACAGTGTAATGGTTCCCGATAAAAATAAAACTTTAGTTATTCATGGACATGATGATGAAGTAATTCCTATGACTGCAGTTTATGAATGGTGCGAATCGCATGATGTTCCGGTTAGTGTCTTTGTTAAAACTGGACATTTTTTTCATGGGCGTTTGGTACAATTGCAAAATCTATTAACCCAAATTGTGAGCTAAATAATGCAGGTCTGTCATATTACCTCAGTTCATCCACGCTATGATATACGTATCTTTATCAAAGAGTGTCAAGCATTAACTTCTGATCATCAAGTTAGTCTGATTGTTGCAGATTCACTGGGTGATGAGTTAAAAGATGGTGTTCAGATATATGATGTTGGACGTGTAACTGGCGGACGATTATCGCGGATGAAAATTGGCGCGCAACGTGTATTTAATAAAGTTCTTGAGATCAAGCCCGAAGTAGTTCATTTCCATGATCCTGAGCTATTAGGGATTGGGGTTAAATTAGCTAAGCTTGGCTATAAAGTTATTTATGATGTACACGAAGATGTTCCGAAACAAGTTATGAATAAACACTGGATTCCGCGTGGATTACGTCCGCTGATTTCCAAATTAGTGGAATATAAAGAGCGTCGTTCGGCAGCGCTATTTGGTGGAGTGGTTTGTGCCACTGAGATTATCGCTGCTCGCTTTAAGCAATATAACTCAAATACTATTGCGATTCATAATTTCCCGATTCTGGCAGAATTAATGCAGCAGGATGTGGCGTGGAATGATCGCCAAGACAGTATTTGTTATATCGGGAGTATTTCTGCTACACGGGGGATTATTCCATTGGTGGATTCGCTCGCGCTCAGTGGTGTAAGACTAGAGCTTGCTGGTAGTTATAGTGGTGATACAATCGCACAACAAATAAAGAATAGTGCTGGTGCGAAATTAGTCAATTATAATGGTGTGATTAATCGTCAGCAAATTGGTGAACTTTTAGCACAGGTTAAGGTTGGTATGGTTACGCTATTGCCAACGCCAAGTTATCTTGAATCATTACCAATTAAACTATTTGAGTATATGTTAGCTGGAATTCCAGTTGTTGCATCAAACTTTCCATTATGGCAGTCAATTGTTGAAGGTAATAGCTGCGGCTTGATGGTAGACCCAAGTGATGCTAGTGCAATTGCTAAAGCTTGTCAGTGGTTATTAAACAATCAGGATGAAGCAGAGAAAATGGGGGGTAATGGTCGCGAGGCAGTATTAAAACATTATACTTGGGATGCAGAGCTGCATAAACTCCGCACCTTTTATCGTGAATTGCGGTAAGATTTAAGCTTTAGGCAGGGTAACGCCAACTTGCCCCATATATTTACCATTACGGTCTTTATATGAAGTTTCGCACTCTTCATCTGACTCAAAAAATAACACTTGAGCAACCCCCTCATTAGCATAAATTTTAGCTGGTAGTGGGGTTGTATTACTAAATTCAAGTGTTACATAACCTTCCCACTCTGGTTCAAATGGAGTCACGTTAACAATAATTCCACAGCGCGCATAGGTTGATTTACCCAAGCATACCGTCAAGACATTGCGTGGAATCCGAAAATATTCTACTGTGCGTGCCAAGGCAAATGAATTAGGTGGGATGATACAATAATCAGCATTAATTTCAACAAAGTTTTTTGGGTCGAAATTTTTGGGATCAACTATCGTGCTATTGATATTGGTGAAAATTTTAAATTCATTGGCACAACGGATATCATAACCATAGCTGGAAGTGCCATAGGAAATTATTTTTTGCTCGCCATTTAGTTTAACCTGACCAGCTTCAAATGGCTCAATCATGCCATGCTCTGCCGCCATTTTACGTATCCATTTATCTGATTTAATTGCCATCTAACTTATCCTTGATTTATTTAAATGTCATTGTCATAATTTGACCTGCGCGAATCCCTAATTTTGGATCGCAACTGGTATTATTTACCATAGTTGCAACACCCAGTGCGCCTTGATCTTTTTCTAATGCTTGATAATCATGATACACTGCTTGCCATGAAACCTGACAAATTTTACCATCATTGCTATAAACGCCAGTAATTATTGAATTTTGAGGAATTAGTATAACTGTATTTGGGTAGCCACGTACGTCCTGAGTAACCCTAAATGCGGTAGAATTAAGTATTTTAGGTTGAGTCGGATTTGGGATTTCCATCGGTACCAAAGCAACGAGTGCTACATTTGTGCCTGGATTAACCCGATCTAAATTCTGAGTAATTTTGCTAGGAGTTGGTGACATAAATGAACATGATGACAAACTAAGTGCTAAAAGTGAGTAATTAAAAATTTTTTTCATAAATCTACTTTAAAATTAGAATTAAAACTTCGCTATTTTATCATGTCACAGGCTGCGTGTTTTTAAAATTCAGTTTACAAATAAAGAAGTTGTGACTTTGCTCTTTATTTGTGTCATAAATGATATTTGCATAATTGGCGAAATTAGTACTACAATTACGTTGCTCCAATGACTTTGGGGGTAATAGTTGTTATGTGTTTAATATGTTAGAGAAAATTAATATGCATTTAAGTCCTCGCGAAATAGAAAAACTAATGCTTTTTACCGCTGGTGAAGTTGCCCGTAAACGTAAAGCCCGTGGCGTGAAATTAAATTATCCAGAATCAATTGCCTATATAAGTTCTGAGTTGCTGGAATTAGCACGAGATGGTAAGAGTGTGGCAGAATTAATGAGTCTTGGCAAGACGCTTCTAACCCGGCAGGATGTAATGGATGGAATTGCAGAAATGGTAACTGAAATCCAGATTGAGGCTACCTTTCCTGATGGCACTAAGCTTGTTACGGTACACGATCCTATTGTCTAATTTTGTTGCACATAAAGAAAGTAATTACCATGATTCCTGGTGAAATCATCCATGCTAAACATGCTATTGAACTAAATACTCCAGATAACTCTCTTAAATTAAAAGTAGCTAATCTAGGAGACCGCCCAATTCAAGTTGGTTCACATTTTCATTTTTTTGAAGTTAATAAAAAATTAAATTTTATTCGTGAACTTGCTTATGGTATGCGTCTGGATATACCTTCAGGTACTGCGTTACGTTTTGAACCGGGTGAAGAACGTACTATTACATTAACTCCTTTTGGTGGCAACAAAATTGTCTGTGGTTTTAATGCACTTGTGAATGGCAGTTTAGATCAAAATAAACTTACCGCATTAATTAGATTATCTGAGCAACAATTTTTAAACAGTGCAGGAGAATAAAAAATGGGGGTAACTCTAAGTCGTGAGCACTATGTCAGTATGTATGGTCCAACTACGGGCGATAAGATACGTTTAGCTGACACTGAGATTATTATTGAAATTGAGTATGATCATACTATTTATGGTGAAGAAGTAAAATTCGGCGGTGGTAAATCAATTCGTGATGGAATGGCTCAATCCGCCTCAGTCAGTGCTGATATTGCTCCAGATTTGGTGATTACCAATGCAGTGGTTTTTGATCACTGGGGGATTATTAAGGCTGATTTAGGTGTTAAAAACGGTAAAATAGTTGCAATCGGTAAAGCAGGGAATCCAGATATTATGGATGGTGTGCATCCAGAATTAATCATCGGAGCTTCAACTGAGATTATTGCAGGTGAAGGGTTGATCATAACCGCTGGTGGCATTGATACTCACATTCATTTTATTTGCCCGCAGCAAATTGAAACCGCACTTTATAGCGGTGTTACTACTTTAATTGGTGGAGGAACTGGTCCTGCTGATGGAACTAATGCTACTACCTGTACCTCTGGTGCGTGGAATCTGGCACGAATGTTAGAATCGGCTGAAGAATTTCCGGTTAATCTGGGCTTTACTGGTAAGGGCAACTGTTCTACTCATGAACCATTGATCGAACAAATCAAGGCTGGAGCAATCGGATTAAAACTTCATGAGGATTGGGGTACTACACCTGCAGCAATTCGGAGTTGTCTGGAAGTTGCTGATCAATATGATGTGCAGGTTGCTATTCATAGTGATACTTTAAATGAGGCTGGCTTTGTTGAGGATACAATTGCTGCAATTGGAAATCGTACGATTCATACTTATCATACCGAGGGTGCTGGTGGCGGACACGCTCCAGATATTATTAGCATAGCTGCGTTTCCTAACATCTTACCTTCTTCAACTAATCCGACTATGCCATTTACCGTTAATACGGTTGACGAACATCTTGATATGTTGATGGTTTGTCATCATTTAGATAAACGTATTCGTGAGGATGTGTCGTTTGCTGATTCGCGGATTCGCCCAGAAAGTATTGCCGCCGAAGATGTATTGCATGACATGGGAGTTTTGAGTATGCTCAGCTCAGATTCTCAGGCGATGGGACGGATTGGTGAGGTAATTACGCGTACTTGGCAAAGCGCTAGTAAGATGAAACAACAACGAGGTAGTTTACCAGAAGATGTTGCGAATAATGATAATTATCGTGCCAAGCGTTATTTAGCAAAATATACCATCAATCCAGCAATTACTCATGGAATTGCCGATTATGTTGGTTCAATTGAAGTTGGTAAACTAGCGGATTTAGTTTTATGGGAACCTGCTTTTTTTGGAGTAAAACCCAAATTAATCATTAAAGGTGGTTTCATTGCAGTGAGTAAAATGGGAGATCCCAATGCCTCGATCCCTACGCCACAGCCAGTTTATTACCGCAATATGTTTGGTGCTTTTGGACGAACTAAGTACCAAACCTGCTTAACGTTTGTTTCACAAGCAGCGCTTGATTTGGGTGTCAAAGAACAGCTCAAGCTTGAAAAACAAGTTGTTGCGGTTAAAAACTGTCGTAATATTGGTAAAAAAGATATGCGTTTAAATAATGCTACACCTGAGATTAAGGTTAATCCTGAAACCTATCAGGTGCTTGTTGATGGTGTTGCGATTAGCTGTGAAGCAGCAAATATTTTACCTTTAGCGCAACGCTATTTTCTATTTTAGATTGTAACGAATGATAATCACTAAAATTTGTGGAAATTTAGCAAATACTTCATTACGTGCTAATCTAGACTTAGATTATATCGAATTAGAGTGGTTTGAACTTAATAAGCGTATCATGCGTAAAACTACGCGGAATAATTTAGAAATCGGTATTAATATTAGCGAAAATGGTTTTAGCTTTAATGATCAGGATATTTTATTTGATGATGGGGTGAAAGCGATTATAGTTAAGGTGATACCGACTAAATGTATTGCTATTGAACCAGCATCTAAGTCTGAGCTTGCTGTAGTTTGTTATGAACTTGGTAATCGCCACGCATCACTGTTTATTGATGAAAATAACCCTGAGCGCTTGTTAGTTCCTTTTGATCAGCCAATGCTGGTTTTATTAAAGAAAATCTTAGCCGGTGTTGAAGTTATTGATGCGCGCTTGGTTAAGCCATTGACAGGGCATAAAAACATTTCACATGAGCACCATCATCACTAAAAGCATGAATAATAATTTAGCTAAGCAATTTATCTTGCTGCAACTTAATGATGCGCTATTTCCAATCGGAAGTTATACCCAATCTTATGGACTGGAAACCTATGTTCAGCAAAACCGAGTTAGGGACAAAGTTAGTTTAGAATTATATCTGCATAGTATGCTGGTTAATAATTTGCTTTATAATGATTTATTGCTGGTTAAGCTAGCTTATGAAGCTGCGGTAGTTGGTAACGTAGATGCGATACAACATTTAGATGAATTATCTTCAGCAATGAAACCAGCCCGTGAAATTCGTGAAGCCAGTATCAAACTAGGTTCGCGCTTTATTAAAACGGTGCATTCAATGCAGCTAACTGTTTCTCAGTCGATTTATGCTGCTTATTGTCAAATGGTCACAGACCAAATTTGTGCCGGACACTTTGCTATGATCTATGGGGTACTGTGTGCTGTACTAGAAATCGATTACAGTGCTGCAATTAGTCATTACGCTTATGCTCAAGTGTCAGCAATAGTCAATAATGCGGTCAAACTAATTCCGCTAAGTCAAAGTGTTGGGCAACGAGTTTTATATGCTACACACCCTGTAATTGAACAAACGTTACAGCAGCTAAATTTACTAACTGATGTTGATCTCGGGCGTTCGGTACCAGCATTTGAACTACGATCAATGCAACATGAGAGGCTGTACTCACGCTTATATATGTCTTAATATACTCATTGTCTTTGAATCTTGGACTTTGTCGGATTTCAAAAAAGACTTCTTATGTAGTTCTAGCTACAATGCGTCGTCTTTTTTAATCAATACTTCGCGTCCAGGAATCAAATACTTCGAGTATATCTGCTGAGAATATGAAGCAATAGCGTCGTTATAAGGCTTCTCATGTACCTCTTTGCATGTACACTTCGTCGCCTTATGCCTAGCTCTTACTTTATCTTATGGCAGATAGATGTTATTAATAGAAGTTATTTTTTAGGAATACAAGATATGGCAGTAGTTAAAATTGGAGTTGCCGGACCGGTTGGTTCAGGTAAAACAGCGTTATTGGAACGTTTAACGCGATATTTATTTGATGATTATGATTTGGCAGTAATTACCAATGATATTTATACTAAAGAAGATGCTGAATTTTTAACCAAGAATAGTAAGTTGCCAGCAGAACGGATTATTGGGGTTGAAACGGGCGGTTGTCCGCATACTGCAATTCGCGAAGATGCCTCAATGAATTTGGAAGCGGTTGATGAAATGTGTCAACGTTTTCCAAACTTACAGATATTATTTATTGAAAGTGGTGGCGATAATCTCTCGGCTACTTTTAGTCCAGAATTAGTTGATGCAACTATTTTTGTGATTGATGTAGCCGAAGGAGACAAGATTCCGCGTAAAGGTGGACCAGGAATAACCCGTTCTGATTTGCTGATTATCAACAAAATTGATTTAGCTCCCTATGTAGGTGCTGATTTGAGCATAATGGAGCGTGATTCTCTGAAAATGCGTGGAACTAAACCATTTATTTTTACCAATCTTAAAACTGATCATAATCTAGATCACGTGATTAAGTGGATTAAGTCAGCGGTATTATTGGAAGATTTGGCTTAAATGCTATTTCAAGGATATACTCACGCTAAGTTAGAGATTAGTACTGTTTGTGCGGAGTCTGGATTAACTATACCTGAGCATGTTTATTATTCTGCTCCGTTTAAACTTACCAATTTTTTTCGTTTGCCAAATGGTGGTATTGAATATATCCTAATGAATGCTTCGGCTGGAATCATGGCAGGGGATAATTATCAAATTGATTTACAGCTAGCTAAAGGTAGCCAACTACTGATATCAGCTCAGTCATTTGAAAAGATTCATGCTATGCCTGCTGGTGCCGCCAAGCGTAAGGTTAATATTCAAATTGCGGAGAATGCCAGCCTAATTTATACTCCGCTACCGACAATTCCATTTCAGGACTCGGCATTTACCAGTACAACGGAAATCAGGCTATTAAGTGCGAGTTCGCGCTTGATCTATTCTGATATTATTTCATCAGGACGCGTTTTACGTAATGAATGCTTCGCATTTAGAAAATATCATAATTTGCTGAGTGTTTATCTTCTGGACAAAATTGTTTACCGTGATAATTGCTATTTAGTTCCGACAGAACAAAATTTAGCAACTTGTGGGATGTTCGAAGGTTATAGCTATTTGGGTAATTTGATTATCTATGGTTATATATTTAATTCTGAGTATTTAATGTCTATTCACGTCATCATTGATGAATCTGGTTTAGACTGTGGAATTAGCGCTCTTACAGGGGGTGGATATTTAATCAGAGTGCTGTCAAATGCTGCTGAACCAATCACCGAATTATTCAATTCAATCAAACAAGTAATTTAGTTAATAAATCGGAGTTGCACGGTTTTCAATTACTTTGTTTAATACAAAACTAGAATGAACTCCAGTTACTCCCGCTATTTTTGTGATTTTACCCAATAAAATCTGATGGTAATGCTCTAAATCACGAACAATCAGTTTAAGCTGATAATCAGCAGATTGTCCAGTAATTAATAAGCACTCAATGACTTCAGGGATGCCGTTGACACCTTTTTCAAATACTTCAAAACGTTCTGGCGTATGTTTATCCATCGAGATTGACACTAGTGCCATTAATCCCAAATCAAGCTTTTTGGCATTAAGAACACAGCGATAACCAACAATTATTCCATTTTCTTCAAGAGCTTTTACTCTCCGTAAGCACGCGGATGGCGATAAACTAACCCGATCTGCTAAATCTTGATTGCTGATTTTTCCTTCATTTTGAATCACCCGCAAAATCTCTTTATCATAGCTATCTAGTGTCATTGCAATAATATTTCATAATAATTATAAAGTAAGCAATTATATATCAATATTTAGCAATAAAAATATATATTTGCAATAATAATTCACTAAGTAAACTATAAAATATCGTCATAACCAATAAAAGGAGTTTACTATGCTAAAAGACCCATCTCGTAAATATATTGCTTCAGAGGTAATCAATTTTCCTGAAAGAACGTGGGTGAATAAAACGCTAACCCAGCCGCCAATTTGGCTTTCTACTGATTTGCGTGACGGTAATCAGTCATTATTTAACCCGATGAGTGTAGAGACTAAAACTAAATTTTATGCAGAATTAATCAAGGTTGGGCTAAAGGAAATTGAGGTTGGATTTCCGGCAGCATCTGAAATTGATTATAAGTTTGTCCGGAAACTAATTGAGGAAGATCTGATTCCAGATGATGTAACTATTATGGTTATGACGCAAGCGCGTCAAGATTTAATTCTAAAAACAGTTGAGGCGGTGCGCGGCTGTAAATGTGTGATTATACACATCTATAATGCTACTGCACCAGCATGGCGAGAAATTGTTTTTGGAATGTCAGTTAGTCAGGTTATGGATTTGATCGCAACCCAAGTTAGTTACTTTAAGCAACTAACTGATAATATACCTGAAACAAAGTGGATTTTGCAATACTCACCAGAGACATTTTCCTCTACTGAACCAGAGGTTGCTTTGGACGCCTGTAATACCGCAATCAATGCGTGGATGGTGAGCGAAGAGCGTCCAATTATTATTAATTTGCCAACTACCGTGGAAAACACTACACCCAATGTTTTTGCTGATCGAATAGAATGGATTAGTAATCGCTTGCAGCAACGTGAAAATGTAATTTTGTCGGTTCATCCGCATAATGATCGTGGAACAGGTGTTGCTACAGCCGAGTTGGCGTTATTGGCTGGAGCACAAAGAGTTGAAGGTTGTTTATTTGGTAATGGTGAGCGCTGCGGTAATGTTGATTTAGTTACTTTGGCGCTTAATCTCTATACCCAAGGCATTAATCCTGCTCTGGATTTTTCTAATATCAATCATACCGCAAAAGTTGTTGAGGAAGCAACCCAATTACCCATTCATCCACGCCATCCTTATGTTGGTGACTTGGTATTTACTGCATTTTCTGGTTCACATCAGGATGCAATTAAAAAAGGTTTTGCTTATCAACAGGGGAAAGAAATTTGGACTGTACCGTATTTACCGATTGATCCATCGGATCTTGGGCGGAGTTATGCCAATATTATCCGGGTAAATAGCCAATCTGGTAAAGGAGGTATTGCTTATATTATGGAAAATAATTATGGTATTACTATGCCTCGCAGAATGCAGGTTGAATTCAGCAGCATAATACAGCAAGCGGTTGATAGTTCTGAAACTGAAATGCCTCCAGAGCGCATTTGGGATATTTTTGAGCAAACCTATTTAAATTATACTACTAATGATCAAACTATGATTAATTATACCAGTCATAGAATAGATAATGACTCATTCGGCAAGAAGATTAACTTAGAGATTTGCTTGGGTAATAAAACTGTTCATTTAGAAGGGGCAGGCAATGGTACGCTTGATGCTGCGGTAAATGCCTTGGGTAGTCAGTTACAAATTATCAGTTATGAAGAAAAATCTTTGGGAAGTGGGGCAGATGCCTCAGCCATTGCTATAATAGAGTGTCATAATAGTCTGAGAAATGAGACTAAATTTGGTGTTGGAAAACATAGTGACATTACTACTGCATCGCTATTGGCTCTGGTAAATGTTAGTAACCGATTTTATTTATCACCAACCGTAGAAAATAGTTACTAGGTTGGTTAATTGTCTACTTTTAAATAAGCGTTTGGTTACTATATTCGAACAGATTCATCTGACTTGGGCGTTGTTTTGCTGCTCACTTACGACAAGTAGGCTTCGCAGCAAAACGCCTACCAGTATTTCCAATTTGTCCGAGTATATCTACTCACGTAAATTTACGTGCATTAAATTTCTAGTATAGTATAATTACTTACTTATCAAGCAAATGTAAACAGACTAGGAAAAGGGATCTTAATGCGTTTAGTAAAAATTTTATCAATTGCCGCTGCAGTTTTTAGTATTGCAGCTTGTACCAGTAATCAAGCGCCATCGGTTCAAGCATCTTCAAGTGAGGCTGGTTCTTCGGCGACTAGCAGTGTTGTTGCTAATTCGGTATTTTTCGCGTTTAATGGTAGCGATGTTACTGCTAAGTATAATAAATTATTAACAGTAAATGCAGGGTATTTAATTTCGCATTCTGATGCCAAAGTGCAAATCCAAGGTAATAGCTCTGAAATCGGAACAATACAACATAACCAAAAATTAGGTTTGGAGCGCGCACAAAATGTGAAACAAGCATTGGTTAAACTAGGCGTTCCGGCAAAACAAATCAGTATTATTTCATTTGGTAATACCAAACCAGCATATCCGACCGAGACAAGTGGTGAGCAACCAAAAAATCAACGTGCGGACATTGTTTATACTAGTACTCCTCCGTATCAATATACTTTGAAAAAAACTCCGATGATTGATACTTCGACGATGTATTAAGGAAATTATTTATAGATGGCGACATTTTAATGTCGCCAATTTTTTTGAATCAATAATTTGAGTAAATTTATGTGCGAATATGCTCATTGCTCTTGGTTAGATACTATAAAAAATGATAGAATAACGCTCTAAACCTTGCGATATCAGTGGACAAAAGAGTACGAAATCACGTTGTAGTTGCAGCCTAAATCAATTAACTTACATTTGTAGAGATTGTCGTTTTCATGCTTGATTTTACCAAAGATACCGATTGGTTTATTACTCCACATTATTTTGTTCGTAAAATTAGTTTACTTGACTCTGCGGTAGTTAGTTCATTTATTGATGACTATCTACAATATAGTAGTAGCGATGAAAGAATCCTACTGGCGGAGGACGCTGGTTTTTTGGGTGTGGATAAAGATACCAATAACATGATATTGCGTGTAGGGCTAATTGACAAGCGTAATCAACAGCTAGTCGGAATTATTGAAATTGAGCGCACACAAGACGACTCTATTGCACAAGTAAGAAGCTTTCTGAATGATCGTCATTTATCCTCGCAGGTGATTAAAGAGTTGTTGGTTTGGGTGATCGATCATAGTTTCTACTGTTTATATTTTAACCAATTAGTGATGGTTACCGATAAATATTGTGCTGATCTTGTTACAACGCTAGTAATGCTGAATTTTAGTAAAATTGAACAATCAACGATTGCTGTTAATAGTCTAGTCAATTCACAAGTAGCTTCTGATATTTATTCTCTCCACGAGCGACAATGGTTTGAGTGTGACGCAGCAGATGTTGCGCCGCTTAATCCGGATGTTGCCGATCAATATCTCCAAAATGTGGTAAAACCATATTTTCAAACGGCAATTACTAAATCATTGTACTCGGTAATTATTGATTTTCGTTATCAAACTATCTTATGTACTGATCAAAGTGCGCGTTCAGTTGGTTTGCTTAGTAGTGAGGATGCGGCTGGTACCAGCTATAAATACTATGCAAGAATAGATTTAGGGCAGTGGTATTTCGGCAAATGGTATAATGATAAAAGTGCCAATGTAATGCATCGCTATGCACGTAAAATTTTTAGAATTCACCAATATGTATTTAAAACTGGGTATCCGGCGAGTTTTATTGATTCATTGCCTTATGATCGTGGAATTCGCAGCTATCTTATGACTCTCATTCCTGTTTTTAATGAAACGGGACATGTTGTAGCAATTCAAAGCCTAGCTTTGAATTATCGGCTGGCAGGGTATCATGAGTATATTCAGAATCTTCTGGAACAAAAAAAAGCTCAAGTTGATACTCCGCAAATCAAGTTATCCAAACGTGAAGAAGAGGTTCTTTTCTTATTGATTTGCGGAATTACACAGGAACAAATCGCTGTTATTCTAGAAGTGAAACGGGAAACTGTTGCATCAATAATTAGAAATCAGTTGCGGGTTAAATTTTCATTATCAGTAGCAGGTACTAAGCTAGTTGTAGAAACTGCATTGTCTTATGGTTTTCCTTTTTCAATCCCTGAGTCATTATGGCGACCATCGGTAATTATTTTGGAGGAGAAGCTTGCTGATTGGTTAAAACAATATTTTTCTGTTGTTTAATCCTACATAATTGATTGACTTCATCAAAGGTTTTAGAATTTCTCTCACTGTTCCTTTCTGTTCTACTTATTTATTTGTTGTACCTAACCAAAAATGGTGATTGTTGAGCAGCAAAACTCTCTGCTATAATCGCACATTATTTTGCCATATTATTGATTTCTATTATATGACAGATTTTTAAGGGGTTAGATTAACTGATGATAAATAAAGAAAATAAAAAAAAACCACTAAAGAGCTTGGTTGGTGTGTTGATTTTATCCGCAATAGCGACAGCCTGCTCAAATGGGAATAGTTCGAGCAACAGTAGTAATAGCAGTAATAATGAAAATGGCGATGTAAGTAGCTTACAACTGATAGCACCCAGAACAATTTACAGCTTACCTTCGGGTATCGGAACTGGCTATATGGTAGTGAATAATCCGACCAATAAGATAGTAAAAAATCTCTTGCTACATGACAGAAATTAATTTTTTGCATTTTACCTCCATCGGTAAGTA